>CAMVBX010000039.1 GCA_947165825.1 uncultured Clostridia bacterium
GCCGCACCGGGGTGCAGGGGCGGAGCCCCGCCGCGCTCTTTCCCCGGTTTCTCTCACGTGAGAGAAACCGGGCCGCCGGAGGCAAAGAAACGAGTATAGTCAGAGAAAGGATCGGTACGTCAGCGCAGCGGCCGCTCGAAAACCGCTTCGCTATTCCTTTGCCTGCAATTGGGCTAAAACATGCTTTCTCGCGCACAGCCAGGCGAAAACGCCGCTGCCGACGGCGCAGGCGGCGAGATGCGCGGCCAGGTAAACGCCGAAGGGCTTCCCCACCGCCGCAAGCTCCGGCTTCCGGATCAGGATTACCAGGAGGAAGCCCAGGAGCAGGCCGACAAAGGCGCAGAGCACCTGGGCGGCGGTATACAGCCCCACGCATTTTCCGATCTTCGTCCCCAGGGCCCGGAGCACGCTGATCTCCTTTGACCCATGGAGCACCGTAAGCCCCGGCAGGACGCCCCCCAGGAGCAAAGCTGCCGCAATGGTGATCGGGTACAGGGTCTCCAGCAGCCGGTGCATCTCATAGATCCGGTCCGCATAGGAGGTGTCCAGGGTGAGACGCACCTCATTCTGGCTCTTGTCCAACTCCCCCTTGGCATAGGCGCTGAACTCCCCCGCCTGATGGTAGTCCAGCAGGGTGAACTCCGCGATATCCAGCTCCATTTTGGGCACCAGGAAAAGCACCGTATACCGGGCCGCCGCGGGAGCGTATACCGTGCGCATATCCGCGTCGGATCGGATGATGCCCACCACCCGGAAAAAGGGCCGCCGGGCGTCCCGCCGCTCCATATCTGTCTCCCCAGGCTTCAGGGGGTCCAGGCCCATGGCGGTGACGGCGTTCCACCAATCCCATTCGTTGACCCGCACCATGTCCCCCAGGCCGACGCCCAGGCGCTCCGCATGGGCGGAATACATCACCAGGATCTTTTCCGCCGCGTGCATGGCGGTCTCCTCGTCCCAGCCCTCCAGCCAATCCACCGGGTCAGACACCTGCCGGTCCAGCAGGTTGGTGAAGAGAAAACCGGCGGCTTTCATTTCCACCATCCCGTCCGGGGCGTATCGCTCATAGTAGGGATCCCGGACGTAGCCGCTCTCCGCGATCTTCTCCGCCCGGTCGTAGCTCAGGCCGCCGGAGAAGGTCGCCTTGACCTCCACGTTCTGGTACAGCTCCGCGTACATCCCCCGGAGCACCGTCACCAGGCCGAAGGCGAAGGCCAGCAGAGCCGCCAGCCCCAGGCTCAGGAGGCTCCGCCCCGGGTTCCGTCCCAGGAGACGGCGGAGAAAGCGAAGGGACCAGTTCATACTTTGCCTCCTATTCCTTGGACTGCAAGAGTTCCAGCACGTGCCGCCGGGCGGAGAGCCAGGCGAAAATGCCGCTCCCCAGGGCGCAGGCCGCCAGATGGGCGGCCAGGTATATCCCGAAGGGCCCGGCCACGGCGGCAAAGGCCGGGCGCTGCAGGACGAACGCCAGCAGCAGGCCGATCAACAGGCCCAAAAACGCGCACAGCGCCTGGGCCAGGGTGTAGATGCCCGTGCAGCTCCGGATGCGTACCCCCAGCGCCCGCAGGGTGCTGATCTCCTTGGAGGCATGGAGCACCATGAGTCCTGGGAGCACGCCGCCCAACAGCAGGGCGGCGGCGATGGTGATCGGGTACAGGGTCTCCAGCAGCCGGTGCATCTCATAGATGCGATCCGCGCTGTCGGTATCCATGGAGAAGGCAGGATCGCCCCGGACGCCGTCCAGGAGGCTTTTTGCGTAATCCCGGAACGCAGAGGCCCGGTGGTAGTCCGCCAGGGTATACCGGGCAATATCCAGGCTGTATTCCCCGGCGATGAAGCAGCTCAAGGGCTTGAAGGCCCCCGCGGGGACGCGGAGGATGTGATCCTCGGGTCCGCTGCGGAGGAGCCCCGCCACGGTGAGGAAGGGCCGCCTCCTGTCCCGGAGCTCCAAAAGGGTCTCCCCGGGCCGGAGGGGACTTTCGCCCCCTGCGCTGATGTTCGCCAGCCAGTTCCTTTCGTTCACCCGCACCCGGTCCCCCAGGCCCATGCCCAGTTCCTCCGCATACTCTGCGTGCAGGAGGCACACTCCCTTTTCCGCAGCGAAGAAGCTCTCCTCATCCCAGCCCTCGGCCCATTCCACGTCCTCGGGCCCGACCTCCTCCAGGCGGTTGGTGAACAGGATCGCCGCATGCTCCAGGTCATTCAGCTCCACCATCACATCCATGATCACGGTCTCATAGTACGCGTCCCGCAGGAATCCCGAGGTCTCCGCCTTCAGAGCCTTGGCGTAGGGAATGCCGGTGAACACCGCCCTGACCTCCACGTTTCGGTACAGCTCTGCGTACATCCCCCGGAGCATCGTCACCAGGCCGAAGGCCAGGGCCAGCAGGGCCGCCAGCCCCAGGCTCAGGAGGCTCCGCCCCGGATTCCGTCCCAGGAGGCGGCGGAGATAACGGAAGGACCAATCCATCATTTCTTCCCCTGCACCAGCTCCAGGATGCTCCGGCGGCGGATGAGCAGCAGGCCCAGGAAGGCCAGGAGCGCCAGCAGCGCCAGGAAGCCCAGGGTCCCCAGGAGGAACACCCTCAGGGGAGCCGGAGCATGGGCGGCCTCGCCCATGAGCTGCCGGGCGGTGACGATCCTGGCGGCGGCCAGGCCCAGAAGGGCGGAGACCGTTCCCAGGAGCAGGAAGGGCACGTACAGCCGCCCTCCGGCCTCTCCTTTTTCCATCCCCAGGGCCCGGAGGATGCCGTATTCCTGCTTCTTCCGCCCGATGAAGAGCCACACCGTGAGCACCAGGGCGAAGAGGGCCGCCCCGGAGAAAATGAGGAGCTTCACCAGGGCGATCTTCCGGCTCTGCATCAGGTTTTCTCCGATCTGGAGCCAGCCTCCGTCGCTGAAGGTGTAGGTGACGCCCAGGGCTTCCACCTGGGGCAGGCACTCCTCCACGAAGGCGTTGATCTCCTCCGCGTTGCCCACCACGAAGCTGATCTCGCCGGGCTTGAATTCATGTCCCTCGGCGTTCACGCACTCCGGCAGGAAGGCGGAGGGGACGAAGATGGCGTTGTTGCTCCAGCACCAGAAGCGGTCCCGGTACACATGGTTCCCCTCGTTCAGGTCCCGCCAGGACCCGATGATGGTGAAGGTCTGGGTCTTGAATGCCGTGCTCTCCCGGCCCCGGGTCACCGCCACCGCCCCCAGGGGGGCATACTGCTCGGAGAGGTAGTTCCCCAGGTCCAGGGTGATGGTATCTCCCACCTTGAGGCCGTTCGTCTCCAGAAAATCCGCGTTCACCACGCACACCGGCTGTCCCGCGTCCGCCGGGGTGATGAAGCGCCCCTCCTCGCAGATCATGCGCCCCTCCGCCACCCGGCGCTGGGCGGCCATGTCGTCTCCGTACACCACGTCGAAGGTGTGCAGGTCCTTGTTCGTCAGGTCGATGAGCTCCCGGAGGTCGGCGTATTCCTCCCCCTCCAGCCAGTTTTCCGGGGCGTCGGTGATGTCCGTGAAGTAGGGCCACCAGCCCTTGATGCTGTCGTCCCCCACGTCGAACTGGTGGTAGGAGCCGCTGGGATAGTCATTCAGGTGTTCAATCAGGGGAGCGACGGGCTGCTCCTGATTGTTCCGCAGGACGAACAAATACCGTCCCCCGGGCTGGACGAAGTCCGCATCCCCTGTGAACACCTGGTTGTCGAAGTTGACCATGTTCCAGCGGATATTGAGATAATCCGTCATCACGTCGTCCATGTGCCCGTCCGTGGGATAATCCCGGATAAAGGTGGCGAGTCTCAGAGCATGCTCGTCATAATCCCGCTTGGTGGCGATGTTGTACAGCCAGGCCGGGTTCCCCGCCAGCATCTCCACGTCCACCAGGGTCAGGAACTCCATGTTGTCTATATACGGCGTGAATTTGCGCAGGGTTCCGCCCTCCGCCATCAGAGCGCTCTGATAGCGGTACAGCACCGTGGCCGCGATGACGGTGCGTCCGGCGAAATAATAGAAATGATGATCCGTATCCATCCGGTAGTAGTCCGGGGATACCCCGGCGGCGAGATACCGCTTCTCCACCCGGGAGATATGGGGCAGGGCGGCCAGCTTTTTGATGAGTTCCTCTCCCAGGCTCTTCTGATGGTTGGATTCGTAGGTCATCTCAAGGGTATTGACCGAGATGCCGTAGTTGGAGGTCCTGCCGGTCTCGTCCGTCAGGAGGAAGAGGTCGTAGATGCTGGTGTTGTCCGGCACCGGCTCCACCTCCACCGTCAGCACCCCTTCGTACCGGTCCCGGGCCTCCCGGTACTCCCGGTCGGAGATGCTGTACTCCGAGAGGTTATAGAGAAAGAGGAACGCCGCCGCCGCCAGGAGCAGCAGAGTGAGCGCCGTTTTCAGCGGGCTTCGGTACAAGGATCGGATATGTTTCATGGTATACCCTTCTTTCTTCCGTCAAGTTCCCAGGTCGATCCACATCACCGGGCGGACCCCGTATAAGAATGACGAGCCGTCGCAGTTGACCAAAGCGCCCCAAGTGTCGAACAGGCCGTAGGAGTCGGCCAAGGCCGCGCTGGATGCCCGCATACCGGGGGCGCGAAGCCACCAGGACGTGGCGCCTTTGAAGACATCCACCCGTGGAATGCTGCCCCGCGCAGCCGCATAGGCTGTGGGCTTGCAATACAGAGTGGAAGGATTTGCCTCATACTTTGCCCCTTGCTTTAACCTTTCCTCTGCATTAATGCCAACACGGGGAACCACATAGGGATCCGGATGGAAATACACTTCCGCCTCCGGGATGCTCAGCAGGAAGAGCTTATCCTCCGTATCCTCTCCCGGGTCCACGGCAAAATCGGGATTCGGGTCCGCCGTGACGTGGGTCGTCAGAATCAGAAGCTGTTCCTCCGGGTCAAAGGCAGCATTCAGGAATTCCCCGTTGAGCCAGGCCCGGAGGGTGCAGGTCTCCCAGGTGACCCGCCGGTATTCCTCGTCGTAACGGATACAATCCAGGATATAGCGGCTGATGACCAAAACCCGGTCCCCATCCCGGGCCAGGACCATCCATTGGATCGGCTCCGGTCCGTTCCCCGGTTTATTGTCCTGCTCATAGCGGCCCAGGGTGAAATACTTGCCCTCCTGGGTATCCCGGATCTGCTGCCGCTTGATCTCCATGCGCCTTTCCCGGCTCTCTTCGTCCGTCAGCTCCGCCAGCAGGGCATAGGCGCCATCCCCATCCCCATCCCCATCCCCAGCCTCCAGAAGGGCGTCCGCCCGCTCGTTTACGCTGGCGATGATGATGTCATTTTTCCCCAGCTCCGCCAGGATCGCGTAGGCTTCAGCATATTCGCCCTCCGACAACAGCTCCATGGCCTTTTGGGTCTTCTGCCGGGGAATGATCACTCCCGTCAAAAGCAGCACGATCCCCGTGAGCAGAAGCAAGATGAGCAGGGCGATCATGATCCGCCTGGATGATCTCATCTTCCTCATCCTGCTGACCTCTCCGCGACGGAATCCATGATCCCTTTGATCTCCTCCCGGGTGATGTCCCCGCTGACGGAGGTGGCATAATTCTGCGTGTACCAGACGACGGTGATGGTTCCGGCGTTCTTGAACATGTAGTGCACCCCGCCGCCGGAAGGGTATTGTGCCGCCGCGCTCCCCTCCGCCTGGTACACTGCGGTTTTGAAGCCTTCGATGGGGGTGACGGTGATGCTGAGCCGCTGGTCGTTCCGGGCGTACTGCTCCATCAGGACCAGGGGGTCTTCGCTGATGCGGGATTCCGTGAGGGTGAAGCCCTCCGGCAGCTTCGACGGATACACCGGCTCGGTGATCCCCAGCTCCCTGAGCGCCGTCGGGATAGGATTCTCCCCCGAGACCTCCTGCGCCACAGGTTCATACCGCCCCGCCGCGGCGTTCCACCGGGGTACCCAGGCCACCAGCCCCAGGGAGTCCGCCGCAAGGGCGGCCCCCGCCAGGAGGACCACCGCCACCGCGGCGATGAGGACGCTTCTTGCCGCGGCGCGGTATCTTCCGGCTTTTGCGGCGGCCTTCTTCCTCGCTGCCTGCGCGCAGCACTGGGTGATCTCCTCCTCATGGACCCGGGAGAACCGCTTCCAGGATTCCTCAGCCGTATGGGCAAACTCCGCAGGCCGCTTCTCCCCCAGGGCTTCCCCGAGCCGCTCCAGCTCCATATACACCGTTTCGTCGATCTCATCCGTATAGAAGAAGGCTTCCCGGTACCGCTGCTCCAGCTCCTCCGCCGTCATCTTCGCGTATTCCTGTTCCCGGTTCTTATTCGCTGTCATTTTCTTCCTCCCGCTCAAAGCAGCCCATCCCGCTCCATCGCGGCCTTCAGATGCGCTTTCGCGCGCTGGATCCGCTTGCTGCATGCCTCCATATCGATTCCCAGCTCCCGGGCCAGGTCCTTCTGGGACCAGCCCTCCAGATAAAAGCGGATCAGAAGGCGAAGCTCTTCATCGCTCACCAGCCCGCGATACAGCGTTGCCGGATCCTCCTCATCCTGATAATTCTCCCGATCTGCCGTTCCCACTACCTGCAGCTTTTCCATGACAAGGACAGCCTGCTTTTTTCTTCGCAGATGATGGCCGATCACATTTCGCAGGATCTGCATCAGATAAGCCCCGGGGCTGCTGCAGGCTTTGAGGGCGTCTATGCGCCGGATGGCGATGAGGAAGGTCTCCTGGAGCCAGTCCTCCACCGCTTCGCCGCGAAAGCCCAGATTCCAGGCAGCCCTCTGCAGCGCAGGGTAATGGTTCAGGTACAGCTCCTGGATATACCTCCGCTCCGCGCTTTCCAGCTCCTGCCGCTTTGATCTGCTCCGATCCTCCGCCGCGTCCGCCGGGTTGAACAAGGCCCTCACTTCCTTCCGTAGCCCCTCTGTTTTATATGTTCCGCGAGAAGGGAAAAATCGGACAGGGTATTCGTGGTTTTCTGAAAAAACCGTTTATTTCACCGGGAATGCAGAAAAAGGCACCCCGGCGGAAAACGAGGTTTCCGCCGGGGTGCGATATCGCGTTCACTTCCGGAAGAACAGGATCCCCAGACAGCCGGGGCCGCAGTGGTTGGAGACCGTACAGCCTGCCCGGGTGTTCAGCACCGTCTCGAAGGGAGCCAGCTCCTGCACCAGCTTCCGCACGGCCATACGCTGTTCCTCCCCGGCCATGCAGTCGGTGATGAAGATGCGGCGATAGTCGATATCCGTCCGCCCGTCCAGCCGGTCATGCACGTACTGGGTCAGGACCTTATCAAAGCTGCCCCGGTACTTTTTCCCCACTCCCATGGCTCCGCTGCGCAGCTCGATGCAGGGGGAAATCTTCAGCAGATTGGCGCCCAGGGCGGCCACGGTGCTGCACCGGCCTCCCATGCGCATATACCGCAGGGTGCTGAGGACGAAGCTGGTCTCCACCTTGCTCCGCCGCTCCTCCAGGATGCGCAGGATCTCCTCCGGCCGTTCCCCGGCCTCCGCCAGCTCCGCGGCGTCCATCACCAGATGGCCCATGCCGCTGGAGAGATTTTCGGAATCCAGCACAAAGACGTTGTCCACCTCGGCGGCGGCGATCTTCGCATTCTGATGGCAGGCGGAAAAGCCGGAGCCGATATTGATATGGACCACCGCGTCCGCCTCCTCCCGGGCCTTCCGGAAGGCCGCCTCATACTCTCCCACGCTGACGGCGGCGGTATGGCAAAGGACGCCGTCCTCATCCGCATACCGGATGAGCTCCGCAGGGGTAATATCCACCCCATCCCGATAATCCTGTCCGTTGCTGCGTCCGATGTGCAGCGGGGTGACGGTGATATCGTGCTGCAGGATCTGCTCCCGCTCCAGGTCGCAGGTGCTGTCCGCCGTGATCTTGATCTTCATATATCCTTCCACTCCAGGACCGCCCCGCTCGCTGCGGGGCGTTGATTGTTGTATCACACAAGGTGCAGTATACCATATTCCCGGGGTTCTGACAATCGAAATCCGCAGGCAGGTCTCTCTACCCCACCAGCTCCAGGAAACCGTCCAGGGCTTCCCGGTATGGCTCGCCGGATACCGCCCAAAGGAGGCGGTGCCCCCCTGTCAGTCCGACGCTCCGGTGTTCCCCTTTCCAGGCGTCGCCCACCTGCACGGTGAGCTGAGGATCCAGGAAGCCATCGTCCTCCCCCCATACCAGCAGGGCGGGAACGGTGCTGTTCGCCGCCGCGGCGGTGAGATCCACACTCTCCGGCAGGAAGCCCAGCTTCTGCCGGATCTGGGCGTTCAGGAAGCGAAGAAGGAGGGGGTTGCCCAGGCCGAAGAGCTTCTTCACCATGGTTTTGGCATCCTTCCCCATATTGGCATACAGGCTCTCGGCCACGATCCCGTCCAGACCGGCTCCGGCCAGATCCGGATTAGCCGCCAGGAAAACCGCGGCGGCGGCCCCGGTGCCCCGCCCCTGAATCACCAGAGTCTCATTCTCCAGCCCCAGGGACAGGATCAGGTCATACAGATCAAACTGTTCATAAACGCCGTAGGTGCAGGGGATGACGCCTTCGTCCCCGGCGCCGTAGCTCCGCAGCTGGGGGATGAGCACGTCCCAGCCCCGGTCCCACCAGTAGGCGCCCCAGTACCGAACGTCCTTCACCCCCTCCTGGAATCCGTGGAGGAGAATGACGGTACGGTCCGCGCCCTGGGTATACAGATCATAGCTCAGGGTGATCCCCGCCGGCTCGCCGAACCAGGCGGTGATGCTCTCCGTCCTCCAGCTCCCCTGCTTAAGGCCGGCCTTCTCCGTCCATTCGTCCCCCGTCTCCAGGAGGCGATCATACCGTTCCCGATCCTCCCCCTCCAGCTTCACCCCTTCGGCGGAGGTCATAAGCTCGGCTGCGTTCCGCCGAAAGAAGCCCATGTCAAAGATGGTGGAGGCGGTGTTGTACTGTCCCCAGATGAGGAAGCCCACTCCCGCCAGAACAGCCAGGACCAGAAGAAGCCAGAAATTGCGCTTTTCGTGTCTTTCCCGGTTCATTCCGCCGCTCCCTTACTGAAACAGGGGGGTGGAGAAGTACCGCTCCCCCGTGTCCGGCAGGACGGTGACCACCCGTTTTCCCTTTCCCAGCCGCTTCGCCAGGGCCAGGGCTGCGGCGACGTTGGTCCCGGCGGAGATCCCGCAGAGGAGTCCCTCCTCCCGGGCCAGGGCCTTGGCGGTATCCAGCGCCTCCTCATCCGAGACCACGTAAACCTCGTCATAAATCTCCCGGTTCAGATTGTCCGGGATCAGGCCGTCCCCGATGCCCATCTGCAGATGACTGCCCACGTTGCCCCCCGCCAGGATGGCCGCGTTTTCCGGCTCCACAGCCCAGATGGTGATGTCCGGATTCAGGGCTTTCAGGGTCTCCCCGATGCCGGAGAGGGTGCCGCCGGTGCCCACGCCGGAACAGAAGCCATGGATGGGCCCCGCCACCTGCTCCAGGATCTCCCGGGCCGTATGGTACTTGTGCACCAGGGGGTTATTGGGGTTGGAGAACTGCTGGGGGATCCACACCCGGGGATCCTTCTTCCCCATCTCCTGGGCCATGCGGATGCATTCCGCGATGCAGTCCCCGATGTTCCCGGCATCGTGAACCAGCACCACCTCCGCCCCGTAGTGCTCCACCAGCAGCCGCCGTTCCGCGGAGACGGAATCCGGCATGATGATCACGGTGCGGTACCCCCGCACAGCCCCTACCAGCGCAAGGCCGATGCCCTGGTTGCCGCTGGTGGGCTCCACGATCACCGTATCCGGCCCGATCTGCCCCGCCTGCTCCGCCGCCAGGATCATGTTGTAGGCTGTGCGGGTCTTGATGGAGCCGCCCACGTTGAGCCCCTCGTATTTCACCAGGATCTCCGCTCCATTTGGGTCCGGCAGCCGGTTGAGCCGGATCATGGGGGTATGGCCGATGGCTTCCAGAATATTGTCGTATACCATGCTTTCTTCTCCTGCAAATGGATTCCAGGGGAGGAATCTCCCTCCCCTGGCAATCGAATCTCGATTTCAGGCCCCGGGGCGCTTGGACAGATCCGGATGGGGCATATAGATCAGCTTTCGGGGACACTTCTCTGCGCAGATGCCGCAGTTCTGACACTTAGAATAATCCTTGACGGAGACATTGTCCACCACATGGATGGCATTATGGGGACAATTTTTCTCACACAGATGGCAGCCCAGGCAGCCGCTTTCGCAAACCTTCCGGGTGATGCCGCCCTTATCCGTATTGGCGCAGGGAACGGCCCCCTCCACCCCATAGGGTACGGGAACGATCAGGTGCTTGGGACAGACCTCGGCGCAGGCCATACAGCCGCGGCACTGCTCCGGATCCACCTTCGCCACCCCGTCCACGATGCTCAGGGCGCCGAAACGGCAGGCTTTCACGCAGCTGCCGTAGCCCAGGCAGCCGTAGGCGCAGGCGCGCTGGCCGCCGCCGATGGCCTGGGCGGCCACGGTACAGTCCCGCAGCCCATTGTATGCGTATTTCACCTGAGCCTTGTCTCCGCCGCTGCAGCGGACGAAGGCCACGGTATGCGCCATTTCCACCGCTTCCACGCCCATGATGGCGGCGATCTGCCGGACGCCCTCCTGCCCCGCGGGGACGCAGCGGTCGATGGGAGCCCCGTCCCGCACGATGGCGGCGGCATAGGCGGAGCAGCCCGCGTAGCCGCAGCCGCCGCAGTTGGCGCCGTTCAGGCAGGCGGAAACCTTTTCCTCCCGCTCATCGACCTTCACGTAGAAGACGCGGGAGGAGATGGCCAGCAGCAGGCCGAAGAAGGCGCCGAGTCCCCCCAGCACCGCCACGGCGATCCATACGTTTGTCATGCGATACCCCCTCCTCTCAGAAGACCTTCAGGCCGGAGAAGCCCATGAAGGCCAGAGCCAGCAGGCCCGCGGAGATGAGGGCGATGGGAAAGCCCTCAAAGCTCTTGGGACAATCCGCCGTGAGATCCAGCCGTTCCCGCACGGAAGCGAAAAGGACGATCGCCACCAGGAAGCCGATCCCTCCGGTAACGCCGTACACCAGGCTGGAGAGAAAGTCATAATTCTTCTGGGTGTTCAGCAGCACCACGCCCAGCACCGCGCAGTTGGTGGTGATGAGGGGCAGATAGATCCCCAGGGCCTGGTACAGACCGGGCAGGGTCTTTTTCAGGAACATTTCCACAAACTGCACCAAAGCGGCGATCACCAGGATATAGGCCACGGTCTGCATATACGTGAGGCCCAGGGGAACGAGCAGCAGGGTGTTGACCAGCCAGCAGAAAACGCTGGCCAGGGCCATGACGAAGGTTACCGCCAGGCCCATGCCCAGGGCGGTCTCCGTCTTCCGGGATACCCCCAGGAAGGGACAGATACCCAGGAACTGGGAGAAGATGAAGTTCTCGATGAGGATCGCCCCCAGGGCGATGGAAACCAGACCGGTGAGGGTCATTTATCCTCCCTCCTCCGCAGGAGATACTGCATCAGGGCGATGAGGCAGCCCAGGGTGAGGAAGCCCCCCACGGGAAGCACCAGGAAGGTTGCTGGGACGCCCTCGGGCAGGATGCGGATCCCCGCGCCGTCCGGTCCCAGGAGTCCGCCGCCGAAGGTGCCGCTGCCCAGGAATTCCCGGATAACGCACATGACGATGAGCACCAGGGTATAGCCGGTGCCCTGGAAGATCCCGTCCAGCGCCGAGGCGGCAACGCCGTTCCTGGAGGCGAAGGCCTCCGCCCGGGCCAGAATGATGCAGTTCACCACGATCAGCGGAATAAACACGCCCAGGCTTTCGGACAGGCTGGGCAGAAACGCCTGCGTCAGCAGATCCACGATGGTGACGAAGCCCGCCACCACCACGATATAACAGGCGATACGGATGGTACTGGGGATGATCTTCCGCAGCAGGGAGATCACGATGTTGGAGCAGGTAAGGATCACGATGACGCTCACCCCCATGCCGATGCCGTTGAACAGGGTGGTGGTGATGGCCATGGTGGAGCACATCCCCAGGAGCTGCACCAGTACGGGGTTATTGGTCAGGAGTCCTTCCCGGAATTGCTTCTTGACGTTCATGCCTTACTGCCCCCCTTCCTGCATCAGTTCCGCCGCCGCGGCCAGAGCCGCGCTGACGCCCTTTGTCACGGCGGTGGAGGTTACGGTGGCGCCGGTAAGGGCGTCGATCTCCCCCCCCTGCTTCCTGAGCTTCACGCTTCCCGTCTTTCCGACGTACTGGCTGCGGAAGCTCTCCCGGGCGGCATTGGCCCCCAGGCCGGAGGTTTCGGACATGCTGATGATGCTCACCCCGGTGACTGCGCCGGAGGGATCCACCCCCACCAGCATATCGATGATCCCCCCGAAGCCGGAGGGGGTAACTTCGATCACCCATCCCTGTTCCCCGGCCCGGTATACCGTTTTGATCAGGGGATCTCCTTCATACAGGATCTCGCTGTATTCCCGGGAGGGGAGCACGTCCTGCATGGCGGTCCTGGTTTTTTCCTCCTTGTGGTCCGCGATGGGATCGGCGGTGACCTGATTCACGAGACCCAGCAGAAAGGCCACCACCGCGCCGAAGAGGAGGAGGGTGATCAGGGTCCGGAACATACCGGGACCAGAACGACGGGTCTCTTCCTTCATTTCGCCGCCTCCTTCCCCTTCTTCTCCCGCACCGCGCCGAAGCGCTTGGGAGGGAAAGCCTTATCCAGCAGCCACACCGTGGCGTTCATGATGAGGATGGCGTAGCTGACGCCCTCCGCATAGGCGCCGAAGCGGCGGATGAAAACGGTGAGCAGGCCGCAGCCCACGCCATAGACGATCTGGGCCCGGGGGTTCACCGGGCTGGTGGCATAATCGTTCGCCATGAACAGCGCGCCCAGGATCACGCCGCCGGAGCAGAGCTGCCAGGCGGTCCAGAGGAAGTGGTCATTCCCCTGGGGGAAAAGAAAACTGAGCACTGCTGCGGTGAGAAGGAAGCTCAGGGGGATATGCAGGGTGATGACCCTGCGGATGAGCAGGTAGATCGCGCCTAGCAGCAAGGCGAAGGTGCTGACCTCTCCCAGAGAGCCGCCCACCTGACCCAGGAAGCTCTGAAGCAGGGTGACTCCCTCCGGCAGCTTGCCGGAGGACATCTCTGCCAGGGGGGTGGCATGGGTGACGGCGTCGGCCGTGGAGAGATGGAAGAAGCCCGTGTAGCTCAGGGGGACCATCCAGGTATTCATGGCCACCGGCCAGGAGAAGAGGAATGCTCTTCCCGCCAGGGCGGGGTTCATGAAGTTCTTTCCCAGCCCGCCGAAGAGCTCCTTCACCACCACGATGGCGAAGAAGTCCCCGATGATGAGGATCCAGAGCGGAATGATCACCGGCAGGCAGTAGGCCAGCAGCGTACCCGTAACCATTGCGGAAAGGTTTCCGATGCTTTGGGGCTTTTTCAGCAGTTTCCGGTAAGCCCATTCGAAAAAGACGCAGGCAGCGCAGCTGACCAGCGTTACCAGGATGGCCCGGAAACCGAACATGTACGCCGACACGCCCAGCGCGGGTACCAGGGCGATGAGTACGTCCAGCATAATGGAACGGGTGCCTTCATCGCTGCGGATGTGGGGAGATACCGATATGGAGAGCAGTTTCTGCTTCTCCTTTTCCTGATCCATGGCTGACATCCTCCTTTCCCCTATTTCTTGTTTTTGACCTGCACCTTGCCGTCCTTAAAGGCCTGCACCAGCTGCAGGCGGCCGGGACAAACGTAGGCGCAGCAGCCGCACTCGATGCAATCCGTGATATGCAGCCGTTCCAGCTCCGGGATCTCTCCCTTCCGCTCGGCGGCATAGAGGTACAGGGGCTGAAGATGCATGGGGCAGGCGGCCACGCAGCGGCCGCAGCGGATACAGACGGGATCCTCGGCCGCCCGGTTCTGTTCGGGCATCAGCCCCAGGACGGCATTCGTTCCCTTGATCACCGGAACGGAGAGGTCGAAGATGGCATTGCCCATCATGGGGCCGCCCAGCAGGACCTTGTCCACGTCATCCTTCAGCCCTCCTGCGGCCTCCACCAGGGCGGAGACCGGGGTACCCACCCGGCAGAGGAAATTGCTGGGGGCGGCCACACCGGGGCCGGAAACGGTGACGACCCGTTGGATGGAGGGCATCCCCTCCTCCACCAGGCAGTTCACGCTCCAGCAGGTAAAGGCGTTGAAAACGATGCAGGCCACGTCGGCGGGCAGTCCCCCCGGGGGTACCTGCCGTCCGGTAACGCTTTGAATGAGCTGCTTCTCCGCCCCCTGGGGGTAACGGGTGCGCAGCACGTGGAGACGGATGCCGCATCCGGGCGTAAGCCGCTTTTTCAGCCCGGCGATGGCATCGGGCTTGTTCCCCTCCACCGCCAGGACCGCCTCGGGCAGATCCAGCATCCGCATCAGATAGCGGATGCCGCCGAGCACCTGATCCGGCTGCTCCATGAGGATCCGTTGATCCGCCGTGATGTAGGGTTCGCACTCTGCGGCGTTCACGATCATGGTGTCCACCTTGCCCAGGCCGCTGGAGATCTTTACGTGGGTGGGGAAGGTCGCGCCGCCCATGCCCACGATGCCGCCGGCCTTCACCAGCTCCAGCAGCGCATGGGGATCCGCCTCCAGCTCTTCCTTATGGGATCGGATGCTTTCATCCGGGGTATCCAGCCCGTCATTGTCGATGACGATGCTCATGACCTTTTGACCGTTGGGGTGCAGCCGGGGTTCCACCGCCGCCACGGTTCCGGAGACGCTGGAATGGATGGGTGCCGCCACAAAACCGGTGGTTTCGGCGATGAGCTGGCCCAGCTTCACCTTGTCCCCCTTCTGCACAACAGGCTTACAGGGAGCGCCGATATGCATGCTCACCGGGATCACGACCTGCGCAGGCGGCGGCAGGGGCGTTATGGGTGAGGCTGCGGAATACCGCTTGCCGTCGTCCGGGTGTATGCCGCCGAAAAAGCCATGCTTCATGGCGAAACACCTCCGATCTTTCAGAATAGCTTAACGACTTCCAATATCTGATTATACCATAATGGAGACAAGCTCGTCCACTATTTTCGGCAATTATCACAAACAGATATCTGGCTTCGTCCGCTCCGGCTGCCCCTCCTCCCGCTCTCCGCTTCACCCCTTGCTTTCCCTGGCATATCCGGTTATAATGGTGGGGATAAATCCCGGATTCCGGCTGCGTCGGAATCATACAGAGGTCATCATGAAGAAACATCTTGTGAGCGTGCTCTGCCTGATCCTGGGCATCGCCATCGGGGTCTGCGGCTGTTTCATCGTTCTGGTTGCCGAGGAATCCTCCGGCCGCGGCCAGCTTCCCCAGGAGAGCCCCACGCTTCCCCGGGAGACCGGCCTGAAGGACAGTGAGCTGACCGCTCTGGCCTATACCGTTGCCGGGCTGATCCGGGAGGGAGATTACCGCACCCTTGCCGCCTACATCCATCCGGTTTACGGCCTGGTTTTCGCCCCGAACGCCACGGTCAGCCTCACCTCCAATCAATGCTTCACCCCCAACCGTGTCGCCTACACGGCGGAGGACAGCACCATCTACGTCTGGGGGACCAAATACGGCACCGATGAGCCGATCCAGCTCACCACCGCGCAGTATTTTTACGGCTATGTGTATAATCGGGACTATGTCCGCGCCCCCCTGGTCGGGGTGAATCATATCGTGAAATCCGGCAACGCGCTGGAGAATGTCACCGCCGTATTTCCCGAGGGAAAGTTCGTGGACTTCTGCTTCCCCGGCGGAGCGGACGGCAGCGGCTGGAGCATCCTGCGCATCGTCTTTGAACCCTATGAGGGGGAAATGAAGCTCAGCGCCCTGATCCACAGCGAATATACGGAATAACTTTTCGGTGAGACAAGTACCCCCGGAGCGGCGCAAGCCGCCCCGGGGGTGATGTTTTCCGCGTATTCAGTCAGCCGTACGCTCCTCGCCCCAGAAGAACAGGGCAACGGTATCCGGTCCCGTGTGGCTGCCGATGGTGGCGCCGATGTTGAAGATCTCCGGCTTACCGTCCAGATGGGGGAAGGTTTCGGTGATGAGATCCGCAACGGCCCTGGCGTCCGGCATACAGGCGGACTGGCACAAAAAGCATTTGCCGTTGTAGTTCACCCCGTCCCGGGCGTACTTCTGCATCCGCTTCACCATCTCTCGGATCACCCGTTCCTTGCCTCGGATCTTGCTCTGGGGCTTCAGATGGCCGCCTTCGTCCACATGGAGGAGCGGACAGATATGGAACACGCCGCCGAAGATCCCGGCGGCCTTGGAGACCCGGCCGCCCCGGACGTAATAACTCAGATCCGTGGAGAAAAACCAGTGCTG
>CAMVBX010000040.1 GCA_947165825.1 uncultured Clostridia bacterium
CATCATCTTCCAGGCCTTCTGTTTATTGCCGCTCCTCACCGTAAGAGAAAACGTCACCCTCCCCATGGAGATGCAGGGCATCCCGGAGAGCGCCGCCCGGCAGCAGGCGGCGGAAGCCCTGGTGAAGGTGGGCATCGAGGAAGCCAAGCACAAACGTTTCCCCTCCGCCCTCTCCGGCGGGGAGCAGCAGCGGGTGGCCATCGCCCGGAGCCTGTGCTCAGGCGCTCCCGTCCTTCTGGCGGACGAACCTACCGGCAACCTGGATGGAGAGAATACGAAGATCGTTATGGAGATCCTCCGGAAGCTGGCCCACGAGGAAAACCGCTGCGTCATCGTGGTGACCCACGACCCGGAGGTGGCGGAGTCCGCCGACCTGGTCCTGCGGATGAAGGACGGAGAGCTGACGGCGGAATGAGCGCCGGCGAAAAGCGCATAACGTAAAGCATCCCCCGGCGAGAGCCGGGGGATGAACGTATTCCGGGGTTTACAGCTTGAACAGGATCTTCAGATAATTCCAGAAATAGTAGGGCACCAGGTAGTCCGTATGGTAATAGTCGGACAGGGCGTAGAGGATATTGTTCTTCTTCGGGTCCGTGCCGTAGGAGAAGCCCTCCTGCTCCGTGAGGAGCTTCACCTGCTTCCGCATCCAGGGGCCGTCCGTCATGCCGCCGCTGGCGGCGTAAATGAAGAAGGGCAGGCCGGGATTCGCCTTGATGGGGGCGGTGATGTACTCCACGATCTCCTCATCCGTGAAGGTGGGCATCGGTCCGCTTCCGGGGGGCATGGGCAGGGGTTTATCCCCGGAGATACCGCCGCTGGTGGGGCAGTACCACCGGAAATAGGGGTAGGCATGGTGGAACATCCGCCAGGTCCAGGCAGCGCCCCGGGAGTAACCCGCGAAGGCCCGGTGGTCCCGGGTGGCGATGATGCCCGCGTCGGAGGGATCCGTCAGATAGGTGTTGAACCGGGTCTCCACCGCGGGAATAATGTCCTGCACGATCTCCTTGTAGAAGTATCCGGGGATGCCGGGGGTCCAGCCGTCCCCCGCCTCGGCCCCGCCGGTCTGGATCCGCACGTCCGCGTCCCGCATGGGGTCCATGTAATAGGTGATGAACACGATGATGCAGGGATCCAGCTCCCCGGAGTCGAAGAGCATGTCGAACATGTACTTGTTGCCGCCGATGGCGAACATGGCGGGCTCGCAGGTGTTGCCGTGCTGGAAGTACAGGACATTGTACTTCCGGCTCTTGTCCGCCTTGTCGTAGCAGTAGGGCAGGTAGGCGTAGGCGGTTTTGCGGTAGGTCTTGCCGTTTTCGTACACGGCGGTGGAATAGTCGATCCGCTCCACGGTGCCCATCTGCCGGGGTACGCCGGTGCGCAGATAAGGGTTCTCCTCGAACACGGTCTCATAGGCCAGAACTTCGCCTGGTTTCGTGATCACTTTCCGATATTCGCTCATGGTTACCTCCCTTTCTATCCCGTATGGATCTTCCATGCTTGCTTACCGCAGATCATCCCCGGATCCAGGGCAAGTCCCTGGCCGCCGGGAAGCCGCAGGCGCTCTCCGCGCTTTCCACCGCCCGGACGATGGCTTCGCTGATCACCTCCGCCGCCAGCATGCCCACCACGTCCTGGTCCGCCTTTACCCTGCCGGCGGAGACGGCATAGACGCTGTCCCCGTCGAAGGAGGTATGGACGGGGCGGATGGATCGGGCAAGCCCGTCCTGCCCCATCCCGGCGATCTTGCACAGGGCGGCCTTTTCAAAGTCCCCATTCGTCAGGATCACCGCCAGGGTGGTGTTGGTGACAAAGGCGTTCTTCACCGCCCGGATGCTGGCTGCGATCTCCTTGGGCGAGCTGCGGAAATCTCCGTGATCCGGCGTGAGCAGTCCCGCGATCTGCCGCCCGGTTTTCCAGTCGAAAACGTCCCCCAG
This sequence comes from uncultured Clostridia bacterium, assembly GCA_947165825.1. Classification (GTDB taxonomy): domain Bacteria; phylum Bacillota; class Clostridia; order Oscillospirales; family Oscillospiraceae; genus UBA1774. The sequence continues at coordinate 1,935 of CAMVBX010000040.1, forward strand.
GGCGTTCAGGGCCACCACTGCGCCGATCTTCAGATCCTCGATCTGAAGGGCATAGCTGCCGATGCCGGTTTTCATACAGGTCTCCATTCCGGCGATCTTCCCCACCGTAGCCCCGCAGCCCGCGCCGTAGTTGCCGTCCCGGTAATTGGGATCGTCCAGGGCGTGGACCGCGGCAGAATAACCCATGATCTTATCCGGCCGGACCGTATGATCCCCGACGGTGAGGTCAAACAGGCAGGACTCCGCCACCAGAGGCACCTTGGTCACCCCCACGTCGAAACCGATGCCCCGTTCCTCCAGGCAGCTCATCACGCCTCCGGCGGCATCCAGTCCGAAGGCGCTGCCCCCGGACAGTACAATGGCGTGGATCTCCTTTGCCGCCATCAGGGGATCCAGCAGCTGGCTCTCCCGGGAGGCGGGACCGCCGCCCCGGATATCCAGCCCGGCGCGCATGCCTTCCTCGCAGAGGAACACGGTGCAGCCCGTCCCGGCAGCCGCGTCTTCCACCTGGCCGATCTTCACCGGTCGGATCTCGTTGACGGAAATTTCCGGCATAAACTTCACTCCATTCTTTTTTACAGAGTATCACATTGGACCTGCCGATGCAATCTTCTCGCAGAGAAAGCCCGCTCCGGAACGACCGGAGCGGGCCGATGTTATGACTTGAAGTTTTACAGATCCAGCCTGACCAGATCCGGGTATTCCTCCCGTTTGGCGATGAGGCGGCTGTCCCTGCCGCTCAGGAGCAGCACCGGGGGACGGCCCACCCGGTTATAGTTGGAGGCCATGGAATACTGATAAGCGCCGGTGCAGCACATGGCGATCAGATCCCCCCGCCTGGGAGCGGGAAGGGCCACGCCTTCCTGCAGGAGGGCGCCGGATTCGCAGCAGCGGCCCGCCACGGTGCAGACCATGTCCGCCGGATCCCCCGGCCGGTTGGCACTGTATACCGTATAGGCGGCCTGGTACAGGGCGTACCGGGGATTATCGGACATGCCCCCGTCCACCACGGCGTAGTTTTTGCCCCCTTCGATGCGCTTCAGGGCCTGGACGGTATAGAGGCTCAGTCCCGCGTCCGCTACGATGCTGCGGCCGGGCTCCAGGCGCACCTGGGGCAAAGCCAGGTCCCATTCCGCGCAGCGGGCCTTCACATACTCGGCCAGAGCCGCGACAGAGGCGGGGATATCCACCTCCGGATCGTATTCCGTATACCGTACGCCGAAGCCGCCCCCCAGATTCAGCACCCGGGTGACAAAGCCGGTCTTTTCCTTCAGCTCCCGGATGAAGCGGAGCATCCGGTCCGCCGCATCCCGGAATGGGGTCCAGGTGAAGATCTGGGAACCGATATGGCAGTGGAAGCCCAGCAGCTCCACCCCCGGGCAGCGGAGCGCCTGCTCCGCGAAGGTCATGGCCTCCCCGGTCTCCAGGGGTACGCCGAACTGGCAGTCCAGCCGCCCGGTGTTCACCTGGGCAAAGGTATGGGGGTCGATGCCGGGAGTGAGGCGCAGGAGGATCCCCTGCTTCTTTCCCAGGGTCCCGGCGCATTCGCTCACCGCCTCCAGCTCCTCCGGACTGTCCACCACGAAGCAGCCGACGCCGGACTCCACCCCGTAGCGGATCTCCCGATCTGTCTTCCCGTTGCCGTGGAAGTACAGCCGGTCCGCAGGGAAACCGGCGCTGAGGGCGGTATACAGCTCCCCGCCGGAGACCACGTCCGCCCCGAAGCCCTCCTCCGCCAGGATGGGATACATGGCCTTCAGGCAGAAGGATTTCCCCGCAAACAGGGGCATGGATTCCGGGCCGAAGCCTTCGGTCATGCTCTTCCGGTACAGGCGGCAGTTATGCCGCAGCCGGTCCTCGCTCATGAGATACAGAGGTGTGCCGTATTCCCCGGCCAGAGCCGCCGTATCCTGTCCCGCAAAGGTCAGATGCCCCGCGGCGTTGATTCCCAAGGTATCGTTCAGCATATCACACAAACTCCCTGCGCAGCTCCTCCGGAGATCGGAAGAGCGTCGTGTAGGGAAAGAGTGTAGCTCCTCCGGGTCCAGGGGACTCAGGAGGGCGGGCGGAATATCCAGGATCGTGCGGCAGCCGGTCTCCCCCTTCCGGCTGAGCCGGACCACGGCCCGGCCGCAGGCGGCCAGCACGCTGCCGGTGAAATAGGGATTGGAGTCCAGATCCAGGCGGAATTCCATGGTCTGGCGGTACTTCCCCTCCGGCCCGTTATGGCCGTTGCGGATGACGAAGCCCCCGTGGGGCAGCTCCTTATGCTTCTCCCGCAGTTCCTCCAGAGAGACGTAGTTCACGGTGGTGTCGTAATCGGAGAAATAGTTGGGCATGGTGCGGATCTGCTCCGTGAGCTTGTCCAGATCCGTGCCGGGAGCGGCGGCGACCCAGCACTCCCGCTTATGCTTCTGCCGGGTGGTGAGCTCCGGACATTCCCCGGAGCGCACGGCCTCCACCGCTTCGGGGATGGGGACGGTATACTGTCTCGCGTCCAGCACTCCGGGGAGACGGCGGATGGCGTCGGAATGGCCCTGGCTGATTCCCCGGCCCCAGAAGGTATAGTCCTTCCCCTGGGGGAGGACGACGGTCTCATACAGTCTGGCCAGGGAGAACAGGCCCGGATCCCAGCCCACGGAGATCAGGCCTACGTTGCCTCCCCGCCGGGCCGCCGCGTCCACTGCGGCGAAATGCTCCGGGATGCGGGCATGGGTATCGAAGGAGTCCACCACGTTGAAGAGCTCCGCGAAGCGGGGGGTCTGCTCCGGCAGGTCCGTTGCGCTGCCGCCGCAGACAAAGAGCACGTCCACCTGCCCCTTCAGGGCGGAGATATCGGATTCCTTCACGACCTTCGCCCCGGAGACGGGCTGCACCGACGCCGGATCCCGGCGGGTGACCACAGCCTCCAGAGAAAAATCGGGATTCTGCAGGAGGGCGGATTCCACCCCCTTGCCCAGATTGCCGTAACCGGCGATGGCGGCACGGATGCGTTCAGCCATTGAGCAGGTCCTCCATTCCGTAAAGTCCCGCGGGCTTCCCCAACAGGAAGCGGGCGGCAGCAACGGCACCCTCCGCAAACAGGACCCGGTCATAGGCCTCATGGCGGATGGTGAGCTGCTGGTGATCGGTGGTGATATGGATCTCATGCTGGCCGGAGATATTGCCCATACGCAGAGCATGGATCGTGATCTCCCCCGGCACCCGTTTGCCCATGCCGCTGCGCCCGTAGGCAACGGTGGAGCCGGGTCTGCCCGCCTGTACGGCCTTTGCCAACGTCAGCGCCGTGCCGCTGGGGGCATCCAGCTTTCGGTTATGGTGGGTCTCCACGATCTCGATATCCGCCTCCGGGAAGGCGGCTGCCGCCTGTTTGGCGAAGCGGCACATGAGCGCCACGCCCATGGACAGGTTGGCGGCGAAGAAGATGGGGATCACCTTAGCGTATTCCTCGATCTTCTCCAATTCCTCCGGCGTATGGCCGGTGGTGGCGATGACCACCGGGAGCTTGCGTCCCGCCGCCCAGGGAAGCAGCTCGTTCACCGCGCTGTGGTGGGAAAAATCCAGGATCAGATCCCCGGAGAGGATGCTGTTCTGGATGGGAGCGTATCCCCCCTGCCCCGCCGGATCCGCGCCGCCGGAGAGCTGGGCCTCCAGCTCCGCGCCCCGCTCCGCCAGCAGGTCCCGGACCACCGCGCCCATGCGGCCGCCGGCGCCGTTGAGAATGAGGCGCATCATACCTTGAGACCCTCCTTCCGCATCAGGGCCAGGAGCTTTTCCTTATGCTCCGGCTCCATGCTGGTCAGGGGCATGCGGAGATAATCCTCGCAGAAGCCCATAGCTGCCATGGCCGCCTTCACGGGGATGGGGTTCACCTCGCAGAACAGGGCGTCGATCAGCGGGCGGTAATGCAGCTGCATGGCCGCCGCGCCCTTCACGTCCCCGTTGAGGAAACGGGTGCACATCTCGTTGGTCTTGGCCGGGAGCAGGTTGGACAGGACGGAGATGACGCCCTGGGCGCCGATGCTCATGAGGGGGACGACCTCCTCATCATTGCCCGAATACAGGGTGAGCTTTCCCGCCACCCGGGACATGGTATCCACGGTCTTGGCCATGGCCCCGCTGGCCTCCTTGATGGCCACGATATCGGGATGCTCCGCCAGGGCTTCATAGGTGGCAGGCTCGATGGTGACGCCGGTGCGGCTGGGGACATTATAGAGGATGATGGGCAGGCCGCCCCCCTCCGCCACCATGGTAAAGTGCTTGATGAGCCCCTTCTGCGTCGCCTTATTGTAATACGGGGTCACCACCAGGGCTCCGTCCGCCCCGGCTTCCTTGGCGACCCTGGCCAGGTCGATGGCATAGTCGGTATCGTTGCTGCCGGCGCCCGCGATCATGGGGACCCGGCCCGCAATCTGCTTTGCCGCAAAGCGGAGCACATCCCGGTGCTCGTCATCCGTCAGGGTGGAGGGCTCGCCGGTGGAGCCGCAGATCACCAGCGCGCTGATCCCCTGCTCGATCTGCCAATCGATAAGCTTAGCCAGGCGCGGATAATCCACGCCCTCCGGGGTGAGCGGCGTGATCAGCGCGGTGGCTGCGCCCGTAAACAACTTCTTCTTTTCCATAAGTCGTTCCTCCTGATGTCGCTTTGTTGAGGTTTTTCGGTAAATGGGTAAATTGCTTGATTTGAGCAGTCTAGCAAAACAACGCCCGACTGTCAAGAACCGGGGCCGGTTTTGCCGCTTTCCGCCGGTACGCCGCCTGCGTCCGCCCGCGTCGGACCGGCATGGACCGGGCGGCGGACAAATCAGAATGGATCGGTGCGGGATCGGCGGTATGCCCGGGAAAGGCGCAGAAAACTTCATTACGGCAGCGTGAAAAAGCTTGCATTTTCCCGGCCCTTGTCATACAATAACCTGTATTCCAGGAAAAAGGAGCGAATCATCATGAGTGAGATCCGGATCATGCGTACCGAGAAGCCCAAGGCGAAGCCGGAGATCGACGGCATCCCCTTCGGCACTTACTTTTCCGACCATATGTTCCTGATGGACTACCACCTGGGGCAGGGCTGGGTGGATCCCCGGATCGTGCCCTACGGTCCCATCTCCCTGGAGCCCTCCGCCATGGTGCTGCACTATGCCCAGGAGATTTTTGAAGGGCTCAAGGCTTACCGCACAGCTGAGGGCAAGATCCAGCTCTTCCGACCCATCGACAATATCCGCCGGATGAATGACAGCGCCGACCGGCTCTGCATCCCCCGGGTCCCCGAGGATCTGTTTATGGACGCCCTGAAGACTCTGGTGAAGCTGGACCAGGATTGGGTCCCCGCCAAGCCGGACACCAGCCTGTACATTCGCCCCTTCATCATTGCCACGGATCCCCATGTGGGCGTCCATGCGGCACATAACTACATCTTCTGCATCATCACCTGCCCTGTGGGCAGCTATTATCCCGAGGGGCTCAACCCGGTGCGCATCGCCATCGAAAGCCGGGACGTTCGGGCCGTCCGGGGCGGCACCGGCTTTGCCAAGTGCGGCGGCAACTACGCCGCCTCCCTCCGGGCCAGCGAGGTCGCGGCCAAGAAGGGCTTCAGCCAGGTTCTTTGGCTGGACGGCGTGGAGCAGAAGTATATCGAAGAAGTGGGCGCCATGAACGTCATGTTCAAGATCGGCGGCAAGATCGTCACCCCCTCCCTGGCCAAGGGCAGCGTCCTGCCCGGCATCACCCGCCGCTCCGCGCTGGAGCTGCTGCGGGATTGGGGCTATGCCGTGGAGGAACGGGACATCTCCGTGGATGAGCTGGTGGACGCGGCGGAGAGCGGCGCGCTGGAGGAGGGCTGGGGCACCGGCACCGCGGCGGTCATCTCCCCCATCGGCGTGATCAACTACCTGGACCAGGATCATGTGCTGGGCGGCGGCGGCATCGGCCCCCTCACCCAGAAGCTGTACGAGACCCTCACGGGCATCCAGTGGGGCAAGCTCCCGGACTCCAAGGGCTGGATCGTTCCGGTCTGCTGACCTCGTCGTCGCAAATCTCACGGGCTGCACATCCGCGGTTTTCGAAAGAAGCCGCGGATGTTTGCATATGTTCGGTTGTTCCTCCTTTCCAACCCGAAGCAGGCGCTTCGGGTTGGTAACGGGGTGGCGGTTACCGTAAGGACCGCGAGCACTTGCATGTGTTCGGTTATTCCTCCTCTTCAAATCGAAGCAACGCTTCGATTTGAGCAGTGGAGACCCCTCATCAGGCGCTCCGCGCCAGCTGTCTCGCTGCGGCTCATTCCGCGCGCGAGGGCCCCACGCTGGGACGTGTGCGTACATTAGTCAGGCGCGGCTCTGACGTGCCGCCGGCACGTCATTCACTCCCGCGCCCCTGCTTCGCAGCCCCAGGGGAAGCCAAGGTACTGATCGCCCCTGCGCCCGTTTCTTTCGATACATTTCTCTCGTCCCCCGTCCCCCGTCTCCGGAAGGAGGATCCACCGGACGGAGCCGCCTTGCACCGCAGAATTTTCCTGGATGATCTGTCTTTTGCCATACAACGCGTTACCGTTCCGGACCTGCTGCCAGGTACCCCGGGCCGCCAGCCGAGCTGACCCGCCTGCGGTTTTGTGCAATTTCTTCAAATCGCCCTTGTTATTCGTCGCCGGATATGGTAAACTGGTGCAAATACGGGGCGGCGCATCGCCCGAACAAAAGAAAGGTGCGAGGAAGATGGACGAGGAAAAGAAGGAATTTATCCCCAAAAACATTCTGGATCAGCCCGATCCCTTGACCTGGCTGCGGTATCCCCCGAAAAAGATCCGCGGCGATATGAAGGGAGCCTTCCAGCAGGCCGCCGAGGCGGACACCTATGAATGCACTTGCTGGAACAAGAAGTGCCCTTACCACGGAGACTGCCGGAAGTGCATCGTTTTCCATATGGCGCTAAAGCAGTTCCCCACCTGCCAGCGGGCCATGCTGGAGGAGATGCACCTGACGGATCTGATCGACGAAGCCCTGCACGTGGAACGGGACGAAAACGGAAAGATCGTCATGGCCCACGGCGTGCCCGTCAAGGAGCATCCGCCGGAGGACTGAGGAAACCGACCATACGCGGATATACGTAAACTGCCTGCGGGAAGTACCCCGCAGGCAGCTTTTTTCCGGGTCGAATTGTGTTATCCGCCGTGACGCTGATACCAGTCCCGGCCGTAATCCAGGTAGACCTGATGCACCAGGGCGGATTTCCGCTTAAAGACCTCCTGCTGCTCGTTGCCCACCACGTGGGCCATGAAGGCGAAGCCTCCCCCGGGGGCATAGCGGTCGATATAGTCCCGCACCGCCTGGGCCAGCTCCTCATCCGGGGTATCCGGGAAGGAGATGGGCCCCTGGTTATCCCAGCCTCCGGCAAAGGTCAGCTTGCCATGATACTTCTTCTGCACCGCCAGCAGGTCGTTCCCCACCTGGGCCGGCTCCCACAGGGAAACGCCGATATCCAGCCAATCGTCGATGAAGCTTTCGCACTTGCCGCAGTCGTGCATGCCGATCTTCAGCCCGGCATTCAGCGCCAGATCCGCCTCCCGCTTGGCGAAGGGCTTCACCAGCTTCCGATAGGTCTCCTGACTGATGAAGGGAAACTGCATGGCGGCGGTATCGTCCGCCAGCTCGTAAATGTCCCCATGGTAGTACTTCAGCAGGGCCTTCTCCTTCTCCAGGAAATACCCGCTCACATAGTCGAACAGGGCATAGACCTCCTCCGGTTCCTCCTCCATGGCGCAGAGGCCGTCCACAAAGCCCATCATGTTCATCAGGAGCATAAAGTACCCCAGGTTATGGAGGATCACGGGCTTCGTGACCCAATCCTTGCCCTTCATGTCCTTCTCCGCCTGACGCTCCCAGTCGATCCCGGACAGATCGGGGAGCTTCACCACGTCCCGCCATTTGCGGATGTCCTTCAGAAAGATCCTTCCCGGCACCGGCATGAAGCCGCCCATGGAGGCATCCGAGGTGGTCATCTCCACCCCGAATTCATCCAGCATGTACCCATCCGGGGACTTCCGGTCCCGGAACATGGAGGTGCCGGCGCCCCATCCGTAGAAGTCATACTCCGGCAGATATTCCGGGTAGCCTGTTTCCAGCAGCCGAAGCAGGTTTTCCTTTTCCGTCAGTTTAACCATATTTCTCCCTCCATTCTCTGTCTCCTCTTGTCTAAACTGATTATACCTGTCTGTTCCCGAAAAGGCAAGACCGAAGGAGGGATTTGTTGGCAGGACTACATTCTTCCGATATCCCGGGCGGCGGTAAAAGCTTCCTGGGTGGCGCTGAGGATATTCCGGGAGGCCAGGCAGTCCCCCAGCTGCCAGAATTCCGGCGCGCAGTCATAGAAGGCTGCGGCCTCCTCCATGAGGGGGCGCTGGCCGGTGGCGGCGATCACCGTATCCGCTTCCCAGGTCTCCTCTCCGGCGACGATCTTCCCCGCCTCGATCCGGTCCACCCGGACGCTGCAGCGCAGCTCCACCCCCCGTTTGGGCATCTCCTGCATGATGGCCAGGGTGTGCATATTCCCGAAGTCCACGGTGGGTCCGGCCTTGGCCTCCAGGATCGTCACCTTTCTGCCCAGGCCCGCCAGGAACAGCCCCAGTTCGATGCCCACCAGTCCGGCGCCCAGGATGACGACCTTCTCTCCGGTCCTCTCCGGCTCGCGATAGGCTTCCTCCGCTCCCAGGGTCAGCTCGATTCCCGGGATGGGGGGCAGACTGGGCCTGGCCCCCAGGGCGGCGACGATCACGTCCGCCTGCTGGGCCCGGGCATATTCCGGGGTAACTTCCGTATTCAGCCGGATCTCCACCCCCGCCTTTTCCGCCAGCCGGGCCTGCCGTTCCAGATACTGGGCCAGGTGAGATTTGAAGGGCACCTTCTCCTCACACAGGAGCACGCCCCCCAGCTTCGGCCCCTTTTCACACAGGATCACCCGATGTCCGCGCTTCGCGGCGGTGATGGCCGCCTGCATGCCCCCGGGGCCGCCGCCGATCACCAGGACCTTTTTCTTCACCGGGGCGGGCCAGCCGGTCCGGACGCTCAGCTCCCGGCCGATCTCCGGATTGATGGCGCACTGGAGGATCTGGTGCTGCCCGTTGCCTGCAAAACAGGTGTTGCACCGGAGGCAGCGGTTGATCTCCTCCTCCCGCCCGGTACGGGCCTTGAGGGGGAAATCCGGATCCGCCAGGCTCTGCCGCCCCAGCTGCACCACGTCCGCTCCGCCGGAGGCGATAAACTCCTCCATCATCCCCGGATCCGTAAAGGCGCCTACCGTGGCCACGGGGGTACCGACGTGCTTTTTGATCTCCCGGGCCAGCCAGGAATTGCACCCGTCCTCCAGGAACATGGAGGGGTGGGTGATGCACATGGATTCCATCACCTCATGGTTCCCGGCGGAGACGTGGATCAGATCCACCTTCCCGTCCAGGGCCATGGCCAGTCGGATCCCCTCCTCGATATCATAACCCCCGTCGTTGCATTCGTTGCCGCTCATACGGAACTCGATGGGGAAACCGGGACCCACGGCCTTCCGCACCGCTTCCACCACCTTCAGGGGCAGACGCATGCGGTTCTCCAGGCTGCCGCCCCATTCGTCCTTCCGGGTGTTGATCTTGGGAGACATGAACTGGGCCAGGAGCCAGCCATGACCGCCATGCAGGGTGATCATGCCGAAGCCCGCCTGCTTGGCCCGGGCGGCGCAGCGGGCATAGTGCTCCAGCACCCTTTCGATCTCCGCCTCATCCATCCGGGTCACATGACCGTATTTATTCTCCATCTCCACGGGACCGTACAGGGGGAAGCCCGCATCCTGGCTGGCATGGGCAAACATCCCCGCATGGGAGAGCTCGCAGGAGGCGACGCAACCATGCCGGGCCACGCCGCAGGCCAGGGCGGAGAAGCCGGGGAGAGAATGGGGATCCTCGATATTGAACAGGAAGGGGTAATGGCAGCCCCGTTCCCAATCCACGATACAGTCTCCCACGCAGATGGAGGCAAAGCCGCCCACGGCCTTCCGCTCATAATACGCGGCGGTCTCCGGATTGGGCAGGCAATCCGGCCCGATATTGTAGAAGCCCTGGGGGGAGGCGAAGATGCGGTTGCGGAAAAGGGTGTTTCCCAGGCGGATGGGACGGAAAAGATTCGGATACTTCATGGCGCTGTCTCCCTTTCGTTTTTTTCCAGTATACTCCTCTCCCCCGCTTTTCGCAATGACCGGTCCTTCGTGCCTCACCGGGGAGAAGGATTGCAAACGCCCCGCTGTTTGGTATAATGGCAGGGATCTTGAATACAGCAGGAGGAAACATCATGCGTGGAACCATCTACGGCGTAGGCGTCGGCCCCGGAGATCCGGAGCTCATGACCCTGAAAGCCGTCCGTCTCATCCGGGAAAACCGGTTTATCGCCCTGCCCGCGGAGGAGCCGCGGGAATCCCTGGCTTACCGCATCGCAGTGCAGGCAGCGCCGGAGCTGGCGGAAAAGGAGCTGGTGCCCGTGCACATGCCCATGGTCCGAGACAAGGCGAAGCTCCGCGAAGCCCACGAGAAGGGCGCCAGGCAGCTCATGGCCCTGGCGGACACGGGGGAAAATGTGGTGTTCCTCACCCTGGGGGATCCCACGGTATACTGTACCTTCAGCTACCTGCAGCATATTCTGGAGGCGGAGGGATATCCCGTGGAGCTGGTTAGCGGCGTGACCTCCTTCTGCGCCGCCGCCGCCCGTCTTAACCTGCCTCTGGCGGAATGGGACGAGCCCATCCACGTCCTCCCCGCCGCCCACAAAACCGGGGACAAGCTGGAGCTGGAGGGCACCTACGTGCTCATGAAGTCCGCCAGCCATATGCGGGAAGTGAAGGAGATGCTGAAGGCCTGCGGCCGGAAGGCGCAGGCGGTCATCGACTGCGGCCTGCCCACGGAGCGGGTATGCAGAACTCCGGAGGAGATCCCGGACGACGCAGGGTACTTCTCCCTGATCATCGCCAAGGAATAAAAAACTCACCGGAGGCATGGACAGGCACGGCCTTTCTGTGTTAAAATCCGAGTATAATTTTTGGAAAGGCGGTAGTTATTTATGGTAAATATCCTTGCAGTCGTCACCACCATCGTTTCCCATATTCTGCTTGCACTGGTGGTCTTCCTGGTGGGCCGGTTCATCATCAAGAAGTTCGTCAAATGGCTGGACAAGAGCAAGATGATGGAGAAGCTGGATCCCTCCCTGCATACCTTCCTGGTGAGCTTCATCCGTATCGCCCTCTTTGCCCTTTTGCTGGTTGCCATCATCACCATTCTGGGCGTGCCCGCGGCCTCCATCATCACCGTGCTGGCCTCCGCCGGTCTGGCCATCGGCATGGCGCTTCAGGGCTCCCTGTCCAACCTGGCGGGCGGCATCATGCTCATGATCTTCAAACCCTTCAAGGTCGGGGACTACGTGGAAGCCGCCGGAGCTTCCGGCAACGTCACCAAGATCACCATGTTCTATACGGTCATCACCACCCTGGACAACAAGCGGATCACGGTGCCCAACGGCTCCCTCATGAACGCCAACGTGACCAACCTTACCAGCGAGCCCCTGCGCCGGGTGGACCTGACCTTCACCTGCGCCAAGAGCGAAAGCGTGGAGAAGATCGAAGCCCTGTGTCTGGAAGCCATCGCCAGCGTGCCCAAGGCCCTGAAGGATCCGGAGCCCTTCGCCCGGGTGAGCGGCGGCACCAACGAGGCCATGGAGTTCACCGTCCGGGCCTGGTGCGACCCCGCGGACTACTGGGACGTGTACTTCGACGTCACCGGAAACATCGTCCGGGCCTTCGGCCGGGAAGGGGTCCAGGCTCCCGCCCTGCGTGTGCTCAGCGAGCAGAAGTAAAAAAGGTTTTCCCGCATATACGTACCGGGGCCGCTCAGTCGAGCGGCCCCGGTCAGCGTGTCGACAAAGTCGACACGCTTCGACCGGGACCCACTTCGTTGGGCTCCCGGTCGATTTGGTTTGCACTACGCTCCCCGCACTCGCTGCGCTCGCACAGTACGCTCCGTGAGCGGTATTTTGGCCCAGAAATGAATTCCGGGCCAAAATGGATCTTAACTCTATTCGCGCCTGCGGGCGCGAACTCTGCGAGGCTTTGGTGCTTTGTCTACAGTCTGGGCACGAATATCCGCTGTTCGGATCGACGCAAACCGGACTCATTCTTTTTTGCAGTCCCGAATGGATTTCAAGATCCATATCCCCGTCACGATGATGGGGAGCACCACACGCAGGCAGAGGATGCCCGTGGGGTCCCAGCCGCTGTTCACGTCGATCAGCAGCCCGACCCACCATGCTGCCAGGGTGCTGAGGATATACCAGAGATAGATCACGTTCTTTTCGTCCCTTCCTCGGATTTCCCACGCTTCGGCGGAATCATCAGGCCTTCTCCTGCGCTTCCACCCTGCTCTCTTCCCTTCCCCGGGGCTTGGGGATGCGCACGAAATCATGCTCCTCATCCTCCCCCACGATCCGGCCGCCGTTTTTCAGCATCACCCGGAGGGAGGGGGTATTGTATTTGTACAGGCGGAGGTAAAACTCCTCCTCCGGGATGACGTCCTTTCCCCGCTCCAGGGTCAGGCGCAGGCCCTCGGTTCCGTAACCCCTGCCCCGGCAGTCCTTTTTGATGAAGTAACCGATGTGGCCCGCTCCCTCCCGGAGGGCGTCGTTCAGCCAATGCCGCAGTTTGAAGAGGCCCACGATCTCCCCATCCGCCCAGAGGAAGAAGGTGGTTTGCGCCACATGACCCTCCCCGAGGTTTTCTCCCTTGGCGTAATCCAGGAGCCTGGGCAGGGCGGCGGACATGAAGGTCTCCCGGCTGCAGCCGTGCCAGCGGTTCTCCACCCCGTTCTCATTCTCCGGCATGTCCCGGAGAAACGCCCACTCCGCCTCCGCATCGCTGAGATTTGCTTCTTTCAGATACAGCATGGTTTCCTCCGAATTATGCCGGGGCCCCTGCCGGATGGCAGGGGCCCCGGATAGGTTTTGGATTTAGAAGGTGTGCTCGGCCCGGGAGATGACGTCGTTCTGCATGGCTTCGGTCATGTCCACGAAGTAGGCGGAATACCCGGCGATGCGCACCACCAGGTTATGATACTCATCGGGATGCTGCTGGGCAGCCCGGAGGGTGGCGGCGTCCACCACGTTGTACTGGACCTCCATGCCGCCTTCCTCGAAATAGGTCTTGGTCATATCCTGGAGCTTGGTGATGCCGTCCTCGGAGTTCAGGGCGGTGGGGTGAATCTTCAGGTTCACCGCCATACCGTCCATATACCGGGAATGGTCGAAGCAGCAGGAGGAGACGAAGACGGAGGTGGGGCCGTTCTCGTCCCGGCCCTGGACCGGGCTCATGGCGTCCGCGATGGGGGTACCGGCCTTCCGGCCGTCCGGCGTGGCCCAGGTGATCTCCCCCTGGGGCACGTGGTCCGCCGCGCCGAACATACCGCACTTGTACACCTTGCAGCGCTCGTTATGGAAGCCCCGGGACTCATTATAGTACAGATCCATCACATACTTCTGCTCCATATCCGCATAGGGATCGGCATTGCCGTAATGGGGCACCTCGTTGATGATCCGCTGACGCAGAGGCTCGTAGCCCTCCCAGTTGGCCAGGATGGCATCCAGCATCTCCTTGCCGGAGACGATCTTCTTATCGAAGACCATGTACTTCAGGGCGGTGAGGCTGTCCCCCACGGTGGCGAGGCCGGTAGCGGTGCCGCCGTAAGAATTGTACTTCGCGCCGCCTGCGGAAACGTCCTTGCCGGACTCCATGCAGCCCTCGGTGGAGATGGAGAGGTTCGGGAAGGGGAAGAGCCGGGTATACTCATGCTCGCAGTAGTTGTTCAGGGTGGCGATCCAGGTGAACATCCACTTGGTGAGCTTCTCGTAAGCTGCCTTGACCTCCTCCATGGACTTCATGTCATACAGATAGCCGGAGCAGTACTCCGCCGGAGCCTGCCGTCCGTTCATGGGGTTGATGCCGTTGTTGATGGCCATCACCAGGGCGATGGGCCAGTAGATGCCGTTGATGCCCATGGCGGAGCCGTTGGGGGCGGGATAATCGTTGCCGGAGCCGGTGATCTCCTGGCAGCCGATGAAGGCGTAGTTCCGGGCGTCCTCCAGGGA
>CAMVBX010000041.1 GCA_947165825.1 uncultured Clostridia bacterium
AGTTGGGGATCTGCTTCATGTTGTTGCCGCAGCTGTGCAGGTCGCAGAATTTGCCCTTGCTGTGCAGGAAGTCGGTGACCATCTTCATGTAGGGAACGATCATCTCCTCGGCAACGGCGGGGGCGAAGAAGGTCTCCTTCTGGGAGCCCCAGTCATCGTGGATGCAGAACATGTCGATCTGGGGATAAGCCTTGATGGCCAGATCCAGGATCTTGATGTACAGCTCGCTGAGGCGGCCGAAGAACTCATGCACGGCGTCCTTCTGATCCTCGTCGATGAGGGCCATGATGGCGCCCTCAAAATCCATGAAGGAGATGAGGCGCTCGTACCAGCCGTTCAGGAACCACATGCAGTTGCAGTTGTTGGGGTTCAGATAGTTCTTGTTGGCTTCGGCGGAGCCGGCCCAGTCCCAGGTGGTGGGATCGGGGAAGACGATCTTATCCTTGATTTCGTTGGCGTCCTCGATATAGGGCTTGCCGGGCCGGACCATGGAGCCGCCCACGGACTCGATATATTCCCATTCGATGCCGAACATGTCGGGACCGCCGAAATCCTTCACGGACATATCCCGGCTGCCGGCTTCGTACACGAAGCCCCGGGCGATATTATCCGGATTCACCTTGGGGGAAAACATGCTGGTAAAGCTGCTGACCGTCCAGTAAGGCTCGCGGTTGTAGGTGGCCAGGATGCCCTCCCGCTGGGAGCAGGGGTAGTTGAAAATGGTCTGGGTACGATTGCCGAAGGTGACTTTCTTCGCTTCGGTAATCTCTTTGGGATCGAACATCGGAACTGCCATCTTTTGGTATCCTCCTTTACATATATCCACATAGTAAGTTAAAGTAATCCATACTGCCGCAATCATACACCCTTCCGCCAGGTTTTGCAAGAGAAAATCCTCCGTATCCCTCCGGCCGACCTGCCGTCCCTCCCCGGACGGGAAGGGGACAAAATCAGCACTTTGGGCTTGCAGACGGAGAGCGGTACGGGTACAATGAGGATAAACAGACAAAGCAGGATACGGAGGGTATGGCGATGAAAGGAAATAATACGGTGCTGGGGGTCGAGCTGGGCTCCACCCGCATCAAGGCCACCCTGGTGGATGGGGAATTCCGCCCCGTGGCCTCCGGGGACTATACCTGGCAGAGCAGACTGGAAAACGGCATATGGACCTATCCCCTGGAGGAGGCCTGGGAAGGCTTCCGGGCGGCGCTGAAAGCGCTGAAGGCGGAGGCGGGAGAGCTGCAGCCCGAGGCCATGGGCATTTCCGCCATGATGCACGGCTATCTGGCCTTTGACCGGGAGTGGAACCTGCTGACGCCCTTCCGCACCTGGCAGAATACCATGACCGGAGAAGCGGCGGAGGCCCTCACGGCAGCTTTCGGCTTCAATGTCCCCCAGCGGTGGAGCGCCGCGCATTTCTATCAGGCGATCCTGAACGGGGAGGAGCACGTTTCCCGGGTGGCCCATCTGACCACTCTGGCGGGATACCTCCATTATCTGCTCACCGGGGTGAATGCCGTGGGGATCGGGGAGGCTTCCGGCATGTTCCCCATCGACAGTGCGGCTTTGGATTACGATGCCCGGATGCTGGAGATCTTCGACCGCATGGCGGCGGAGAAGGGCTGCGCATCGAAGCTCCGGGACCTGCTGCCCAGGGTGCTGGTCGCCGGTGAAGAGGCGGGAAAGCTCACGGAGGCGGGGAGCCGGCTCACCGGCGGCCTTCTGGCTCCCGGGATCCCCTTCTGCCCCCCGGAGGGAGACGCGGGCACGGGGATGACCGCCACCAACGCCGTGGCGCCCAGGACCGGCAACGTCTCCGCGGGTACCTCCATCTTCTCCATGGTGGTGCTGGAGCGGCCTTTGAAAAAGGTCTATTCCGAGATCGATATGGTCACCACCCCTGCGGGCAGCCCCGTGGCCATGGTGCACTGCAACAACTGCACCGGAGACATGAACGCCTGGGCCGGGGTGCTGGGGGAGGCCGCCGCCCTGTTCGGGACGCAGCCGGATACGGGCACCCTGTTTACGAAGCTCTATGAAAAGAGTCTGGAGGGGGACGCGGACTGCGGCGGCATGACCGTGGTGAACTATCTGGCCGGGGAAGGCGTCACCCATCTGGACGAGGGACGGCCGCTGGTCCTGCGCCGGCCGGACGCCCGGTTCACGCTGGCGAACTTCCTCCGGGCCCAGCTGTACTCCACCATGGCGACCCTGCGCATCGGCATGGACCTGCTGGCGGAGGAGCAGGTGGGGATCGATGCCCTCATGGGCCACGGCGGCCTGTTCAAGACCCCGGTGGTGGGCCAGCGGTACCTGGCCGCCGCCTGCAAGGCGCCCGTCACCTGCATGGAAAGCGCCGGGGAGGGCGGACCCTACGGCATGGCCCTTCTGGCCGCCTATATGCGGATGCGGAAGGAGGGGGAGTCCCTGCGGGATTTCCTGGCGGAGCGGGTCTTTGCCTCAGCGAAGAAGACCGTGCTCAGCCCCCTGCCGGAGAACGTTTCTGGCTTTGACGCGTATATCAGAGAATTCCGCCTCGCCCTGGGCGTGGAACGCGCCGCGGTGGAGACGGACTAAGGAGGATATTTGAGGATGAAATACGAGTTCTGGTTTGTGGTGGGCAGTCAGTTCCTGTACGGGGAAGAGGTCCTGGAAACCGTGGCAAAACGGGCTGGGGAGATGGCGGAGGAGCTGAGCAAGGTCCTGCCCTTCCCCCTGGTGTACAAGGTCACGGCCAAGACAAACAAGGAGATCAGCGATGTGGTCCGGGAGGCAAACTATGCGGAGAACTGCGCGGGCATCGTCACCTGGTGCCATACCTTCTCCCCTTCCAAAATGTGGATCAACGGCTTCGCGGCTCTGCAGAAGCCCTGGTGCCACCTGGCCACCCAGTATAACCGTCAGATCCCCAATGAGGAGATCGACATGGATTTCATGAATCTGAACCAGGCCGCCCACGGGGACCGGGAGCACGGATTCATCGGCGCCCGGATGCGCATGAAGCGGAAGATTATTGCCGGGTACTGGAAGGACACCCCGGTGCGGGAGCGTCTGGGCCGGTGGATGCGCACCGCCGTCGGCGCCGCCGTTTCCCGGAGCATGAAGGTCATGCGCTTCGGGGATAATATGCGGGAGGTCGCCGTCACCGAGGGCGATAAGGTCGAAGCCCAGATCAAGCTGGGCTGGCAGGTGAACACCTGGGCCGTGGGCGATCTGGTGAAGGAGATGAACGCCGTCACCGAGGCCGAGGTGGACGCCCTGGTGGCGGAGTATACCGCCGCCTACGATATCGCCACGGACAACACCGCCGCTATCCGCTATCAGGCCCGGGAGGAGATCGCCATCCGGAAGATGATGGACGCCGAGGGCTGCAAAGCCTTCACCAACACCTTCCAGGACCTGTACGGCATGGAACAGCTTCCGGGACTTGCCAGCCAGCACCTGATGGCCCGAGGCTACGGCTACGGCGGCGAGGGAGACTGGAAGGTCTCCGCCATGACCGCGATCCTGAAGGCCATGGGCGAAGGGGGCAACGGCGCCTCCGGCTTCATGGAAGACTACACCTACCATTTCGGCGAGGATGGGAATTACAGCCTGGGCGCCCATATGCTGGAGGTCTGCCCCAGCCTGGCGGCGGGGAAGCCCCGGATCGAGACCCATCATCTGGGCATCGGCATGAATGAGAAGGACCCCGCCCGGCTGGTGTTCGAGGGCAAGGCGGGACCCGCCATCGTGGTGAGCCTCATCGACATGGGGGGGAGACTCCGGCTGATCTGCCAGGATATCCGGTGCGTCAAGCCCATCCTGCCCATGCCCAATCTCCCCGTGGCCCGGGTGATGTGGCAGGCCCTGCCGGATCTCACCACCGGCGTGGAATGCTGGATCACCGCCGGCGGCGCGCATCATACGGTTCTGAGCTACGACGTCACCGCGGAGCAGATGAAGGATTGGGCCAACATGATGGATATCGAATTCGTCCATATCGGCAAGGATACCACCGTGGAGCAGCTGGAGAAGGACCTGTTCCTGGCGGATCTGGCCTGGAAGCTGCGGTGAAGCCATGCTGGAAGCGCTGAAGGACCAGGTGCTGGAGGCGAATCTCCAGCTGCCCGGAGCGGGACTGGTGGTATTCACCTGGGGCAACGTCTCCGGGATTGACCGGGCTTCCGGCCTGGTGGTCATCAAGCCCTCCGGCCTTCCCTATGACGGAATGAAGGCGGAGGATATGGTGGTGGTGGATCTCGCCGGAAAGGTGGTGGAGGGGAAATGGAAGCCCTCCAGCGATACCCCCACCCACCTGGAGCTGTACAAGGCTTTTCCCGGCTGCGGCGGCATCGTCCATACCCATAGCCGCTGGGCGACGACCTTTGCCCAGGCCGGGCGGGATATCCCCGCCATGGGCACCACCCACGGGGACTATTTCTACGGAGATATCCCCTGCACCAGGAAGATGACGCCGGAGGAGATCGCCGGGGAGTACGAGAAGGAGACCGGTCTGGTGATCACCGAAACCTTCCGGGGCCGGGACGCCATGGAAGTCCCGGCGGTGCTGGTACACAGCCACGGGCCCTTCGCCTGGGGCAAGGATCCGGCGGAGGCGGTGCACAATGCCGTAGTCCTGGAGGAGGTGGCCTTTATGGCCTGGCACGCCATGGAGCTGAATCCTCAGGCCGGGCGGATGCAGCAGGAGCTGCTGGATAAGCACTATCTTCGGAAACACGGGAAAAACGCCTATTACGGGCAGAAATAACGGAAACAGTCTGAGCGGGTCGGCACGTGCCGACCCGCTTGGTGATTTCGCTGCTTCAGACTGTCGGATGCTCCGCTCGGTACCGGGCCTCGTTCAGCGCGTATGCCCGTTTCCGCAGAGCAAAATAGGCGATGAACTGGGCGATGATGGTGATGATCCAGGACAGGGGATAGCAGCTGTACAGGATATAGGGATTGTGATGCCGGGCAAAAACGGTATAGATCCAGATGAGACGGAAGCCGCAGACCCCTGCCAGGGTCAGGGCGGTGGGCAGGATGCTGTACCCATGCCCCCGGACAACGCCAGTCATGGCGTTCATCAGTCCGTTCGTGGAATACAGGACGCCCAGGACGAACAGCCGGATGATGGCGAAGTTCACCGCGTCGGCATCGTCGGTGTAGATATGCAGCAGGGGATAGCGCAGCAGGAGGATCGCCCCGTAGATTACCACGCTCACCGCGATTTCCAGCAGGCAGCAGGCGGCGACGGCGGAGCGCACCCGCTCATAGCGCCGGGCACCCATGCACTGGCTGACGGAGGCCACCGCAGCTTGGCTGACCGCATCCTGAGAGCAGAAGGCGAAGCCCTCCAGACTGCCCGCCGCGGCATTTCCCGCCACCGCGGCGGCGCCGAAGGAATTGATGGAGGACTGGATGATCACGTTGGAGATGCTGAACAGGCTCCCCTGGATCCCCGCCGGCAGGCCGATGCGGAGCATCTGGAGAAACTGCGTCCGGGAAAACAGAAGCTTTCCCCTGGGCAGCCGATAGGGCCCCTCCGTGCGCAGAAGACAGCGCACCGTGAGGAAGCAGGAGAGCAGCTCGCTGGCCACCGTGGCCACCGCGACCCCCACCACTCCCAGATGGAAAACGATGACCATGATCAGGTTCAGCACCACGTTCACCGCCCCGGAAACGGCCATGAAAACCAGGGGGCGTTCCGTATCCCCCACGCTGCGGAGTACGGCGCTGAGAAAGTTATATACCGCCAGGAAGGGGATCCCCAGGAAGTAAATGCGCAGATAGACGGCGGCCAGGGGCAGTACCTCCTCTGGGGTGCCCATGAGCTGCAGCATGGGTCTGGACAGCGTAACCCCCACGATGGCGAAGAGAACGACGCCCGCAGCGCCGACGATGGCGGTGGTCTGCACCGTCTCCGCCATGCGCACCGCGTCTTTCGCCCCGAAGTAGCGTGCCATCAGCACGCTTACGCCGGTGCCCAGGCCCATGAACAGGTTGACCATCAGAGAGACCAGGGCGCCGTTGGAGCCCACGGCGGCCAGGGCCGTTTCCCCGGTAAAGCGGCCGACCACGATCAGATCCGCGGCGTTGAAGGCCAGCTGCAGGATGCCGGAGAGCATCAGCGGGAGAGAAAAGGACAGAAGCTTGGGCAGAAGCCGACCTTCTGTCAGATCGATTTCATGAGAACGTTTCACAGGCAGGACCTCGATCAGTGAGTTTCCGCTTCCGTATACTCCGCCCGATACCGGGCCTCATTCAGCTCCACGGCCTTTTTCCGCAGGGCATAATAGGCGATGAACAGGCCGATGGCCGTGAGGGTCCAGGAGATGGGATAGCAGCTGTACAGCAGCCGCAGGTCGTGGAAGCGGGCAAAGACGGTAAAGATCCACACCAGGCGGAAGCCGCAGACTCCCACCAGGGTGATGGAGGTGGGCAGAACGCTGTATCCGTAACCCCGGAGCACACCGGTCATGACGCCCATGAATCCGGCGGTGAAGTACAGCGCGCCCAGGTAGAACAGCCGCACCACTCCGGCCTCCACCGCCGCCGCCTCCGCCGTGTAGGCGTGGAGCAGGGGATAGCGCAGAAGAAGGATGACCGCATAGGGGACCATGCTGGCGAATACGGACAGGATATTGCACACCACCGTGACGGAGCGCACCCGCTCGTATTTCCGGGCTCCCATGCATTGGCTTGCCGCCGCCACCGTAGCCTGGCAGACGGAATCCTGGCAGCAGTAGCCGAAGCCCTCCAGACTGGCTGCGGCGGCATTCCCCGCCACCACGGCAGCCCCGAAGGAATTGATGGAGGACTGGATGATCACGTTGGAGATGCTGAACAGGCTGCCCTGGATCCCCGCGGGAAGGCCGATATGGAGCATCTGCAGGAATACGGCCCGGGAGAAATGCAGCCTTCCCCGGGGGAGACGGTAGGCTCCTTCGCAGCGCAGGAGACAGCGGACCGTAAGAAAACAGGAGAGCAATTCGCTGGCCACCGTAGCCACGGCTACCCCCACCACGCCCAGACGGAAAACCAGGACCAGAAGCAGGTTCAGCAGCACGTTCACTATGCCGGCCGCCGCCATATACAGCAGGGGGCGACGGGTATCCCCCACGCTGCGGAGCACGGCGCTGAGAAAGTTGTAAACCGCCAGGAACGGGATCCCCAGGAAATAAATGCGCAGATATACCGCCGCCAGGGGGAGCACGTTTTCGGGTGTGGACATGACCCGCAGCATAGGGACGGAGAGGAGCAGGCCGACTAGGGCGGTGAGTACGCCGCCCAGAACGCCCACGATGGCGGCAGTCTCCACGGTTTCCCCCAGGCGCCTGTCGTCCTTTGCCCCGAAGTACCGGGCGGCCAGGACGCTGATGCCGCTGCCCAGGCCCATGAATACGTTTACCACCAGAGAGACCAACGCGCCGTTGGAGCCCACAGCGGCCAGGGCGACCTCCCCCTCGAAGCGGCCCACTACGATCAGGTCCGCGGCGTTGAAGGCCAGCTGCAGGATGCCGGAGAGCATCACGGGGATGGAAAAGGCGATGAGCTTGGGCAGAAGTCTGCCCTCACTGAAATCGATTTCATGGGAACGTTTCACAATCAGGACCTCGCCGGATCAGATTCATTGCATGCAAGGGAAATTCCAGGTGATCTTACGCCCGAAAGAAAGTCAAGAGCGGAGGGAAAAAACGCAGGAAGGAAGCGAATCGGCCGAAGGGCCGACCCGCGTCGATTCGGTTCAGACAGACGGATGCTCCCGCCTGTACCGGGCTTCGTTTTCCCGGACAGCCCTGCCCCGGAGGCGGAGATAGGCGATATACAGGGCGGCGGCGGTAAGCGTCCAGGAGATGGGGTAGCAAAGGTAAAGAACGTACAGCCTGGGGAACCGGGCAAATACGGTGAAGATCCAGACCAGACGGAACCCGCAGATACCCGCCAGGGAGATCACTGTGGGGAGGACCGCAAAGCCAAGCCCCCGGACCACGCAGGTCATGACGCACATCACCGCAAAGGTGACATAGGTGCTGCCCAGCACGTAGAAACGGTTCACCCCGGCTTCCAGCGCCCCGGGATCCCGGGTGTAGATCCCCAGAAGAGGATAGCGCAGAAGGATCATGGCGCCGTAGATCACGATGCTGATCGCCCCCGCCAGGATGCAGCAGGTGAGGGTCACGGACTTCACCCGGTCGTATTTCCGCGCCCCCATGCTCTGTCCCACGGCGGCCAATGCCGCCTGGCCCACCGCGTCCTGGGCCCGGTTGGGAAAGCCCTCCAGACTGCAGGCGGCGGCGTTCCCGGCGATCACCGCCGCGCCGAAGGTGTTGTACGAGGTCTGAATGATGACGTTGGAGATGCTGAACAGGATCCCCTGGATCCCCGCCGGCAGGCCGATGCGGAGCATCTGCAGAAACTGCGCTCTGGAAAAATGCAGCCTGCCCCGGGGAAGACGGTAGCTGCCCTCGCATCTCATAAGGCAGCGGACCGTGAGCCAGCAGGAGAGAAGCTCGCTGGCTGCGGTGGCGGCGGCCACACCCGCCACACCCAGGCGGAATACCGCCACCAGCAGGACGTTCAGCGCTACGTTCACCACTCCGGAAACGGTCATATACAGCAGGGGACGCTCCGTGTCCCCCACGCTGCGGAGCACGGCGCTGAGGAAATTATATACCGCCAGGAAGGGAAGACCCAGGAAATAAATGCGCAGGTAGACGAGCGCCAGGGGAAAAACCGAAGCCGGGGTCTGCATCATCCGCAGCATGGGGCCGGAGACGACGATGCCCAGAACGGCAAAAAGTACGCCGCCCAGGGTCCCGGTGACGGCGGCGGTCTCCACGGTTTCCCCCATGCGCCGGTCATCCTTCGCCCCGAAGTACCGGGCGGCCAGGACGCTGGCTCCGGTGCCCAGCCCCATGAGCAGATTGATGAGGAGCTCCACCAGGGAGGTGGTGGCGCCTACGGCGGCCAGCGCGGTATCCCCGTCGAAACGGCCCACCACGATCAGGTCCGCGGCGTTGAAGGCCAGCTGCAGAATACCGGAGAGCATTACGGGGATGGAAAAGGCGATGAGCTTGGGCAGAAGCCTGCCCTCGCTGAAGTCGATCTCATGGGAACGTTTCACGGTTTGCCTCGAAAAAAACGGATTTTGACCCAACGGGGAAAGCTTAGCGATCTTACGCCCGGGCCGGTCATCTGTCAAGGGGATCGGGATGTTCCGGGAAAAATCCGCTGTAAAGACTTGTGAAAACGGGGAAAGGGGTATATGATAGCAAAGTTGAATGTTCAGGACGCTCCGCGCCCGGAAATATCGGAGGTATAGATTATGTTTGAACAGCTCGCTGCAACGCTGAAAAAGAATCGCCGCACCATCGTGTTTACCGAGGGCGAAGACGCCCGGATCCTGGATGCGGCCGCCCGCCTGCTGAAGGAGGATCTGCTGGACGTGCTCCTGGTGGGTCCCGCCGCTTCCATCAAGGCCGCTGCCGAAAAGGGCGGCTTCGATATCGCCAAGGCCAGGCTGGTGGATCCCGCGGATTACCCGGAGATGGACGCCATGGTGGAGAAAATGGTGGAGCTCCGCAAGGGGAAGATGAGCGCGGAGGATTGCCGCGCCGCCCTGCAGAAGTCCAACTATTTCGGCACCATGCTGGTGAAGATGGGCAAGGCGGACTGCCTCCTGGGCGGCGCCACCTACTCCACCGCCGATACCGTCCGTCCCGCCCTGCAGCTCATTAAGACCAAGCCCGGCAATACCATCGTCTCCTCCTGCTTCATCCTCACCCGGGGCGAGAAGGAAGAGGAGCGCATCGCCATGGGCGACTGCGCCATCAACATCCATCCCACCGAGGACAACCTGGTGGAGATCGCCGCCGAGACCGTCAAGTGCGCCCGCACCTTCGGCATCGACCCCAAGGTGGCTTTCCTGAGCTTCTCCACCAAGGGCAGCGCCAAGGACGATACCGTCACCATGATGCAGAATGCCTGCGCCAAGACCAAGGCCGCTCTGCCGGATACCCCCGTGGACGGGGAAATGCAGTTCGACGCCGCCGTCAGCCCCCAGGTGGGCCAGCTGAAGTTCCCCGGCTCCCCCGTGGCGGGCTATGCCAACACCTTCATCTTCCCGGACGTGAATGCCGGCAACATCGGCTACAAGATCGCCCAGCGCCTGGGCGGCTTCAATGCCTACGGCCCCATCCTTCTGGGCCTGAACGCCCCCATCAACGACCTGAGCCGGGGGTGCAACGCCTCCGAGGTCTACAAGATGGCGCTGATCACCGCCGCTTTGATCTGAACAGAAGCAAACGCCGCCGGGCGGGACCGAAAGGCCCCGCCCGGTATTTTTGTCTCCTCCCGACGCATAGACATGCTCCGGGAGGGATGGGGATGGAATGGATTCGGGCGGTCCGGGATACCCTGTGGGGAACGCCCATGCTGATCCTGCTGCTGGGCTGCGGCCTGGGCATGACCCTGGCCGCCCGGGGCGTCCAGTTCCGCCGCCTGGGGGAGGCCATGGGTATGGCCCTGCGCCGGAGGAAGGGAAGCCCGGAGCAGGGGGGGATATCCCCTTTTCAATCCTTCACTGCGGCGCTGGCCGCCACGGTGGGTACCGGGAACATCGCCGGGGTCGCTGCCGCGATCAGCCTGGGCGGACCCGGGGCCCTGGTCTGGATGTGGGGGGCGGCTCTCCTGGGCATGGCCACCAAGTACGCGGAAGTCCTGCTGGCTGTGTGCACCCGGGTGAAGGATCCGGCGGGGGAGTGGCGGGGCGGACCCATGTACGTCATGGAGGCGTGCCTGGGCGGCGCAGGCAAACCGCTGTCTGCCGCCTTCTGCCTGTTCGGCATCCTGGCGGCCTTCGGGATCGGCAGCAGCGTCCAGGCAGGGACCATCGCAGAGTCGGTCCGGGCAGCCGCAGGGAGCCTGGATCCCGGGTTTGCCGGAGCTGGGGCGGCAGGCTGGATCACTGGCGCGATCTGCGCCGGAGCGGCGGCCCTGACCCTGCTGGGCGGGGTGAAGCGGCTGGGAAGGATCACCGCCGCGCTGGTCCCCGGGATGGCAGGCCTGTATATCCTGGCCTGCCTGGGAATACTGATCCTGCGGCGGGATTTCCTGATCCCCGCCTTGCAGGATGTGTTTTCCGGAGCTTTCCGGCCTGCTGCGGTAACGGGGGGCGCGGTGGGAGGCATGCTGGCGTCCGTATCGGCCGGGGTGCGGTGCGGCGTTTTTTCCAACGAAGCCGGGCTGGGTTCCGCCCCCATGGCCTACGCGTCCTCCAGCGGCTCCCCGGATACCCAGGGCCTGTACGCCATATTTGAGGTCTTTGCGGATACCCTGGTGATCTGTACCCTTACGGGTCTGAGCCTGCTGGTGAGCGGCGTGCCCATTCCCTACGGTGGATCCGCCTCCGCAGCGCTGAACGCGCAGGCGCTGGGCAGCGTATACGGTCCTGTCCTCGGTCCCCTGTTTCTGACGTTATGCACCGCGCTCTTCGCCCTGGGGACCATCCTGACCTGGTCCCTGTACGGGCAGCGGTGCTGGGAATACCTGTTCCGGGGGCGTGGAACGGGGCTGTACCGGCTGCTGTACGTTCTGGCCTGTCTGACCGGCGCTTTATCGAAGCCGGCGCTGCTATGGGCCCTGGCGGAAACCGCAAACGGGCTGATGTGCGTCCCCAATGTGGCGGCTCTGCTGGCCCTGATCCCCCGGGTGCGCCGGATCAGCCGGGAGGAAGAGAAAATTTCCCGGGAGCGTGGAAAGCGCGCGGGCCTTCTGCTATAATCCAGATAAGAAGAATAAGGAGGGGTCAGAATGCGGTATATCGGTGTCGACCTGGGGACCAGTGCGGTGAAGCTGCTGCTGATGGAGGAAAACGGAACCCTGATCAAGAGCGTAAGCCGGGAATATCCCCTGCATATGCCCAGACCCGGGTGGAGCGAACAGGCTCCGGAAGACTGGGAGCGGGAGACTTTCCTGGGTATCCGGCAGCTGCTGGAGGGGGAGGACCCGAGCCTGGTGCGGGGCATCGGCGTCGGCGGTCAGATGCACGGCCTGGTGGCCCTGGATGGGGAAGGCTGTGTCCTGCGCCCCGCGATCCTGTGGAACGACGGCAGAACGGAGGCGGAAAGCGCCTGGCTGAACCGGGAATTCGGGGAAGGGAAGCTGGCGGCTTTCACGGGGAATATCTCCTTTGCGGGTTTCACCGCCCCCAAGCTCCTGTGGATGCGGAAGCATGAACCGGAGCTGTTCGGCCGGATCCGCCGGGTCATGCTGCCCAAGGATTATCTGGTATGGCGGCTGACCGGCGTCCATTCCGCGGACTGCAGCGATGCCTCTGGCATGCTTCTCTTCGATGTGGAGCACCGCCGGTGGTCCCGGGAGATGCTGGAGCTCTGCGCTCTGCGGGAGGAGCAGATGGGCCGGGTGTATGAGAGCAGCGAAGCGGTGGGCTGCCTGACTCCCGAGGCGGCGGAGAAAACCGGCCTCAGCCGGGAGGTTCGCGTGGTGGCCGGAGCGGGGGACAATGCCGCCGCCGCTGTGGGTACCGGAACGGTGGGCAACGGGCTCTGCAACATCTCCGTGGGAACATCCGGCACCATCTTCCTGGCGGGGGACCGGTTCATCAACCCGGAGAACCATGCCATTCATTCCTTCTGCCATGCGGATGGCGGCTGGCACCTGATGGGATGCCAGCTCAGCGCCGCCGCCTGCAACCAATGGTGGTCCGGCATCCTGGGCACCGACGACTATGCCGGGGAGCAGGCGGGGATCACCGGGGACAAGCTGGGCCGGGACCCGGTGCTCTGGCTGCCCTATCTGATGGGGGAGCGGACGCCCCATAACGACGCCCTTGCCCGGGGAGCCTTCCTGGGGATGAGCATGGATACGGACCGCACCGATCTGACCCAGGCGGTGCTGGAGGGCGTGGCCTTTGGCCTGAAGGACGGCCTTCTGGCGATGGGAGAGCCGGGAAAGCTTCTCCGCCGCTCCCGCATCTGCGGCGGCGGGGCCAAGAGCCCGGTGTGGCGGCGGATCCTGGCGAACGTGCTGGACCTGCAGCTGGATCTGCTGGCTGCGGAGGAAGGACCCGCCCTGGGCGGCGCCATGCTGGCCGCCGTGGGCTGCGGCGTATATGCGGATGTTTCGGAGGCGGCGGAGCAGATCGTGCGCACCGTGGGGACCGTGGAACCGGAGCCGGAGCTGGTCTCCCGGTATGCGGAGCGTTATGCCGTCTGGAAGGAGCTGTATCCCCGGCTGAAGGAGCTCTTTCCCCGGATGGCGGCGGAGGGATAAGAAATGGGAAAGAAGATCGCCGTTGTGACCGGCGCGTCCTCCGGCATGGGCCGGGAATTCCTGCGTCAGCTGGACGCGGCGGAGAAGCTGGAGGAGATCTGGGCGATCGCCCGGCATCCGGAAACGCTGGAGGAGCTCCGCCCCGGCTTGCGGGCGGAGCTGCGGAGGATCCCGCTGGATCTGACGGAAGCGGAGTCGGGGAAGATCTATGCCGGAATCCTGGAGGAGGAAAAACCGGAGGTGGCCGTTCTGGTCAACGCGGCGGGATACGGCGTTTTCGGCGCCTTCGCGGAGCGGGATCTGGAGAATCAGCTGGGGATCATCGATCTGAACGATAAAGCGCTGGTGCGGATGACTGCCCTTACCCTGCCGTATCTTGCGCGGGGAAGCCGGGTATATCAGATGGGCTCCCTGTCTTCCTTTCAGCCGGTGCCGTATATCAACGTATACGGAGCCTCAAAGGCCTTCGTGCTGAGCTTCTCCCGGGCGCTGAATACGGAGCTGAAACCCAGAGGAATCCGGGTGATGGCCGTTTGCCCGGGTTGGGTGCGGACAGACTTCTTCCAACGGGCGGTGAGCGACGATACGATCCTCTATTATAATCGCTGGTACACGCCGGACCAGGTGGTGACCAGAGCCCTGCGGGATATGAACCGGGGGAAGGACGTATCCGTATGCGGCCTGCCCGTCCGGCTGCAGGTTTTGATGGTGAAGCTCCTGCCCCACAGGCTGGTGATGCGGATCTGGTGTACCCAGCAGAAACAGCCCCGCCGGGAGTAAAAATGCCGGGAAAGAGTAAAAAAGGTGTTGACAAACAAACGCCGGCATGCTAATATACGCAATGTCGCCGGGCAAAACCGGGACATGGCTCGGGGGTATAGCTCAGCTGGGAGCCCAGGCACACCGGTCACGCACCCCTCTGAAAATTTGATATTTCATCTCCTCACCATCTGGGGGTATAGCTCAGCTGGGAGAGCGCTTGAATGGCATTCAAGAGGTCAGCGGTTCGATCCCGCTTATCTCCACCATCAATCGAGGAGATTGAAATGGCGGCCCGTTCTCTACGGAGAACGGGCCGTTTGTCATATCAGGCAGGCTTTTCCTCCTCTTCCCTGCGGCAATCCAGCCCGAATTGGAACTGATCGAAATCAATGTTGAAGTCGATGTGTACCCGGTAACCCCGGTACACGTCGATTCTTTTTATGAGACAGTTCACGATCATCTTCTTTGTCTCGATGCTTGCCCCGTCGTACAGCTCCGACCAACCGATGATGGCGTCGTACTGCCGGTTCAGCGAGGCCATGAGCGCCTGCCCTTCGTCGTAGGCTGCCTGCGCCGACTTGAGCTGCTGCTCCAAGGCGGCGTACTTTTCCTCCGCTTCTCTGAGCAGCGAGCCCAGCGTCTCCGTGCTGAAGCTGCTCTCGCCCCGGATGGATTTCACCACCTCAGCCCGGAGTGTCGCCAGCTCGTCGGCTGCTTTTCCATGGTCGCGCTTGGCGGAGTCCAACAGTGCCTTGCGCTCCGTCATCCGTTCCCGGTAGCTCCGGCTGACGATCTCGCTCTTATTCACCGTCCACATCTGCTCAAAGATGTGCCGCACCACCTTGTCCACGATGCCGTCCAGGATATGGGCGGTGTAACCGGTCTGCCCGTCGCACTCCGTCTGCCTGCGGGTTTTGCCGTAGCAGATATACCGGATGCGTTTGATGATACGGTGAGGATCAGCGGCACAGGGATAGGGTTTGCCGTTGGTGGTAAGGGCCAGCCGCGCTCCGCAGTGGCCGCAGTAGACGTTGCCGGCCAGAAGCGTGCTGCCTCTGGTGTTCATCGGGACGTGCGTTTCCAGCGCGGCGGCGTTGGCGCGGGATTCCCGGATGCTCCGGGCGGCCTCGAACTGCGCCTGCGTGATAATTTGCAGATGCTCCTGCACCTCAGAGCGGCTTTCCCCGCTGCGGAGGACGCCGGTATAGGTCAGGTTGCAGAGGATGCCCCGGATGCTGGCATGATGCCAGGGCTTGCCGCTGCGGGCTCTTAATCCTTGGTTGTTCAGCCAAGTGGCGATGCGCTGCGCGCCGTAGCCCTCGTTCACGTACTTGTCGAAGATCATGCGGACAACGGACGCCTCCGCTTCATTGACGGCCAGGGCGTAGACCTCGTGCTTGCGCTTGTTGATCCGTCCGCTTTTTACAAGATCGTAACCGTAAGGCGCGCTGCCGCCCCTGAAGCCGCCGTCCTCCACCAATTGGCCGAGAGCTGTCTTGGTACGGATGGAAGTCTTCTCGCTCTCACCGTCGGCCTGCCAGAAGCGTATATAGTTGGTGAGCTTGTCCGTGTGGCTGTCGAAGCGCTGTTCGCCCTCCTTGCAGCTCCAGACCCGGATGCCGTTGCGCACGAACCATTCCACCACGAAGGGCGTCTCGTCGGCAATGCGCCCGATGCGGTCGAACATGAAGACCAGCAGAATATCAAACTTGCCCTGGCGGGCGTGCTCCTTGATGATCTGGAGCTTGTCCCGGTTCTCTGCACGAACCTTGTGGCCGGAAACGCCGTCCTCCTGTTCCTCGTGGATGATGATCCAGCCGTGCTCCTCTGCGAAGCGGTGGCACTCCCGGCGCTGCATGGGGATATCCGCCTCGTTGCTGGCGTTGTAGTCTACCTGCTTGCCGGTGGACACGCGGTATAAGCAATATACTCTGTTTTCCATAGAATCACGTCCTTTCCTGTGTTGCTCGGAAAGGGCGTTTTTGCGTGTGCGATATGCGCTTGTCAAGGTGCATGGGCTTCGCCTCCATTATCATA
>CAMVBX010000042.1 GCA_947165825.1 uncultured Clostridia bacterium
CCGCGCTCTTTCCCCGGTTTCTCTCGCGCAAGAGAAACCGGGCCGCCGGAGGCAAAAACAGATTTCAGAAGAAACAACTTGTTTCCCGCGTTCTCCACCACCGGCTTTGCCGGAGCCCCCTCCCGGAGGGGGCCTTACCGCTGCGGCGGGAAGCCTTTCCCCCGCCACAAGGAGGTCCACCCATGAAATCCCGTCTCATCGTCGCCGCCATCGGCATCCCGCTGCTGCTGGTGATCCTCTGTGTCCTGCCCTCCATCGCCACGGCGGTGCTGTTTGCCGCCGTGTGCTGCATCGGTACCCACGAGCTTTTCCACGTCATGGGCCTGGGGGACCGGAAGGCCGCCATGGTCCTGTGCATGCTCTCCGCCCTGGGGGTCCAGGCTCTGGTGCTTCTTTGGGGATACGGGTCGGTGCTGTATCTGATCCTGCCCTTTATGCTCCTTCTGTTCCTCCTGTGGGTGGCATACTATGAACAGGATAAGCCCTTCGGCGTGGAGGGTCTTGCCGGGGCGGTGTTCTCCGGCCTGCTGGTCCCCCTGGGGCTGGCGGCCATGACCGCCCTGCGCAGCGGGGAAAACGGCCGCCTCCTGGTGCTGGCCCCCCTCTTCGTCACCTTCACCGGAGACAGCGGCGCCTACTTCGTGGGCCGGGCCATAGGGAAGCATAAGATGAGTCCCCGCACCAGCCCCAACAAGACGGTGGAGGGCCTCTTCGGCGGTCTGATCGTCGCCACCCTGGGCATGGTGATCTACGGTCTCCTGCTCCGGGCCTTCGGCATCGAGGGCAGCCTGTGGAAGCTGGCCGTGACCGGTCTTCTGTGCGGCTGCTGCGCCCAGCTGGGGGACCTGGCCTTCTCCCTCATCAAGCGGCAGTACGGGGCCAAGGACTATGGCCGCCTCCTGCCGGGCCACGGCGGGGCCTACGACCGCTTTGACAGTACCAGCTTCACCGCCCCGGCGGTGCTGCTGATGTTCCTGCTTCTGGAGGTTTTCTGATATGGCATTGACCGTACTGGGCAGTACCGGCTCCATCGGCCGGCAGACCCTGGAGGTGGCGGAGGCCCTGGGAAAACCCGTCTGCGCCCTGGCGGCGGGACGGAGTGCGGAACTCCTGGAGACCCAGGCCAGACGGTTCCGCCCGAAATACGCGGTGCTGGGGGACGAGGCGGCGGCGAAGACCCTGCGCATCGCCCTGGCGGATACGGAAACAAAGGTCCTCTCCGGCCCCGAAGCCCTGGAGGAGATCGCCGCCATGGAGGAAGCGGACACGGTCCTGGGGGCCATGTCCGGAGCGGCGGGGCTTCGGCCCGCCCTGGCGGCGGCGGAGGCGGGCAAACGCCTGGCCCTGGCCAACAAGGAGACCCTGGTGTGCGCCGGGCGGCTCCTCCTGGCGGCAGTGGACCGGGGGAAGGCTGAGCTCATCCCCGTGGACAGCGAGCACAGCGCCATTTTCCAGTGCCTGAACGGCAATCCGGAGCCGAAGCGCATCCTCCTCACCGCCTCCGGCGGCCCCTTCCGGGACTTTTCTCCGGAGGAGCTGGAGCGGGTGACTCCGGCCCAGGCCCTGCGTCACCCCAACTGGACCATGGGCCCGAAGATCACGGTGGACAGCGCCACCCTGATGAACAAGGGGCTGGAGCTCATCGAGGCCATGCATCTGTTCCGGGTACCGCCGGAAAAGATCCGGGTGCTGGTCCATCCCCAGAGCATCGTCCACAGCGCGGTGGAGTTTGCGGACGGGGCCGTGATCGCCCAGCTGGGCAGCCCGGATATGCGCCTGCCCATCCAGCTGGCACTGACCTGGCCGGAGCGTCTGCCCTCCATCGCGTCGCCCCTGGACCTGACCCAGGCACCGCCCCTCACCTTCCTGGAGCCGGATCCGGAACGGTTCCCCTGCCTGGCCATCGCCCGGGAGGCGGCGGCCAGCGAAAAAGCGGACTGCGCCGTGATGAACGCCGCCAACGAGGTGGCCGTTGCGGCTTTCCTGGGAAATACGCTCTCCTTTATGGGGATCCCGGCCCTGGTGCGCCGGGTGATGGACGCCCTTCCCGGCCTGCCCGGGGACAGCCTGGAGGCGGTGGAAGCGGCGGATCATGAAGCAAGGAGGTGCGCGGAAGCGTGTCTGTCCTCTATATCCTGATCGGCATTCTCATGTTCGGGGTGCTCATCGCCGTCCATGAGCTGGGGCATTTCAGCGCCGCCAAGCTCTTCGGCATCAAGGTGAACGAGTACTCCATCGGCATGGGTCCCACCCTGTTCAAGCGGAAGAAGGGGGAGACGGAATACAGTCTCCGGGCCCTGCCCATCGGCGGCTTCTGCGCCATCGAGGGGGAGGACGGGGAGAGCGAAGATCCCCGGGCCTTCACCGCCAAGCCCCTGTGGCAGCGCCTGATCGTGCTGGCGGCGGGCTCCCTCATGAACTTCTTCATCGGCTTTCTCATCACCCTGCTCCTGTACCTCATCAGCTCCCTTTCCGGGAACTACGTGGTGGGGACAAGTACGCTTTCCGGCTTCATGGACGGGTTCCCTCTGGAGGGGGAACAGGGACTCATGGCCGGGGACCGGATCCTTTCCGTCAACGGCTGGGGGGTAAACAATCCCCGGGACCTGACCCTTTTCCTCTCCCTGGAGGGGGGCGAAACGGTGGATCTGGTGATCCGCCGGGACGGGAAGAAGCTCCGGCTGGATGACCTTCCCCTGCAGAAGCGCACCTATGTGGACGCGTCCACGGGGACGGAGGGCCAGTATTACGGCCTCTATTTCACCCAAACGGCTCTGACCCCCGGCACAGCCCTGCGGGAGAGCTGGTACGACTGCCAGTATTACGTGCGGGTGGTCTGGGTCAGCCTCCGGTTCCTGCTGTCCGGCAGGGCGGGGGTGAAGGATCTTTCCGGTCCCGTGGGCATGGTGAAGGCCATGGGGGACGTGGGGGCCCAGGCGGCCACGGTGGGAGAAGGGCTGAGCAACGTCTTCGGCCTGGTGGCCTTCATCGCCGTGAACCTGGCGGTGATGAATCTGCTGCCCATTCCCGCCCTGGACGGGGGCCGCATCTTCTCCATGCTGATCTTCGCCCTGATTTCCGTCATCATCCGGCGGAAGCCGAATCCGAAGATCGAAAGCTATATCCATGCCGGTGGCCTGGTGCTCCTGCTGGGCCTTATGGCCTTCGTGATGTTCAACGATATCTATAAACTCTTTTAGTCAAGTCGGACCCTCTTCCGGAGGTGCTTTATGACCAAGCGTTTATTCGTCGGCTCCGTTCCCGTGGGGGGCGGCGCGCCGGTTTCCATCCAGAGCATGTGCAATACGAAAACCGAGGACCCGGTCTCCACCCTGGCCCAGATCCGGGCCCTGGCGGCGGCGGGGGCGGAGATCGTCCGCCTGGCGGTGCCCCATCCCCGGGCTGCCGCCGCCCTTCGGGAGATCGCGGACGCTTCCCCGGTTCCCCTGGTGGCGGATATCCATTTTGACTACCGCCTGGCGCTGACGGCGGCGGAGAGCGGCATGGCCGCCATCCGCATCAATCCCGGGAACATCGGCTCCCGGGAGAACGTGGGCAAGGTGGCGGCGGCCTGCCGGGCCAACGGGCTCCCCATCCGCATCGGCATCAACGGGGGCAGCCTGGAAAAGCCCCTGCTGGAGAAGTACGGGGGCGTCACCCCGGAGGCCATGGTGGAGAGCGCCCTGGGCCACGTCCGCCTGCTGAACGACTTCGGCTTCGACGAGATCTGCCTGAGCCTCAAATGCTCCGACGTGGCGGGCACCGTTGCGGCCAACCGCCTGGCGGCGGAGCGGACGGACTACCCCCTGCATATCGGGGTAACGGAGACCGGCGGCGGGGAGCAGGCGGTGATCAAATCCGCCGCAGGCATCGGCGCTCTGCTCCTGGAGGGCATCGGAGATACCCTGCGGGTCTCCCTCACCGGGGATCCCGTACGGGAGCCGGAGGTGGGACTCGGGATCCTTCGGGCCGTGGGCCTGCGCCGGGATGCGCCGGACCTCAT
The DNA here is from genome assembly GCA_947165825.1 of uncultured Clostridia bacterium. Lineage (GTDB taxonomy): Bacteria > Bacillota > Clostridia > Oscillospirales > Oscillospiraceae > UBA1774. The sequence continues at coordinate 4,004 of CAMVBX010000042.1, forward strand.
CGCCTGCCCCACCTGCGGCCGGACGGAGATCGACTTGCCCGCCCTGTACGCGGAGGTGCAGGACCGGCTGAAAAACGTTCACCGCCCCCTGAAGGTTGCGGTGATGGGCTGCGTAGTGAACGGCCCCGGGGAGGCCGCCGGGGCGGATTACGGCGTGGCCGGGGGCCGGGATTACGGCATCCTCTTCCGGAAGGGAGAACGCCTGGGGAAATATCCCTACTCCGAGCTGGCAGACAGACTTTTCGCCCTGATCCAGGCGGATCAGGACGAGGGGAGGATATGAGATGAAAACCGTCGAGTTTACCCATCCCGATTATTCCGGGGAATTCACCCGCACCCGCAGAGCCTGCCGGGGCATCGTGCTTCGGGACGGGCTGGTGCTCCTTTCTCACTACCCCGCCTCCGGCGACCTGTGGATGATCCCCGGCGGCGGCAAGGAGGAGGGGGAGACGGACCGGGACACCGTCATCCGGGAGGTGGCAGAGGAATCCGGCTATCTCATCCAGCCGGAGGACTGCGCCCTGGAGATCATGGAGTATTTCGGGGATATGCGGCATATCAACCATTATTTCCCCGCCCGGGTCGCGGGAGAGACGGAGCGGAAGCCCACGGATCTGGAGGAGCGGCTGGCGCTGGAGCCCAGATGGCTCACCCCGGAGGAAGCCCTGGCCATCTTCGCCCGGTATGACGACTATGCCGGGGAAAAGGGGATGAAGCGGGGCCTGTACCTGCGGGAATACACGGCGCTGAAGGAAGTCCTGCCGCTCCTGGCCGGAAAGCCATGGTGATCCTGATCACCGGCGCTTCCCATACCGGGAAGACCCTCCTGGCCCAGCGGCTGCTGGAAAAGACCCGTTATCCCTATCTCTCCATGGATCATCTGAAAATGGGGCTCATCCGCAGCGGGAACACCGCCCTGACCCCGGAGGATGACGACGCCCTGACGGACTACCTCTGGCCCATCCTGCGGGAGATGGTGAAGACCGCCGTGGAAAACCGGCAGAACCTGATCGCGGAGGGCTGCTACATCCCTCCGGACTGGCGGCGGGATTTCTCCCCGAAATACCTGGCCTCCATCCGGTTCCTCTGCCTGGCCTTCACGGACCGGTATATCGACGCAAACTTCCGGGAGATCCTCCGGCACGCCTCGGATATCGAGGCCAGGCTGGATGACGCAGGCTGCACCCCGGAAAGCCTGAAGGCGGATAACCACGCATATCTGACCCGCTTCCGGGAAGCCGGAGAGCCGGTCACGCTCATCGATTCAGACTATAAAGGGACCGTGGCGGAGCTGCTGGACCGGCTGCCGTAAGCCATCCCGGACGTCCGGCCCGCCCCGGAAATACAGAAGAAGGAGAATATCCCATGAAACAGACGATCCTGCGCAAATACGCCCGGCTGATCGCACGGGTGGGCGTGAATATCCAGAAGGGCCAGGAGGTCGTGCTGCAGTGCGACCTGGACCAGCCGAAGTTCGTGGAGCTGCTGGTGGACGAGTGCTACAAGGCCGGAGCGAAAAAGGTCACGGTGCGGTTCAGCTACCAGCCCCTGGAGAAGCTGCACGTCCGGCACCAGAGCGTCACCACCCTGGCTAAGGTGGAGGAGTGGGAAAAGGCCCGGCTCCAGCACTACGTGGATACCCTTCCCTGCCGGATCTATCTGGTATCCCAGTATCCCGACGGGCTGAAGGGCATCAATCAGGAGAAGGTGGCCAAGGCCGACCGGAAGAGCTGGCCCATCCTCAAGCCCTATTCGGACCAGATGGAGAACAAGTACCAGTGGTGCATCGCCGCCGTGCCCGGCGCGGCCTGGGCGAAGAAGCTCTTCCCGGAGCTGCCCAAGGGCAGGGCCATGGAGAAGCTCTGGGAGGCCATCCTCTTCACCTCCCGGGTGACGGAGGATCCCGTGGCGGCCTGGGAGGCCCACAATAAGGACCTCTCCCTGCGCTGCGCGTACCTCAACAGCCTGAGGATCACCGAGCTGCGCTACCGGGGCGACAACGGCACCGACCTCACCGTGGGCATGATCCCCGAAGCGGAATTCAAGGGCGGCGGGGACACCAGCCTCCGGGGGATCTTTTTCAACCCCAATATCCCCACGGAGGAGTGCTTCATCTCCCCCATGCGGGGCAAGGCCGAGGGCATCGTCTACGCCACCAAACCCCTGTCCTACCAGGGGGAGCTGATCGAGAATTTCTCCATCCGTTTCGAGGGCGGAAAGGCTGTGGAGGTCAAGGCGGAGAAGAACCAGGCCCTGCTGGAGCAGATGATCTCCATGGACGAGGGCGCCGCCTACCTGGGGGAATGCGCCCTGGTCCCCGTGGACTCCCCCATCTCCCAATCCGGGCTGCTGTTCTACGAGACCCTCTTCGACGAGAACGCCGCCTGCCACCTGGCCCTGGGGGCGGGCTTCGCGGACACCATCCGAGGCTTTGAGAACAAGACCCTGGAGGAATGCCGGGCCATGGGCGTCAACGACTCCATGATCCACGAGGATTTCATGATCGGCTATGAGGGGCTGGATATCGACGCCGTCACCCGGGACGGCAAGACCGTTCCCATCTTCCGCCGGGGCAAGTGGGCCTTCTGAACCCGTACGCAGAAAATAAGGGGGCTGCCGCAGTCTGCGGCAGCCTCTCAGCGTGTCGACAAAGTCTTGTCGCCCCGCTGAAGCAAGTTTTTCGAACAGGAAATACGGTAGAAATTGTTCGAAAAACTTCTGATTGAACGCGAAAGACACCCCTCCTGGGTTTCTTTCGCGCTATCTTCCTTCCCGTTTTCGTTCCATTTTCGGGTTTGTCTACAGCCTGAGAGCCGCTGCGGTAAGGCAGCGGCTCTGCACATTCCGGAAAGCCTATTTCTTCATCAGGGTCTTGATGGCCTTGTTCAGCTCCTCGATGGCGGCCATGTCCCCGGTCTGCACCGCGTCCACGATGCAGTGGTCGATATGATCCTCCAGGATCACCTGGCAGACCCCGTTCAGGGCGGACTGCACCGCCGCCAGCTGGATCAGCACCTCGGAGCAGTCCCGTCCGGTTTCCACCATGGTCTTCACCGCGTTCAGATGGCCGGTGATCCGGGAGAGGCGGTTCAGCACCTGCTTCGTATTCTGGTGCGTATGGGTATGGGGATGATCGGGATCATGCGCATGGTCGTGCCCGTGGCCTCCGCCCATATGGCCCGTCTCCCCGTGGCCCCCCTCATGGCAGAGGTAAGGTCTTTTTGCTCGTCTCATCCGCCCGCCTCCTTTTTTCCGATCTGGAGTTAGTATACCATGTTTTTCCCGAAAAGCATCCCCCGGTGGGGGATGTTTTTTTGCCGGAGACCGGCGCGGCGCATGTCCGGCCCCGCCTCCGCTTTCCGCGCCGCAGCGCGTGCCGGGGAATATCCGGGACCTTCCGCCCCGTCCGGCCTCCGGCTCCCCTTCCGCAAAAACCCCGCTCCGGTTTCTGCCGGAGCGGGGAAAAGGGATTGCCGGATCTTCCCGGTACGGTACCGTTCCGAAGCTTCCCTTAACGATAGGTTATCCGCAGAACGATCGTTCCCGCGTTGCCGGCCAGGATCGTGGCCGGTCCCGCGTCAAAATTGCTGACGGAGAGATTGGGGCGGGTCTGCCCCAGAAGCTCGCCGATCTTCTCCCGGTCGAGGCCGGCAAAGGAGGATTCCAGCACGGCGTCCTTCACCGTATACCAGGAGTCCGGTACGGGATACCCGTCGGCAAACAGTTCGATGGAAAGGAGCTTGCCGCTCTCCGCCTGGACAGAAACCTCGACGTTCACGTCCTGACAGGTATAGATCCCGGTGACCGTATCGTCCTTCGTGCGGTACTCCTTCAGGACCAGCGTGGTTCCGGCGGCATCCAGTTCCTTGACGAAGATTTCCAGGAGGCCCTCCGTGTCCTTCGCCCGTTCCTGCCTTTCCGCGAAGGTCCGGGCATCCAGCACCATTTCTTCCTGCAGGGCGTCCAGATCGCCCTTTACCGCCCCATAGCCGTGGATCATGCCTTCCTGCACCCGGGTATAGTCGGTTGCCGTAAAGGTATGGGGACTTTGGACGTTGTCCGCTTCGGCAACGCAGAGGACCGCGCCGTATTCCCCGTAGGCCGAGAGCTGCGTTCCCCGGACGTCCAGGCCGTAGGTCCCGGCGATCTGATTGGGGTCATTTTTGTCCGAGGTCCCCATGGCATACTGTCCCCAGCTGATTCCGCTGACGTAGTCGTACCGGAATCCACCGCCCTCCAGGACCTCGTAAACGACGTAGGGCCGCGCGCCGTAGGTGGTTTCGTTCTCATTTGTGCTGAATCCGCAGATATAGGGCTTCCCGTCCTGCAGAACGAGGGAGATCGACATGGTGCCCCTGCTGTGCCCCTCCACGGTGCCTGCGCCCAGGATCGCTCCGGTCCGGACCACATCGTTCTCTTCATCCAGCCGGTACAGGGCGAGATCCAGCGTAGAGGCCTCCGTCTCCCCGTCATACAGTTCAAAGGGACCCAGGGGAGTGTTGGCCAGGATCACGCTGCCCCTGGTGACGGTAAGCAGGTCCTTCCGCCCGTCGAAATCGAAGTCCCGGATATAGGCGGAAACCAGGTCGCTTTTCCCTGTGCCGTAGGTCTCCCGCAAATAGTCGTAGTACCTGTCCTCATCCGTTACGGACAGCAGCAGGACCGGCGCCTCCGCGGTTTCCTTCGAAAAGACAAAACACGCGTGGTCCTCCGCGTTCCCCAGGGAAGCCCTGACCGCATAGATGCCGTAGGGCAGATCTTCGATGGTGTAGCGGCCCTCCGCATCCGTTTTTCCGGCAGTTACCGGAAGATAGGCATGATCGATCCATCGAAGGACCGAAACGCGGATATTTGCCGCAGGCTGTTTGTCCTCAGCCGATAAGACCGTGCCGGTCATCGTCCCGGTCCCGCCCAGCGTCTTCCCCTTCGCATAAAGGGTACACTTGATGATGTTTCCTGCCGCGTAGTCCCGCATGATCGTTTCCGGCGTCTCCTTCCCCAGGAGCTCTTCCACCGCCGGATCCCCACGGCCCTCGTGGTTTTCCGCATAGGCATTGCGCTGTTCCACGAATAAAGCATAGGATTCCAGGATCGACTGCCACATGGCGTTATAGTTCCGGAAGGCCAGCCAGTTCAGCGTATCATCGTACTCCGTCTGCGGATTCCGGGCAGGGTTTTCCTCGTGCTCCTTGTCCTTCTTTTTCCGCTCTTCCTCTGCAGTGGATCGGATTTTCCGGTAAATCGCCGCGCGGTTTCCCTCCGGATCCTGCATCAGGGTATACCAATCCGGATCGGCGGCCTCCCCCTCCGGATCCTCCGTGCCCAGTTCGTCCCACGTTCTCCGGAACGCGCGCAGCTCCTCCTGCGAAGGGAAAAGGCCGGCTTCTTCGAAGGCGGGGTAAGAGCCATCCGGGTTTTGCACCGTCATCCGCGTATCGATCATATAGAACAGCTCCGTGCATCTTGTGACGTCCATGGATTCCACGCCGGTGAAAATCACCGCTGCGCCATGATCCGCCAGGAACTGCTGCAGATGCTGATCCGCGTCAGAGTGACAGACGGCCAGAAAAACGACGGTATTGTCAAACACCTTTTCGCCGATGCCGTTCTCCAGACCGGTGGCGGTAAATTTCGGCGAGATCTGATTCTCTCTGATGCTGATGGTGAGGATCGTATTGCAGTTTTCCGCATAGGCGTCGCTGCCATAGTACACTTCGTTTTCCGTGACGTTTTTCGTCAGACTGTCCAGGATCGCTTTCCGCTCTTCTTTCGAATAATCGTAATCCTGCGTGACGGTGAGTCTCTCCCCGGCATAGTCCCGAATCGACAGCAGGAGAAGACGGCCGCCGTCCCGCCGGGAAACCGTGCCTCCGTGAGCCGAGATCACCAGAAAGCCCGCGTCTGTGATGGATCCGTCTCTCAGCATCGCTTCCCCGGCGGCGGCTTCCGCCAGTTCATAGTTCGCGCCGAATACGGCGGCAAGGTGTTCCAGGTGTTTCTGCGGTCCTTTGTCCCCATACGCCATTATCGCGTCATCGTTTGTGGGACTTACGTACAGGTACCGGCTGTTGGTGACGGCCGCTCCGGCGGGGACCACCGTCTCCTCATCCGTCTCCCCTTCCCCGGATAGCGTATAGGCTTCTTCGGCGGTCACCGCTCCCCTCGCGGTCCATTTGACCGCGGAGGCATCCACCATGCCCATGAGCCCGTCTGTCGTCCGAAAGAGCAGGACTTCCCCGTCGATGGTGCTGCTCTCTACCCGGCTGTCCTCCTTCAGGAGCTCCCGGACGGCCTGCAGGGTCTCCCCGGAGTCATTCCCGTCCGGATATGCTGCCGCCAGATAATCCCGGACGTCCAGGCAGACCTCCGCAAGGGTCTCCACCATTCCATCGCTGATCTCCGGCGCTACGGTAAAGTAGATCTCCGGACTGACAAGGTCTCCGGAAACCGCATGGAAGGAGCCGAAGCGCGGCTCCGCCTCGTCGATCACCAAGGACCCTGTCACCAGAGTGCTCCCCGCATTCTCGAGAACGGCGGCCTCACGGCCGTTTTCATCCAGAATCCTTATGGTTTTTGCCGTTTCGGGGCACCGCACCGAAACGGACACCGTTTCCCGGGAGCCCGCAGAGAACAGGCCCTTTTCCAGGCTGAGGACAAGCTCGCTTCGGCTGCCGTATTCCAGCCCGTACCCCGCTTCCTCCGCGTATACGCCGGGATCCCCCGCTTCGGGTTTCGCTTCTATCCGGATCCTGCTCAGGATCAGAATGACGGCTGCAGCCAGGACGGCCAGAATTATGACCGTCGGGATGATCACCGCCAGTATCGTTCTATTCTTCATTGCGGCAGCTCCTCGTTATTCCTGTTGCCTGCGCCGGTCCGGCCGGGCAGGGATCAGGATCAGGCCTCCGGAAGGGCGACGGAAAACCGTTCCACGGTTCCGCCTTCCGAAATCTTCAGGATCTCAGCCTCCGAAGAGGATTTTTCCAGGCAGACATACACGGAGCCGTCATGGATCCCGTGGCACATTTCGATCCCGTTCCGATAGCCCTGGATGTCCTCCTCCAGAATCTGATCCTTCTGATAATCAAAACCGGCATAGTAATGGATGCGCATACCGTCGATCATCAGCAGGTCATTGCCCAGAACGTAGCGGGAATAGCCTTTGTTGTTGATCGTATAGGAATCCCCGACGACCCCGATCTTGTTTTTGTCTTCCTTGAATTCCCATTTTTTGTTCTCGACGTCGATATCCGCAAATTTCGCGTAATAATACTGGGTCTCGCCGCCAAACTGCTCTTCGGTCAGCAGAAGGCCGTCCTCCATCCAGATCGGAGCGGTTTCGCCATGGAGCGGCATGGTCTGGCTCAGCCGGGTCATGATGTCCGCGGCGCCAAGCTCGCATGCGCAGAGGACGCAGTTGAAGTCCTTGGAAGTATCCCGGATCAGGGCATAAAGGGTATTGCCGTAAATGCAGCAGCTTTCCACGCTCCGCAGCAGGTCCCCGAACGCATAGGCGAAGATGACCTTTTCCGTTCCCGCGGCCAGGTCGCGCACGATCAGCTCGTTTCCCTTGTCCCTGGTGTAGCACAGCCAGTTTCCGGATACCTGGATCCGATTCGCGTCCTGTCCGGCAAAGGGCATTTCCGTCACCATCGTCATGGCGCAGGTCTTCGGATCCATGCTGTACACCGCCCCCGGCTCCTGATATCCGGTATGCTGCCAGTAGCCCCAGAGCTTTCCCTCCGCCATGTTGACGTTTTCCAGCTTCTTTTCGAGCTTCTGGACGTCCGAGCCGTCATACCGGCACCGATAGCGGTCATGATTGGCTACGAAGTAAATATACTCCTCGTCAAACGCCATATTGTCCTGGCTGGACTGCATTCCGGTATTGGCTGCGTCGATGGCCGCCCGGAGCGCCGCGGCCGGCGCAGTCTGCCCCTTCTTGCCCTCGTCCTTTTCCTTCTGTCCGGCGCTTTCGGATGCCTTTTCCGTCTGCTTCGGCGCCGGATCCGTCTCCCCTTTCTTTTCCGTCGGTTCGGATTTCCCGCAGCCGGCAAGCAGCATCAGAACCATCGCCGCCAGCAGGAAAATGGAAGCCAGTCTTTTCCCTGTTTTTGTCGCACGCATGAATTTCTCCTCCTCTTTCTGCCTCTAGCTTATGATAAAAACGCATGCCGTGAGCAGGTTCGTTCCGCTCACCGCATGCGCGTCATCGCCAAAAGAAACCGGGGCAATCGGGCAGGCTGATCCGGCCTGTCTTTCGGTCCGTTTGCGCCTGGACGCCTCACTCCCTGATGAAAAACCTCTGTTATCTTGCACAGATATTGAACAGAAAGAATCCGCGAACAATTATGCGCCCCAGCCCCGGTCTTGTCAAGGATTTCTGCGGATTTGACGCCGGTGCGGGAACGTGGTATCATAAGGGCTGCCGGAGCTTCCGGCCGATCTTCCACAACGTCAGGAGGGAACCGGATGGCGGCATTCCGCTGCGAATATTGCGGCGAGGCGCTCAGCGCGCAGGACCGGACCTGCCCCCACTGCGGCGCGGCGAATCCTCACCATCTCCCGGAAGACGGCGTCTCCCCCGCCGGGAGCGGGAACAGGCCCAGAACCGTCGAGGAGCTGCAGGCCTTCTGCGCCTCCAGGGGTATGCCCCTGGAGAAAATGCGTTTCTTCATCGGGGAGGATTACCGGCAGCCCCGGGCCTTCGGCATCTATCGGGACGGGCCGGTGTTCGTGGTCTACAAGAACAAGGCGGACGGAAGCCGGGCCATCCGGTACCGGGGACCGGACGAAGCCTACGCCGTGGGGGAGCTCTACGATAAGCTCATGGCGGAGCATGAAAAGCGCGCAAACCTCCGGATGACCCGCTATGCTCCTCCGGGCGGGACCCGCGGCGGCTCCGGCGGAAACGGCGGAGCGGGCGGCATTTTGCGCTCTCTCTTCCGCAGCGTCCGCGTTCCGCTCATTCTCTTCGCCGTTATGCTGCTGGCCGGCTTCCTTCTCAACCGGTTCTCTCACCGGAACGACGGATATTACCGGGTGGGGGAAGAGCTGTTCTACCGCTACGGCACCAGCTGGTTCATGGACAGCGTCGCGGACTCCTGGTACGAGGTGGCGGACTTCCCCTACGAGAATTACGAAACCTATTACGCGGGAAGGGATTATGAGACCTCCTGGGGCGGCAGCTCCTTCACCGATTCCCAGGCCTGGACGGACATCCAGAATTCGGACTCCGACAGCGGCGACAGCTGGGACTACAGCGGCTGGGATTCCGGGGATACGGACTGGGATTCCGACTGGTAAAGCGAACAGGAAAGCGCCGACGGCTGATGCCGTCGGCGCCATTTCTTTTTCTTACAGCGGTTTTTTCACCATCCGGGAATACTTCCGGGGATATTCCTTCGGCGTCGGGCGGACCTTCCGGATCACCAGGATCTTCCGGCGGGTATCCCCCACCCGGAATTCCTTTACCGCCTCCACCTTTCCCCCAAGGATCCCCAGGCCGGGCCGGGCTTCCTCCAGCTCCTGACCGCAGTCCTCCGCCTTCATGGCCAGGAAGCAGCCGCCCACCTTCAGATAGGGAAGGCAAAGCTCCCCCAGGAGGCTCAGCCGCGCCACGGCCCGGCTCACCACCGCGTCGTAGCTCTCCCGGCAGCCCGGGACCAGGACCTGCTCCTCCGCCCGGGCCTGGATACATTCCGCCTCCACGCCCAGCCGGGCGCAAAGCTCCTCCAGGAAACGCACCCGCTTCCCCTGGCTGTCCAGCAGCGTCAGACGCAGACTGGGCTCCGCCAGAAGCAGAGGCAGGCCGGGAAAGCCCGCGCCGGAGCCCACGTCCAGCAGCCGCTTGTCCCGCAGGTCGGCGCACAGGAGAGGGGTAAGGCTGTCCCCGAAATGCCGGACGGCCGTCTCCTCCTCCCCGGTCACGGCGGTGAGGTCCATGACCCGGTTCCGCTCCTCCAGCAGGTCATAATAGGTCCGGAACCGCTCCAGCGCACCCTGGGGCAGAGTCACCCCCAGGGATTCCGCGCAGGCCGTCAGGGTATTCTCCAGGGCCCTCATTTCGCAGGGATGCGGTAGAAGATCTTCCAATTCTCCACCAGCTCCACATAGTCGTAGTATGCGGTGCCGCCCAGCTCCTTCTCATAGAGGAAGCCGGCGCAGCCCCCCTTGGGGTAGGCGGTGTAGAAGAGCACCGCGTCCGCCTTTACCAGGACCTGCTGCACACGGCCGCCGGATTCATAAACGCCGAACACCTCCGGCAGGGCGGCCTGGGCCGCCTCATCCTCCAGCGCGGCAGGGACCGGATCCCCCGCTCCCCTGCGCATCCATACGGTTCCGTCCTCCCCCGCCAGAAGCTCCAGATCGGTATCCTCCAGGATCCCGGCGGTCAGGGTCTGAATGGCGTCGGATTTCTCCACGAACATGGCCCGCGTTTTGGTCATGGCGTTGCCCGCCAGCTGGGTGGGGTCCGAATCCGGGTCCATAATGAGAACGCCCCATTGCTGCAGGACAAAGTACACGCCGAAGCCCACCGCGATGGCCAGCAGGGTCCCCACGATGACCTTCGTCAGCGTCTTCATGGCTTACTGCTTCTTCTTCAGCAGATCCCGGATCTCCATGAGCATCTGCACGCCGGGATCATTGAGGCGGGCTTCCTTGGCCGCGGCGGCCTCTTCCTCAGCCTGCTTCTTGGCCTCCTCCTCGGCGGCAGCCTTGGCGGCTTCTTCCTCGGCCTTCTTCTTGGCCTCCGCCTTGGACCTGGCCTTATTGAAGGCCTTCACGATGAGGAAGCAGATCAGGGCGATGATGAGGAAGTCGATGACCGCGGTGATCAGGGTGCCCAGACCCAGCACGCAGGCCGGCTTCACCACTTCCCCCGCCGCATCCAGCTCCGCCGCCCGCAGGGTGATGTTCAGGGTGTCCGTCAGGCTGGCGCCGCCGAAGATGGCGCCGATGATGGGCATCAGGATGTCGTTCACCACAGACGTCGTAATCTTCCCGAAGGCACCGGCGATAATCACGCCGATCGCCATGTCCAGGACGTTGCCTTTCGCAATGAAGTCCTTGAACTCTTTTGCCATTTTTTTCATGTTTTTCCTTCCTTTCAGCTTATTTGGACTGAGGTTTTACCAATCAGTTCGCAGACTTGGGAATCAACCGCTCCTTGCCGCCCATATAGGGCCGGAGCACTTCGGGAATGGTAACGCTGCCGTCCGCCTGGAGGTGGTTTTCCAGGAAGGCGATGAGCATCCGGGGAGGCGCCGCCACGGTGTTGTTCAGGGTATGGGGCAGATAGAGCTTTCCGTCCGCTCCCCGGACCCGGATCTTCAGCCGCCGCGCCTGGGCATCCCCCAGGTTGGAGCAGGAGCAGACCTCAAAGTATTTCTGCTGCCTGGGACTCCAGGCCTCGATATCGCAGGACTTCACCTTCAGATCCGCCAGATCGCCGGAGCAGCACTCCAGCTGCCGCACGGGGATCTCCATG
>CAMVBX010000043.1 GCA_947165825.1 uncultured Clostridia bacterium
TGAAGTCCGCGTAGGCGCTGGGAAGGCCGTGCTCGCTGCCGTCCAGGCCCGCCAGTTCGTCGGCGGCCTCCGCCCGGAGGAAGTTGAGCTTCCGCAGCAGCAGGAAAAACAGGGTCATGGTCACCGCCGCCCAGGCCGCCACAGTCACAAAGCCCAGGAGCTGGAGACCCAGCTGCCGGAAGCTGCCGGTATACAGGAGGCCGGAGAGACCGGCGGGAGCGGAGGGGGTGGCCAGGAGACCCACGGCGATGGTGCCCCAGATGCCGTTTGCGCAGTGGACGCCCACGGCGCCAACCGGGTCGTCGATGTGGAGCTTCAGATCCAGGACCTCAACCACAACGACAACCAGGATACCGGAGACGATGCCCACTACGGCGGAACCCAGGGCATCCAGGGCGTCGCAGCCGGCGGTGATGCCCACCAGGCCTGCCAGGGAGGCGTTGAGGCACATGGATACGTCCGGCTTGCCGTTCTTGCACCAGGTATAGATCATGGTGGTGCAGGTGGCCACGGCGGGGGCTATGGTAGTTGTGAGGAAGATGCTGCTCAGCTCGGAAACCGTGGTGGCAGCCGCGCCGTTGAAGCCATACCAGCCCAGCCAGAGAATGAAGACGCCCAGAGCGCCCAGAGGGATGGAGTGGCCGGGGATGGCGTTGACCTTGGCGACCTTTCCGCTGCGATCCCGGACATATTTGCCGATCCGGGGCCCCAGGACGATGGCGCCGATGAGGGCCGCGATGCCGCCCACCATGTGGATGGCGCAGGAGCCCGCGTAGTCATGAAAACCGATCTGGCTCAGCCAGCCGCCGCCCCAGATCCAGTGGGCCTCGATGGGGTAGATCACCAGGCTGATGAAGCCGGAGTACACGCAGTAGGCGGAGAACTTGGTCCGCTCCGCCATGGCCCCGGAGACGATGGTGGCGGTGGTGGCGCAGAAGACCAGGTTGAAGACGAAGGTGCTGGCTGCCGTGAAGCCGTCGGCGGGGGAGGCGATAAACTCCTTGAAGTGGGTAAAGAGATCCAGGTTGGGGATGCCCACCAGCCCGGCCAGGGTATCCTCTCCCATCATGAGGCCGTAGCCCAGGATGGAGAAGACCACGGTGCCGATGCAGAAATCCATCAGGTTCTTCATGATGATGTTCCCTGCGTTTTTCGCCCGGGTGAAGCCGGTCTCCACCATGGCGAAGCCCGCCTGCATCCAGAACACCAAAGCAGCGCCGATCAAATACCAGAATTCAACAGACATGATACTCTCTCACTTTCTGGGGGCCGGGAGAGCCCCGCGGATTTTGCACTCACAGGTGCAAGTTAATCAAACGCCGAAGAGCAGATCTCCGTAGGTGGGGAAGGGCCAGTACTTCGCCGCCGTCATGGTCTCCGCTTCGTCGCATACGGCCCGGAGTGCGGCCATCCTGGGCAGCACCTCGTCCCGGACGAACTGGGATTCCGCGGTCACGTCCCCCAGGGCGTCCAGAGCGGTGACGGCCTTTTCCAGCTCCTCGGCGGCAGCATCCGCCGTATCGGTGAGACAGCTCAGCTTCTTGACCAGCTTCGTCTCATAGCGGCAGCCCGTGTCAGAGCCCACGGCCCGCTTCTTTGCGGCCCCGTCCGCAAGGGAGGCGGCGAAGGCGGCCACGGCGGGGATGATCTCCTTCCGGGCCATGTCGGCCATGGTCAGGGCTTCGATGCGCACGGTGCGCACGTAATTTTCCAGCTGGATCTCATAGCGGGAGCGGAGCTCCGTTTCGGAGAAGACGCCATGGGCGGTGAGCATATCCACGTTCTTCTTTTCCAGAAGGCGGGGCAGGGCGTCGGCGGTGGTGCGAAGGTTCAGCAGTCCCCGCTGCTCGACGGCCTCCCGGATCCAGGCATCGTCATAGCCGTTGCCGTTGAAGATGATGCGCTTGTGGGCAATATAGGTCTCCCGGATAAGGGCGTGGAGCCGTTCGTCGAAGTCCGGCGCGGCCTCCAGATCGTCGGCCAGCTGCCGCAGGGCTTCCGCCACGGAGGCATTGATCATGATGTTGGCGCAGGCGATGGAATCGCTGGCTCCCACCATGCGGAATTCGAATTTGTTGCCGGTGAAGGCGAAGGGACTGGTGCGGTTCCGGTCCGTGGTGTCCCGGGTGAAGCGGGGCAGGCTGTCCACCCCCAGCTTCAGGGTCTCCTTTTCCGCTCCGGCATAGGGGCTTTCGGTCTCCACCGCGTCCAGCACGGCGCTGAGCTCGTCCCCCAGGAACATGGAGAGCACGGCGGGAGGCGCTTCGTTGGCCCCCAGGCGGTGATCGTTGCCCGCCGTGGCGACGGCCAGACGCAGCAGGTCCTGATACTCGTCCACCGCCTTCACTACCGCAGCCAGGAACAGGAGGAAACGGGCGTTCTCATAGGGCGTCTCCCCGGGGGAGAGCAGGTTTTCTCCTGTGTCCGTGGACATGGACCAGTTGTTGTGCTTGCCGCTGCCGTTGACTCCGGCGAAGGGCTTTTCGTGGAGGAGGCACACCAGGCCGTGCTTCCTTGCCACCTTCTTCATGATCTCCATGGTGAGCTGGTTGTGGTCCGTGGCCACATTGGTGGTGGCATAGATGGGGGCCAGCTCGTGCTGGGCGGGAGCCACCTCGTTATGCTCCGTCTTGGCCAGGATGCCCAGCTTCCACAGCTCCTCGTTCAGCTCCTCCATATAGGCCTGGACCCGGGGCTTGATGGCCCCGAAGTAGTGGTCCTCCAGCTCCGGCCCCTTGGGGGGCTTTGCGCCGAAGAGGGTGCGTCCGGTATAAATGAGGTCCTTGCGCCGGAGGTACATTTCCCGGTCCACCAGGAAGTATTCCTGCTCCGGACCCACGTTGGTGATCACCCGCTTCACTTCCGTGTTCCCGAAGAGGCGGAGAATGCGGAGGGCCTGCCTGTTCAGCGCCTCCATGCTCCGCAGCAGGGGGGTCTTCTTGTCCAGGGCCTCGCCCCCGTAGGAGCAAAAGGCAGTGGGGATGCAGAGCGTCTTTTCCTTGATGAAGGCGTAGCTGGTGGGGTCCCAGGCCGTATAGCCCCGGGCCTCGAAGGTGGCCCGCAGGCCTCCGGAAGGAAAGCTGGAGGCATCCGGTTCCCCCATGATCAGCTCCTTGCCGGTCAGCTCCATGATGATCCGCCCATCCGGCGCGGGGGTGATAAAGGAATCGTGCTTCTCGGCGGTGATGCCGGTGAGCGGCTGGAACCAGTGGGTGAAGTGGGTGGCCCCGTTTTCCACTGCCCAGGCGCACATGGCTTCCGCCACGGCGTTGGCAAGTTTCAGATCCAGAGCTTCTCCGTTATCGATGGTCTTGCGCAGAGAACGGTATACCTTTTCGGGCAGACGGGCGCGCATGACCTTGTCGTCAAAGACCTTGCTGGCAAAGAATTCCGGAACGGCGGACATGATGATCTCTCCTTTCGTGCAAAACAGGTAAAAAGAAAAAGACAGCGACGCCCGGGCTCAGAGCCCGAAAGACGTCACTGTCTTCCGATGGCCGCAGAATACTCCCAATTCCGTGGGATGTCAACAGGCAATTTGCAAAAAAAGGATTTCTCTTTCCCGGCATTTTTTGTCGCCCCATGGATTGACAAGGGGAGGGAATGGGAGTATTCTGCATGCAAGAGCAAAGGCGCTCTCTTGGAAAGCTGTGCTTTCCGGAGGGTGCCTTTGCTCTTTCCTTTTTCAGCGCGCAAGGGAGGCGGAGCGTATGGGAAATATGACGCAAGAGGCGTGGCTGCGCTACGGCCGGCTCGCCGACCACGATGCCTGCGGCGTGGGCGCCGTGGTGGATATCCGCGGCCGGCAGACCCGGGCCACCGTGGATGACGCCCTGAAGATTGTGGAGAGGCTGGAGCATCGCGCCGGCAAGGACGCCGACGGCCAGACCGGCGACGGCGTGGGGATCCTCACGCAGATCTGCCATCCTTTCTTCGCTGCCGCCGCGCTGGAGGCGGGCATCCGGCTTCCGGAAAAGGGGGACTATGCCGTGGGCATGTTCTTCTTCCCGCAGGACAAGCTGGAGCGCCGCCAGGCCCAGAAGATGCTGGAGGTGCTTCTGGAGAAGGAGGGACTGCCCTTCCTGGGCTGGCGGGAGGTGCCCACTAACCCGGAGATCCTGGGCCGTCGGGCCAGGGACTGTATGCCTCATATCCTCCAGTGCTTTGTGCTTCGTCCGGCAGATGCGGCTCCGGGCCTTCCCTTTGAACGGCGGCTGTATCTGGTGCGGAGGGAATTTGAACAGTCCAGCGTCAATACCTACGTGGTGAGCTTTTCCAGCCGCACCGTTGTTTATAAGGGCATGTTCCTGGTGGGGCAGCTCCGGGGCTTTTACCGGGATCTTCAGTCGGAGGACTATGCCTCTGCCATCGCCCTGGTCCATTCCCGCTTTTCCACCAACACCACGCCCTCCTGGGAGCGGGCTCATCCCAACCGCATGATCCTCCACAATGGGGAGATCAATACCATCCGGGGCAACGCGGACCGGATGCTGGCCCGGGAGGAGACCCTGTCCTCCCCGCTGCTCCGGGGCAATATGGAGCGCGTTTATCCGGTGGTGAGCGCCGTGGGCTCTGATTCCGCCATGCTGGACAACACGGTGGAGTTCCTGGTGATGAACGGCCTGGAGCTGCCCCTGGCCATGATGATCTGCATTCCCGAACCCTGGCGGAACGACCGGGCCATGGATGAGCGGAAAAAGGATTTCTATCACTATTATTCCACCATGATGGAACCCTGGGACGGACCCGCCGCCATCCTGTTTACCGACGGGGAGCTCATGGGTGCGGTGCTGGACCGCAATGGCCTGCGCCCGGCCCGGTATTATCTCACCGACGATGACCGGCTCATTCTCTCCTCGGAGGTGGGCGTGCTGGACCTGGAGGATGCGCATATCCTCCGGCGGGACCGGCTGCGCCCGGGACGGATGCTGCTGGTGGATACCCGGCAGGGCAAGCTCCTCAGCGACGGGGAGATCAAGGAGGCCTACGCCGCCCGACAGCCCTACGGCGAGTGGCTGGATCTGAACCTTCTGCGGCTGCGGGACCTGCCCATCCCCAATGCCCAGATCCCCACGCATCCCCAGGAGATGCGGGACCGGCTCTACCGTGCCTTCGGCTACACCTATGAGCAGGTGATGGACGCCATCCTGCCCATGGCCCGGACGGGGCAGGAGGCAACGGCGGCCATGGGCTCGGATATTCCCCTGGCCATGCTTTCCGGACAGTATCCCCCCCTCTTTGACTATTTCAAGCAGCAGTTTGCCCAGGTCACCAATCCCCCCATCGACGCGATCCGGGAGGATTGCATCACGGATACCTCCGTCTACCTGGGGCGGGACGGGAACCTGCTGGAGGAGAAGGCGGAAAACTGCCGGGTCCTGGAGATCTCCAATCCGATCCTCACCCGTACGGACCTGATGAAGATCCAGGCTATGCGGGGGCCGGACCTCCACGTGGAGACCGTCTCCCTGCTGTATTTTAAGAATACACCCCTGGAGCGGGCAGTGGAACGGCTCTTCGTGGCCTGCGACAAGGCCTGGCAGCAGGGGGCGAACATCGTCGTCCTCTCCGACCGGGGCGTGGATGAAAACCATGTGGCCATCCCTTCCTTCCTGGCGGTCTCCGCCATGGAACAGTATCTCATCCGCACCAAGAAGCGCACCGCCGTTTCCATCGTGCTGGAGAGCGCGGAGCCCAGGGACGTGCACCACTTCGCCCTGCTTCTTGGCTATGGGGCCCGGGCAGTCTGCCCGTATCTGGCCCATGAGTGCATCGAGGAGTGCGTGGAGCTGGGACTGCTGGATAAGGACAGCCACACCGCCATCGACGATTACAACCGGGCCATCCTCCACGGTATCGTAAAGATCGCCTCCAAAATGGGCATCTCCACTCTGCAATCCTATCAGTCTGCGCAGGTTTTCGAGGCGGTGGGCATCCGACAGGAGGTCATTGACCGCTACTTCACCCACACCGTCAGCCGCGGCGGCAGCGTGGGCCTGGAGGAGATGGGAAAGGCGGTGGAATTCCACCACAGCCGCGCCTTCGATCCCCTGGGCTTCGGGGTGGATACCACCCTGGACAGCGTGGGCTTCCATAAGCTCCGCACCGGGGCGGGGGCGGAGACCCATCTTCTGGATGCCGGGGTCATCGTCGCCCTGCAGGAGGCGGTGCGGGAGGACAGCTTTGAGAAATTCCTCGCCTATTCCCGGCGCCTTCACGAATCCCACGCCCCCCAGACCCTGCGGAGCCTGCTGGATTTCGCCTGGCCGGCGGACGGAGGTATCCCCCTGGAGGAGGTGGAGAGCGCCGAGAGCATCGTCAAGCGCTTCAAGACCGGAGCCATGTCCTATGGTTCCATCTCCCGGGAGGCCCATGAGTGCCTGGCCGTGGCCATGAACCGGCTGGGTGGCCAGTCCAATTCCGGCGAAGGAGGCGAAGCGCCGGATCGGCTGAATACGGAGAAGAACAGCGCCATCAAGCAGGTGGCCTCCGGACGTTTCGGGGTCACCAGCGCCTATCTCTGCTCGGCAAAGGAGATCCAGATCAAGATGGCCCAGGGTGCCAAGCCCGGGGAGGGGGGACATCTTCCCGGGAAGAAGGTCTATCCCTGGATCGCCGCCACCCGCTGTTCCACCCCCGGCGTCAGCCTGATCAGCCCGCCGCCTCATCATGACATTTACTCCATCGAGGACCTGGCCCAGCTGATTTTCGACCTGAAGAACGCCAACCGGGAGGCGAGAATCTCCGTAAAGCTGGTTTCTGAAGCGGGGGTGGGCACCGTGGCCTGCGGTGTGGCCAAGGCCGGAGCCCAAGTGGTGCTGGTTTCCGGCTTTGACGGCGGCACCGGCGCGGCCCCCCGGAGCTCCATTCAGAATGCGGGGCTGCCCTGGGAGCTGGGGCTCAGCGAAGCCCACCGCGCCCTCATCGAGAGCGGCCTGCGCCGTCGGGTCAGACTGGAGACGGACGGCAAGCTCCTCACCGGGCGGGACGTGGCCGTGGCGGCGATCCTGGGGGCGGAGGAATTCGGCTTCGCCACCGCGCCGCTCATCGCCATGGGCTGTATGATGATGCGGGTCTGCAATCTGGATACCTGTCCCGTGGGGGTGGCCACCCAGAACCCCGCCCTCCGCTGCCGTTTCCGGGGAAAGCCGGAGTATGTCATGCGCTTCATGCGCTTCGTGGCCGAAGAACTCCGGCAGATCATGGCCCGACTGGGAGTGCGCAGCATAGAGGAAATGGTGGGCCGCCGGAGCCTGCTGAAACTTCGCTTTCCGGAAAGAGCGGCCGCCCTGCCGGAGGAGCTGCTGGGGGATGGGCGGGACCTGCCCGTCCATTTCGAGCCCTCCGCCCTCTATAACTTCGGCCTGGAAAAAACAGCCGACCTGAAGGAACTGCTGCCTGCCTTCCGGAAGTCGCTGAAGGAGGGGAAGGCCCAGCGCCTGGAGGTGCGGGTTTCCGGTGCCGACCGGGCCTTCGGCACGATTCTGGGCTCCGAGATCACCCGGCGCTGGGGAGTCCTGCCGGAGGATACCCTGACCGTGGAGGCCAGGGGCAGCGGGGGGCAGTCCTTCGGGGCCTTCATCCCCCGGGGCCTCACCCTCCGTCTCACGGGGGACGCCAACGATTATTTCGGCAAGGGTCTGTCCGGCGGAAAGCTCGTTCTCCGGCTGCCGGAGGAAAGCGGATCCGGGGAGAACGTGGCGGTGGGAAACGTGGCCCTCTACGGGGCCACGGGGGGCGAAGCCTATATCTGCGGCGAAGCCGGGGAGCGCTTCTGCGTCCGCAATTCCGGCGCCAGGGCCGTGGTGGAGGGGGTCGGCGACCATGGCTGCGAGTACATGACCGGGGGCTGCGTGGCGATACTGGGAAGGACCGGGAAGAACTTCGCCGCGGGCATGTCCGGCGGTGTGGCCTACGTTCTGGACACGGGCCATGCGCTGTATCTCCGGCTCAACAAGGAGCTGGTGACCATGTCCGGCGTGGAGAAGGCCGAGGACGCCCAGGAGCTGCGTGACCTCATCGAGAAGCACGTATCGGAGACGGGTTCGCAGCGGGGAAGAGCGATTCTGGAGCGGTGGGAGGAGACCCTGCCCCTGTTCAAGAAGATCGTGCCCAGAGACGAACAGCGGATGCTGGAGGCCATCCGGCGCCGGACGAGCCGGGGCATGTCCCGGGAGCAGGCGGAGCTGGAGGCCTTTTATGAGATCGGAGAGGGGGAGGGCTGAGAGCATGGGAAAGCCCGGCGGATTTTTGGAATTTGTCCGACAGGAGCGCCCGGCGAGGCCGCCGGAGGCGCGGCTGGGGGACGCAGAGGAATTTCACGGAGAGCTAGGGGCGGACGAGCGCCGCGCCCAGGGCGGGCGGTGCATGAACTGCGGCGTACCCTTCTGCCAATCGGAATTCGGCTGCCCCCTCCATAATCTGATTCCCGAGTGGAACCACCAGGTCTGGACGGGCAACACGGGCCATGCCCTGTCCCGCCTGACGAAGACAAACTGCTTTCCGGAATTTACCGGACGGGTCTGTCCGGCGCTGTGCGAGAATGCCTGCCTCTGCGCCATGGAGGGGGAGGCGGTGACCATCCGGGACAATGAGCTTTCCATCATCGAGGCTGCCTGGGCTTCGGGTCTGATGGTCCCTGCGCCGCCCAGGGTCCGCAGCGGAAAGCGCGTCGCCGTGGTGGGTTCCGGACCGGCGGGCCTCACGGTCGCGGAGCTCATGAACCGCCGGGGCCACAGCGTGACGGTCTTTGAGCGGGATGACCGCCCGGGAGGGCTGCTGATGTACGGCATCCCCAGCATGAAGCTGGAAAAGTCCGTTGTGCTCCGCCGGATCGAAAAGATGGAAGCGGAGGGCGTGGCCTTTCGGTGCAATACGGAGATCGGCCGGGATCTGGGCGGGGAAGCCCTGCTGGCGGAGTTTGATGCCGTGATCCTCTGCTGCGGCGCCCGCCGGACCCGGCCCCTGGGGCTGCCGGGGGAGGAGCTGCCCGGCGTCGCGGAAGCCCTCGCTTACCTCACCGAGGCCACAAAAGCCCAATTGGCCGGGGTGGAAAGCCCCCTCAGCGCAAAAGGAAAACAGGTCGTTGTGGTGGGGAACGGGGACACGGCCACCGACTGCGTGGCTGTCGCCCTGCGGCAGGGGGCTGCCGGAGTGACCCAGCTGGTGAGAAAGCCTCCCCGGGCGGAGAGCGTCCGGCGCTGGCCCTATCCCTCCGGCGCGGAAAAAACGGCCTACGGCCAGGAGGAGGCGATCTTCCGCTTCGGGACCGATCCCCGGATGTATGAGACCCGGGTCACCGCCCTGATCCCCGGAGAGGACGGAGCCCTCCGGTCCCTGCGGGTGGACTGCGCCGGGGAGGAGAAGGAGCTCCCGGCGGACCTTCTGCTGCTGGCCACGGGCTTTTCCGGCGGGGAGAGCGCCGCCCCGGAGAGCCTGGGACTGAAGCTGGATGAGCGGGGACGTCTGGGCAGCGAACAATACCGCACGGAGGATCCCCGGGTCTTTGCCTGCGGTGATCTTCGCCGGGGCGCCTCCCTGGTGGTGTGGGCCATGGCGGAGGGCCGGGGCTGCGCCCGGGCCGCGGACGAATACCTGGAAGGGTATACCAATCTTTGAGCAGGGGGAAGGTAAGTATGGAAACGGAGCGGGAACGGGTCCTGATCCTGGATTTCGGCGGGCAGTATGACCAGCTCATCGCCCGGCGGGTGCGGGAATTGGGTGTCTACTGCGAGATCCTGCCCTGGCAGACGCCCTTCCGGGAGATCGAAGCCTTCCGGCCCGGGGGGATCATCTTTACCGGCGGCCCCGGCAGCGTCTATGAACCCGGCGCGCCGGACACGGATCCGGCGGTGTTCGGCCTGGGTGTGCCCATCCTGGGTATCTGCTACGGCTGCCAGCTGCTGGCCGCCCGGCTGGGGGGCAAGGTGATCCCTGCCGGGGCAGACGCCGCCAGGGAATACGGCAGGACAGAGACGGCGTTCTCCACGGAGAATCCTTTGTTCCGGGGCCTGCCGGGAAAAAGCGTGACCTGGATGAGCCATGGGGACTTCATCTCCCGGCTGCCCGAGGGTTTCCGGGATATCGCCAACAGCGAGGGCTGTCCCACCGCCGCCATCTGCGACGGAGAACGGCGTTTCTACGGGGTCCAGTTCCATCCCGAGGTACGCCACACGGAATACGGCAGGGAGATCCTGCGCAATTTTCTCTATGCGGTCTGCGGCTTTCACGGGACCTGGACCATGGAGAACTACCGGACGCAGGCCGTGAGGGAACTGCGGGAGAAAATCGGGGAAGAACGGGTGCTCCTGGCTCTCTCCGGCGGGGTGGATTCCTCCGTCTGTGCCGCCTTGCTGGCGGAGGCAGTGGGGGAGCAGCTCACCTGCGTTTTCGTGGACCACGGCCTTCTCCGCAAGGGGGAGGGGGACGAGGTGGAGGCCGCTTTTGCCCACCGGGGCGCGAGGCTGATCCGCGTCAATGCCGGGGAGCGCTTCCGGAAAAAGCTGGCGGGGATCCGGAACCCGGAGGAGAAACGCAAGCGCATCGGGGAAGAATTCATCCGGGTCTTCGAGGAGGAGAGCCGGAAGCTGGGAAGAATGGATTATCTGGCCCAGGGGACCATTTATTCCGACGTAATCGAGTCCGGCCTGGGCAGCGCGGCGGTGATCAAGAGCCACCATAACGTGGGCGGTCTCCCGGACACCGTGGATTTCCGGGAGATCCTGGAGCCCCTGCGTCTGCTTTTCAAGGACGAAGTGCGGCAGCTGGGGCGGGAACTGGGACTGCCGGAAGGATTGGTGAGCCGCCAGCCCTTCCCGGGACCGGGCCTGGCAATCCGTATCATCGGGGCGGTGACGAAGGAAAAGCTGGCTGCCCTGCGGGAGGCGGACGCCATTTTCCGGGAGGAATTGGAGGCGGCGGGGCTGGGGGAGCGGACCGCCCAGTATTTCGCGGTGCTGACGGACCTGCGCAGCGTGGGCGTCATGGGAGACGGGCGCAGCTATGATCGGGCCGTCGCCCTTCGGGCGGTGGAGACCGAGGACTTTATGACCGCCGACTGGGCGAAGCTTCCCTATGCCCTGCTGGACAGGGTGAGCCGGCGCATCGTCGGCGAAGTGCCGGGGGTGAACCGGGTACTGTACGACGTTACCTCCAAACCTCCGGCCACGGTGGAATACGAATAAGGAGGGCTTCGGATGCACTTCACGAAAATGCAGGGATTGGGAAACGACTACCTCTATGTCTACGGTGAACCCCGGAAGCCGGAGGCGCTGTCCCGCCGTCTCTCCGACCGGCACTTCGGCCCCGGCTCCGACGGGATGATCTGGATCTCTCCCTCCGCGTTGGCGGATTTCCGCATGCGCATCTTCAATGCCGACGGCTCGGAGGCGAAGATGTGCGGCAACGGTATCCGCTGCGTGGGGAAATACGTCTATGAAAAGGGATATACGGATAAGACAAGGCTCACGGTGGAAACCCTGGCCGGAGTGAAGACCCTGGAACTGCAGGTATCCTATGGAAAAGTGCGCAGCGTCACGGTGGAGATGGGCCGGGCTGTGGTGGAGAAGGAGAGAAGCCTCTCCGTTCTGGGCCGGGAGGTGCGCCTTACCCCCGTGAATATGGGGAACCCGCACGCGGTGATCTTCACGGAGGAGGCGGAGTCGGCCCCTCTGGAGACGCTGGGCAGAGCCATCGAGCACCACGAAGCTTTTCCCGGGGGCGTGAACGTGGAATTCGTACAGGTCCTTGGGAACGGTCGCCTGCGGATGCGGGTCTGGGAGCGGGGCAGCGGAGTGACCCTGGCCTGCGGTACCGGGGCCTGCGCCAGCGCGGCGGCAGCGGCGGTCCAGGGCGTCACCCCCTGCGGCGAGAGCGTGGAGGTGGTGCTGGACGGAGGCAGCCTGCGCGTGACCGTGGGAAGGGACGGCTTTGTCCGCATGACCGGCGGCGCCGAATTTGTCTATGAGGGGGAGACGGACTTATGCTGATACCCAACCGGCACTATGCCGAGCTCAAGGAATCCTATCTGTTCGCCCGTATCGCAGAGAAAACGAAGGCTTATCTGGCGGAATACCCGGGGAAAAGGCTGCTGCGCATGGGGATAGGGGATGTGTCCCAGCCCCTGTGTCCGGCGGTGATCACGGCTCTGCACGCCGCGGTGGAGGAGCAGGCGGCAAAGGAGACCTTCCACGGCTATCTTCCGGAATGCGGAGCGCCCTTCCTGCGGGAGGCTGTCGCAAAGCACTATGAAAGCCGGGGGGTGACCCTCTCCCCGGAGGAGGTATTCGTATCCTCCGGAGCCAGCGACGAGCTGGGGCATCTGCTGGACCTTTTTGCCCCGGAGAACCCTGCCCTGATCCCAGAGCCCGCCTATCCAGCCTATGCGGACGCCAGCGTTCTGGCCGGGAGAAGGATCGTTTTCCTGCCCACGACCCCGGAGGAGGACTTCCTTCCCTCCCCGGCGCGAGCGGAGGAGGGGGAGCTCGTGTATCTCTGCTCGCCCAACAATCCCACGGGGGCGGTGCTGGACCGGGCACGGCTGAAGGCCTGGGTGGATTGGGCGAGCCGGCGCGGCGCGGTGATCCTCTTTGACGCGGCATATGAAGCCTTCATAGCGGACGAAGCCCTGCCCCACAGTATCTTTGAGATCGAAGGGGCTCGGGAATGCGCCGTGGAGATCTGTTCCCTGTCCAAGACGGCGGGCTTCACCGGAACCCGCCTGGGCTATACGATAATTCCCAGGGAGCTCCGCCGCGGAGGCATGAGTCTCAACGCCATGTGGGTGCGGAACCGGACCACCAAGTCCAACGGCGTATCCTATATCCTTCAACGGGGCGGGGAAGCCGTTTTCACCCCGGAAGGGCAGACGCAGGTACGGCAGACGCTGCGCATCTATCAGGATAACGCGAAAGTCATGGCGTCGGCCCTGGACCGGCTGGGTATCCGGTATACCGGGGGCAGGAACGCGCCCTACCTATGGCTGGAATGTCCCCGGGGATACTCCAGCTGGGAATTCTTCGACCTGCTGCTCCGGAGGATCCAAGTGGTGGGTACCCCCGGGGAGGGCTTCGGGGAAAGCGGCGAGGGCTGGTTCCGCTTCTCCGCCTTCGGCAGCCCGGAGGACACCCGGGAGGCCATGACGCGGCTGCAGGAACTCCTGGGATAAGCGAAAGAGAAGAGGGAGCCGGACCGTCGGCCCGGCTCAGCGTGTCGACAAAGTCTTGTCGCCCCGCTGAAGCAAGTTTTTCGAACAGGAAATACGGTAGAAATTGTTCGAAAAACTTCTGATTGAACGCGAAAGACACCCCTCCTGGGTTTCTTTCGCGCTATCTTCCTTCCCGTTTTCGTTCCATTTTCGGGTTTGTCTACAGTCTGAGCCGGACCGTCGGCCCGGCTCCCATTTACCCCAACACAGCCTGCAGAAACCCATGGAACAGGGGATGGGGCTTATTGGGACGGCTCTTGAATTCCGGGTGGAACTGTACCCCCAGGAAAAAGGGATGCTCCCGGAGCTCCACCGTCTCCACAATGTTTCCGTCCGGGCTGAGACCGCTTAGGATAAGGCCCGCTGCGGACAGCTCATCCCGGAAGGCATTGCTGAATTCATAGCGGTGGCGGTGCCGCTCGGAGATAAGGGTTTCCCCGTAACAGCGAGCCATCAGCGTTCCCGGCACGATCCGGCATGGATAGGCCCCCAGACGCAGGGTGCCGCCCTTGTCCACCATGTCGTCCTGACCCGGAAGATAGTCGATCACCCGGTGGACGGAGGAGGGGTTGAACTCCCCGGAATCCGCGTCTGCCCAATGGCAGACATGGCGGGCGAATTCGATCACCGCGATCTGCATCCCCAGACAGAGACCCAGGTAAGGGATGCCTTTGACCCGGGCGTACTGCGCCGCGCAGATCATGCCTTCGATACCCCGGGGCCCGAAGCCGCCGGGGACCAGAAGCCCGTCGCAGCCTCCCAGCAGAGCTTCCGCCGTGTCCTCCCGTACTTCCGTGCTGTCGATCCAGCGGATCTCCACCTCCGTGCCCAGGGCATATCCCGCGTGGCGCAGAGCCTCCGCCACGGAGAGGTAGGCATCGTGGAGCTGGACGTATTTTCCCACCAGGCCGACGGTGACGCGCTTTTTGGCCGTCTTTACCCGCTTCACCATGGCTGCCCAGTCCGAAAGCTCCGGCGGTGCCGTCTTCAGCCCAAGCTCCCGGCAGACGATATCGCTCAAGCCCTGGCTTTCCAGCATCAGCGGCGCTTCGTACAGGGTGGGCAGGGTCCGGTTCTCGATGACGCAATCCTCCCGGACGTTGCAGAACATGGCGATCTTGCGCATCAGCGCCTCCTCCAGGGGCTCGTTGCAGCGCAGTACGATGATGTCCGGGTGGATGCCCATCCCCTGCAGTTCCTTCACGGAATGCTGGGTGGGCTTGGACTTGTGCTCCCCACTGCCCTGAAGATAGGGTACCAGGGTCACGTGGATATAGAGGCTGCTGCCCCGTCCCTGTTCCAGGCCTACCTGACGGATGGCCTCCAGGAAGGGCTGGCTTTCGATATCCCCGGTGGTGCCGCCCACTTCGGTGATCACCACGTCGGCTCCCGTCTTCTTCCCCACGGCATAGATGAATTCCTTGATCTCCCCGGTGATGTGAGGGATTACCTGCACCGTTTCTCCCAGATATTCCCCCCGCCGCTCCTTGTTCAGCACGTTCCAGTAGACCTTGCCGGTGGTGAGGTTGGAATATTTGTTCAGGTCCTCGTCGATGAAGCGCTCATAATGGCCCAGATCCAGATCCGTTTCCGCCCCATCCTCGGTGACATAGACCTCCCCGTGCTGATAGGGACTCATGGTGCCCGGGTCCACGTTGATGTAGGGGTCCAGCTTCTGGGCCGCCACCTTCAGCCCCCGGGCCTTCAGCAGCCGCCCCAGGGAGGCGGCGGTGATACCCTTGCCCAGGCCGGAGACTACCCCGCCGGTCACAAAAATGTATTTTGCCATTGGATACCCACCCTTTCCGAAAACAAAAAAAAGAGAGACTTCGGCGCGCAGAAATTCCTGCGAGACGCCGTTGTCTCTCAACGCGCACAGTTTACGCCCTTCGCGGAAAAATGTCAATCTGCCGGAGGGCAGTTTCGGAGATTTCCCTTGCAGACAGGCACGTCAGCGGATAGAATACCCAATAAAGAGTTATTTTGGGAAGGAGCGATCATCCCATGAACTATACGCCGGATGAGGTTATGGAATACGTTTCGGAGGAGGACGTGAAGTTCGTGCGCATGGCCTTCTGCGATATCTT
>CAMVBX010000044.1 GCA_947165825.1 uncultured Clostridia bacterium
GGATCAGGCTCCGGAAGAAATGAACATCTCCTCGGTCTCCGGAGACGTGGGGATCGCCCTCCCCCATGGCGCCCCCTGTCATTTGCAGGTCAACAGCCGCACCGGGGACGTGAGCTTCTCGGGGATCCGCACCGATGCGGAGAATGCCCCGGTCTACCGGATCCAGACCGTCTCCGGAGACATCGACGTACATGATTAATGGCAAAAGGAGGAATGACCGACCGTGAATGAATTTGACCTGGCAAGATGCCGGATGATGAGCCATCTCCCCGCTCTCCCCGATTGGTCGACGAAAAGTGCGGAATACCGCACGCCCAGGCTGGAGCTCTGGTTCTCCAATCGAATGCATAAGATCCATTTTTCCCACAAATACAACGCGAAATAAGCAAAGCGGACAGCCGCCCGGTCGGGTCGGCTGTCCGTTCCTTATTCGGTTCCCTCAATGGATCGTGACGTGAAGTCCGTACTCGGACATGATCCCCTTCAGCTTCTCCATGAATGCATCGGTGGGCGGCGTAGCTTCCGCCACGGGCTTATCGCTGATCCGCAGGTATTTCATCACGCCCAGGTTATGGTACGGAAGCAGCTGCACGGAAACCACCGCGTCCCCCAGAGACTTGCAGAACTCCGCGGTTTTGCGGATATTGGCCTCATCGTTATTGAACATGGGGATCACGGGGATGCGCACCTGGAGCTTCGCTCCCGCCGCAGCCAGCTTCTTGGCGTTATCCAGGATCGGCTCGTTGGGCACGCCGATCACAGCCTTGTGCTTTTCGCTGTCCATATGCTTCAGGTCGTAGAGGAAGAGATCCACGTAGGGCAGGACCTTCTCCACCGTCTGCCAGGAAGCATATCCCGTGGTATCCAGAGCAGTATGGATGCCCTCCGCCTTCAGCCGCTTCAGCACCTCCAGGGTAAACTCCGGCTGGCTCAGCGCTTCGCCGCCGGAGATGGTCACCCCGCCGCCGGAAGTTTCATAAAAGGCTTTGTCCTGCAGGAGCCGCCGGACCAGCTCGTCCACGGTGTAATCCTTGCCGCACATGTACAGCGCGGCGGGATAGCACACATCAGCGCATTTGCCGCAATTATCGCAGAGATCCCGTTTCACATGGACCATCTGGACCTTATCGCCCTTCACCGGATCCTCCCGGATGCTGCCCAGTTCGATGGCTCCCTTGGGACAGGCCTTCATGCACCGGGATTTGCAGAGCTCTACGCCCTGGCAGCGCAGGCCGATCCAGCTGAGCTGGGGATAGAATTCCTGGGACTCCGGGCTGTGACACCAGGGGCACCGCAGGGGGCATCCCTTCAGGAACGCGGTGGTGCGCACACCGGGCCCGTCCTGTACGGAAAAACCCTGGATATCATACAGTCTTCCGGTCAGTTTGCTTTCATCCATCTTTCTCAAAGCCCCATTTCCGTCCGGCGGATGAGATCATCCTGGCTTGCCTTGAATACTTCCACAAAGTAGGCGGAGAACCCGGCAACCCGAACCACCAGATCCTTGTAATTCTCCGGATGCGTCTGGGCATCCCGGAGGGTGTCGCTGGAGATAATATTCAGCTGCAGTTCCATACCGCCGCCGTTGAAGAAGGTCTGCATCACGCTCTTCAGCTTCATCGTCCCATCCTCCCCCCGCAGAGCCGTGGGATGGAACTTCATATTGCAGAGTGTCCCGTTGGGATACTCGGTCTGGTCAAAGCTTAGAATCGAATGGATGGTGGAGATCGGTCCGTTCTTATCCATGCCCTGTACCGGAGAAATGCCGTCGGAGAGGGGCTCGCCGGTTTTTCTTCCATCGGGAGAAGCCCAGGTCATGGCGCCGAAGAGCACATTGGCGGTGACCGGGTAGCAGCCTGCGCTGAAGCGGTTCCCCCGCGGGCCGGTGGCCCGGTTGATGGCATTGGCGTAGGTGGAGGCGGTGAAATTCATGTATTTGTCCGCTTCGGGGTCCGCGTTTCCGAACCGGGGCACCCGTCCGTTGATGATCTGCCGGAGTTCTTCGCTGCCTTCCCAGTTGTTCATCACGGCGTCGTACAGTTCCCGGGTGGTAGCCAGCTTCTCCCGGAAGCAGACGTAGTCGATCACGTTCAGGGCGTCCGCCACATTGCCCAGGGCGATGCAGGAGTTGCCGGTGGAATTGTATTTGGCACCGCCGCACTGCACGTCCCTGCCGCTCTCCATGCAGCCCTCCATGGTAGCGGAAAGCATGGGCAGATTCATATGGAAAGCGCTCATGGACTCCCAGGCATTGATGCAGCTGCACTGCCATTTGCAGAAGAAGTCCACCTGGGTCTTGTAGGCGGCAAGGACTTCTTCCATGCTCTTCATCTCGTAAAGATAACCGGTGGCGGGAGCGGAGCGCTGCGGTTCCGGCGCGCCCGGGAACCGGAAGGGATTCTTCCCGTCGTTGATGGCCAGGAGGAGGCAGTTCAGCAGGTTCATGTAGGACTCGGTACCGGTGCCGCCGGGCTGAGCCCATTCGCAGCCGCAGGCCAGCGGCTCCACGCAGCCCACGACGCAGTAGTTCCGGGCATCCTCCAGAGAGACTCCCCGCTTCATCAGAGCCGGGATAATCACGTCATCGTTCTCAAAGCTGGGTACCCCTCCGGCGATCCGCGTCGTGGCAATGGCGGCCTCCCAAAGCTCAGCCGGGGTCCCCTTATGGATGCGCAGGGCCTGGGGAGGATCATGGAGAACCAGCCGTCCTGCAGACTGGAGCATCATATAGGTCACCCGGTTGGTGGCGTCCGTCCCGTCCTTGTGGATACCGCCCATGGTCATGAGCTGGCCGCTGGTGTAGCCGGGGGCAGATTTTGTCGCCCCCTCGGACCAGACCTTGTTGCACTCCGCCACCTTCAGATAAAACAGGTCCATAAGCTCCTGGGCATATTCCTCGGTGATAACGCCTTCCGCCAGGTCCCGGTCCAGATACTCCCCCAGATACTGGTCCACACGACCGTAGCTGGTGCCGTGCTGCTGACCGTCCATACACAGGGCCAGCTGATAGAGATAGATGCACTGCAGGGCATCATGGAAGTTGCGGCAGGGATTCTCCATGATCCAGTTCAGGGTATCCGCCATCTCCAGGAGTTCCTTCTTCCTCTCCGGACGGGATTCAAGCTCCGCCAGACGGGCCGCCTCGGCAGCATACCGCTTGGACCAGATGATGATGCCCTCGGATACGATGGCAACCGCCCGGTAGAAGTTGTATGCATAGATGCTGTCCCCGAAGATGCCCTTTTCCTCCAGCTCCTTCATGTGCTCCCGGGCTTCCCTGGCTATCGCGCCGAAGCCCTTGCGGGTAGCGGTCCAGAAATTGCCGCAGAAATGACCCACGGGAGACTGGCAGTTGTTTTTCAGTCCGAAGAAGATGACCATGTTCCCGACGAGATCCTTCAGCCCCTCGGGCATATACTCGTCGGTCATGGCGCTCATGCTGTTCTTATCCCAGTAATCCCCGGTCTCCAGGAGATACTTTTCATCCTCCGGGTCGATGTCATAGGGGTCTACGCTGCGGTTCGGGATGTTTCCGGAACGCAGCTCCTGCATGAACCAGTTGAAGGAGGTTTCCGGATATAAGGCGCAGCAGCGGTAGGAAGCGCCCTGCCAGCCGACAATGACCTCATCCTCGTTGATGAGCACCGGCATCTTTTCAAAAAGCAGGCGAAGCGTTTTCGCCCGTTTCAGAATACCGGTGAGGCCGGGATTATCCATGTAAAACTCCGTTACCAGGCGATAACGGTTAATGTCAATTTTCGGCTTTGTGGTGCGATATTTCTCCCGGATCGCGGCGACCCGGGCAGGGATCGGTTTCAGCTGATACATCGTTTGACTCCTTTCCGCCGCGCCGGTTTCCCGGTGCAGCGCACTATCCGGCTGCGAACAGGCCCCGCAGCAATTCGTATTTTTTATTTATAGTATAGCACGGTCCGGGAATTGTCAAATCCTTTCCGCTGCCCGCAGAAGCGGCGGCAAACGCAAAAAACCGTGGAAGGCGGCAGCCGGATATGCTATACTGGAGCAAATCGACAGAATGGGAGGCTTTCCGGAAATGTCCATTTTTGATTCTGTTCCCGCGCCGGTTTTCCGTTATTACCGGCCCGATGAAGTGATCCTCGGCAAACCCATGAAGGAGCATCTTCCCTTCGCCATGGCCTGGTGGCATAACCTGGGTGCCGCCGGTGCGGATATGTTCGGCACCGCCACCGCAGACAAGAGCTTCGGCGCGAAACCCGGCACCATGGAGCATGCCCGGGCCAAAGCCGACGCCGGCTTTGCCTTTATGCAGAAGCTGGGCATCCGGTATTTCTGCTTCCATGACCTGGATCTCGTGCCGGAGGCGGAGGAACTGGCAGAAACCAATGCCCGTCTGGACGAGATTGCCGAGTATATCCTGCAGAAGGAAAAGGAGACGGGGATCCGCTGCCTCTGGGGCACGGCAAATCTGTTCAACAATCCCCGGTATATGTGCGGCGCGGGAAGCTCCAATTCCCCCGAGGTCTTCTGCTTCGCCGCCGCCCAGGTGAAAAAGGCGCTGGATATTACCGTAAAATTCGGCGGCAGAGGGTACGTCTTCTGGGGCGGTCGGGAAGGCTACGAGACGCTGCTGAATACCAAGATGGGATTGGAGCAGGAGAACATCGCCAAGCTCATGCATCTGGCTGTGGATTACGGCCGGAGCATCGGCTTCCGCGGGGATTTCTACATTGAACCCAAGCCGAAGGAACCCATGAAGCATCAGTATGACTTTGACGCCGCCACCGCCATCGGCTTCCTGCGCCAGTATGGACTGGACAAGGATTTCAAGCTGAATATCGAAGCGAACCACGCCACGCTTGCGGGCCACACCTTCCAGCACGAGCTTCGGGTCTGTCGGGTGAACGGCATGCTGGGAAGCATCGATGCGAATCAGGGAGATCTTCTGCTGGGCTGGGATACCGACGAATTCCCCTTCGATATTTATGAGACCACCTTCGCCATGTACGAGGTCTTGAAGGCCGGCGGGCTCACCGGCGGCTTCAACTTCGATGCCAAAAACCGCCGTCCCTCCAACACCCTTGCGGATATGGTAAACGCCTACGCCCTGGGTATGGACAGCTTCGCGCTCGGCCTGAAAAAGGCCGCAGCCCTCATCGAAGACGGCAGGCTGGACCGTTTCCTGGAGGAACGGTATGCCGGGTGGGGCAAAGGCCTAGGTGCGGACATCCGAAACGGAAAATACGGTCTTGCCGACCTGGCAGCCCTGGCGGAAAAGCGGGGCAAACCTGCGGCTCTTCCCTCCGGCGGTCAGGAGACGCTGCAGCGGATTGTGAACGAGATCCTCTTCGGCTGAGGTGCGGAAATGAAATGCACCAAGGAGTACCGGCTCTCCTTTACGGAAAAGGCAAAGGCGCTCGTCAACCGGATGACCCTGGAGGAAAAGGTTTTTCTCATGAGCGGCTGGGTGGGCACGGAGCACGATTTCCCCACCCCGGAGGATCCCAGGGACAGGCATTATAACTTTCATCCATACGGAGCGGGAGGCTGCGAACGGCTGGATCTGGAGCCTATGCTCTTTTGCGACGGGCCACGGGGCGTAGTCTCCGGAACGGGCAGGACCACGTGTTTCCCGGTGTCCATGTGCCGCGGCGCCGCCTTTGACCCGGAGCTGGAGGAGGCCATCGGTCATGCCATCGGCAAGGAGGTTCTGGCCAGCGGCGGTAACCTGTTTGCCGGCGTCTGCATCAACCTTCCCTATCACCCGGGATGGGGGCGAAGCCAGGAGACCTACGGGGAGGACAGCTTCGCCATCGGTCAGTTGGGATCGGCTCTCGTTCGGGGCGTACAGGCGGAAAACGTAATGGCCTGCGTCAAGCATTTTGCCTTCAATTCCATGGAATTCAGCCGGTTCAAGGTCAGCGTGGACTGCGACCGGCGTACGGAGCGTGAGGTTTTTCTCCCCCATTTCCGGGATTGTGTGGAGGCCGGAGCCGCTTCGATCATGAGCGCATACAATAAATATCAGGGGGTCCACTGCGGACACAGCGCCTACCTTCTGCGCAAGGTCCTGAAGGAGGAGTGGGATTTCGACGGCTTCGTCATGAGCGACTTTATCCATGGCGTCCGGGCTACCGTGGAAGCGGCAAACGGCGGCCAGGACATGGAAATGTGCTGGACCCACTTTTTCGGGCAGAAGCTGATGGAGGCTGTGCGGGAGGGCCGCGTTCCCGAAGAACGGATCGATGACGCCGCCCTGCGCATCGTCCGCACCCTGCTGGCCTTTCAGACCGCCCGCCGGGAAACCGGACTCCCCGACCCGAAGATTCTGAACTGCCCCGCGCATCGCGAGCTGGCCTTACGGGCTGCCCGTGAAGGCATCACCCTGATGAAAAACGACAGTCTGCTTCCCCTGGACCGGAGGAAAGTCCGCAGGTTGGCGGTAGTGGGCAAGCTTGCGGATAAGGAAAACATCGGGGATTGGGGATCCTCCCGGGTCTATCCTCCCTACGTCGTCACTCCCCTGGAGGGACTGCGCCGGATCGCTCCGGATACGGAGCTGGTATACTGCGACGGCAGCGACCCGGAGGCCGCGAAGAAGGCGGCCCGCGAAGCGGACGCGGTGCTTTTTGTCGTGGGTCTGGACCATGGGGACGAGGGAGAGTACGTTGCTCCCCAGGACCTGGATCCCAGCCAGTTTGAGACCATGGGCGGCGACCGGAAGGATCTGCGGCTGCACCGGGATGAGATCGATCTGATCCTTTCCGCCGCGCCGGAAAACGAAAACAGCATCGTCGTCCTCATGGGCGGCAATACGCTGCTGGTGGATCCCTGGTATGACCGGGTCCGTTCTGTCCTCATGGCTTACTATCCCGGCCAGGAAGGCGGCACCGCCCTGGCGGAGATCCTGTTTGGGGACGTGAACCCTTCCGGGAAGCTGCCCTTTGTCCTGCCGAAGCGCCCGGAGGATCTTCCCCCGGTAAACTGGGACGGAGACAACCAGTGGTACGGCCCGTATCACGGCTATACGCTGTTGGATCATACCGGGATCTCTCCCCTACTGCCCTACGGTTTTGGCCTCAGCTACACTTCCTTTGCTCTCTCGGCTCCGGAATTCACGGTCAAAAGCGGCGAACTTGCGGCTTCCTGCAGGATCCGGAACACCGGCAGTTGTCCGGGGACTGAAGTTCTGCAGCTTTACGTGGGTTTTGACCACTCCGCCGTCGAAAGGCCGAAAAAGCTTCTCCGGGGCTTCACCCGGGTAACGCTGGCTCCCGGGGAAGAAAAGGAGGTCTCCATCCTCTGCCCCCTGGACAAGCTGGCATATTATGATCCCGCCGAAGCCCGCTTCAAGCTGGAGCATATGGTATACCCGGTTTATATCGGCACCTCCTCTGATCCCGGAGACCTGCTGGAGGGCAGCATAACTCTGTGACCTGAAAAAGAATACGGGACCGGCAATACAGACTGCCGGTCCCACTTTTTTTGATTCAGTTCCATGTGTGCGCTTCCGCTGCGCCCCGGGACGCGTCCAGAAGGTACCGTCTGACAGGGGCAAGGGCGGCGGTCATCTCTCTGACCTTATCCGCAAATTCGTCAAATCCCCCCAGCGCATCGTCATCCAGATCATAGAGACAGGTCCAGTTCCGCATCCGCACCCATTCCGCCGCCGGATGGTCTGCCGAAAAGCCCCTGGGCATGGTCTTCAGACGGTTTCCCGTGAGCGCCAGATGATTCTGCCGCAGCAGGTCGTCCAGCTCCTCCCAATTCCGCTGGATATATTCCCGTACGTGATTGGTCGCCGCGGTGGTTTCGCACCAAAGCCCGGTCCCGAAACAGCTGATTCCCGGCGCGATCATCAGGAAATACCCGATGGGCTGCCAGGACTTCCGGTCCCGGGAGAGGTATGCCCGGAAGGAGGGCTGGTAGGGCGGGGCGTTTTTATGGATGCGCATATCCCTGGGAATCCGGTACATCCAATCCTTTGGATCCATATACAGAAGATCGTCTGCAAGATCCGGATCCCCCTCGGCGACCGCAAATCGCAGCTGCCCCAAAAGGGTGCGGAAATCCTCCTTGGCCAGCTCATATTCCCTGTGGTTGGCATGAAACCATTCCCTGTCGTTATGGGCATCCAGCTCGCTGCAGTAGCGCAGCATCCGCCTGCAATCCATGATGGTATCTTCCTTTCTCTCTTCTCCCGGAGAGTATACCACAGGGAATACAGCCGTTCAAGCGGCCGGGGCGTGCTTCAGCGTCGCTTCGGCCTGGGCCAGCAGCTTCTCCAGATCCGCTCCATGGCTCCTGCAGATGCGTTTCATTCCCCGCAGGCAGTCGGGATCCCGGCTCAGGCGATTCATCCCGAAGTCACAGGTCAGCGTGGCGAGAAAACCGCATTCCTCCAGGATGCCCTCCAGTTCTTCACTGTAAAAACCGTAGGGATAGGCAAAGGTGCTGGCTGCATTCCCGGTCAGACGATACAGCTCATCCTGAAGCCGATCCATGTCGCCGCGGACGCGCAGTTCATACGAAAGGCCGTCCTCTCCCCATCTGCGCAGACAGCCGCGGCTCCCTCCATCTTCCCGATGGAGATCATAACTGTGATTCTGGAGCTCCGCGTAACCGGAATCGCGCATCTCCAGCAGTTCTCTCCAGCCGGCATGCACGTAGGGCCCGCCCGTTTCCGGCATCCGGCTGAACTCATCCGCGCTTTTGCCGATGACACAAATCACGGCCTTCTCCCCATACTGTTTCAACAGGGGGAAAAGAACGCGATAGCTGCTCTCGTACCCGTCGTCAAAGGTGAGGAGGATCGGCTTTTCCGGCAGGGGTTTTCCCGTATATACATAGTCCAGGATATCCGCCATGAAGACCGTCGTATACCCGGACTGCTGCAGCCAGCGCAAGTCGCTTTCCATTTCCTCCGGCAGGATGACGTCCTTCCCCGGATGATCCCGCTTCACCTCATGATACATCAGCACCGGCAGCAGGATTTCCTCTTTCTCTGCCTTCACCTCCTGCTGGAGATCTCCAAATCCGTTCAGCAGGAAAGCAGCGGCCAATACAGCGCGCAAGGCCCGCAGCATCCTCCCCGCCTCCTCACATGCTTTTCTTGATCTGTCCGATGGCGTTTTTCTCCAGCCGGGATACCTGCGCCTGGCTGATCCCGATCTCCGCCGAGACCTCCATCTGGGTCTTGCCGTCGCAGTACCGCAGGGCCAGGATATGCCGCTCCCGGCTGCTGAGCCGTTTTACCGCCTCATTAAGGGCGATCTGCTCCAGCCAGTGCTCATCGGTGTTCCGGGTATCGGAGATCTGATCCATGACGTATACCGCGTCGCCTGCTGCGTTGTAGATCGGCTCGTACAGACTCATGGGCTCGGAGATGGCATCCATGGAGATCACCACGTCTTCCCGCCGTATGCCCAGGAGCGCGGCGATCTCCTCTGCGGTGGGCTCCGACTGCTTCTGGTTCAGGAGCTTTTCTCTCGCCTGCAGCACCCGGTAAGCCGTATCCCGCAGGCTCCTGCTGACCCGAATGGGACTGTTGTCCCGGAGATAACGGCGGATCTCCCCGATGATCATGGGAACGCCGTAGGTGGAAAAGCGCACGTTCTGGCTGACGTCGAAATTATCGATGGCTTTGATCAGACCGACGCAGCCCACCTGGAACAGATCGTCCAGGTTTTCGCTGCGTTGGCTGTACCGCCCGGAGAAGCGCTGGATCACAGAGAGGACAAGGCGCAGATTTCCCTCGATCAGTTTCTCCCGCGCCTTCCCATCGCCGGCCTTTGCCTGCCGCAGCAGCCGATCCGTCTCCTCCGGCTTCAGGGTTTTGAGCTGAGCGGTGTTGATCCCGCAGATCTCGACCTTTCCGATCATGCTGACGTCCTCCCGCGGAAATATCCGCAAAGGCTAGTATTGCCGCAGGAGGTCGGTTTTATGAGGCCGGGAACGGCCGTACGGATACCGGGAATTGACTTTTCCTTTCCCCCATTTTATGATAAAGCATCCTGTATAACCGATGATCTGGAGAGTACCGATGAACGGAAATGAATTGCTATGGAGCCGGGGGGAACGGCTGGGCGGACTAGACATCTCCCTTGCCGCAGAAGACCTGGAGCTGAATCGGCTGTGCATGCTGCTCTTCCCCTCGCTGGGAACAGAGGGCGCCTTATCCTTCTCCGCATCTCTTCTGACGGATGATCGGGAGACCATCCGGATGCGTCAGGCTGCGATCCAGGAATTGCTGGAGCATCCGGATCTTCTCACCGCACTGGTCAGGCTGCTGGATCTTCTGAAGGAGATGGACGCCGCCTACCGGGGGCTGATGGATAATCCTCTGGGCCTGCGGGTGACCCGGATGGATGCCGCCATGGACAGCGTGAAAAAGGCTGTGATCCGGTTGGAGCGGAACATCTCCCAGCAAGCCGCCGATATCCGGGAGGAGAATGCAGCGGATAACCGTTATGCCCAGCTCCTTCGATATACGCTGTTTCGCAGACGGCTCGCTTCCCGCTATACGGAAGCGATGACGCTTCTTCTGGATGAGCTGCGGCGGGAGCACTGCGCTTCGGGACCGCTGAAAGCCCTGACGCTTTGGGCGGAGGAATGCGCGGCCCGGGATCATATCGAGAATACTGCGGCTGCTCTCCGACATCTGAACGCGGAGTGGAAGGGCGTGGAGGCATTCGCCGTCGACGTCTGCCTGGACAGTCGGCGGATCGTAGTGGGATTGGAGATGGCGGAGATCCGTTCCGAGGCCTACGCCCAGCGGGGTATGCTGGAGGCGGCCGGCACTTCCGAGCCCCGGGAGGGGATCACTTCCCTGCTGAATTTTCCGCAGAACGGCTCCGGAACCCTGTTTCAGGAGTATCTGCTCTCCCAGGTGGGCTATGAGGTGCGCGGTCCTCTGACCAAGTTTCGGGATGCCCTGGTGAAACTCCCGCTGAGCGGCGTAGAGGAGCTGCTGAGTCTCCGGGATGCGCTGCAGTTTTATACCGGCGCGGCAGCCTTCTGCCGCAAACTGCAGGACAGGGGCAGCGCACTTGCCGCGCCGACGATCACGGAGGAGATGACCTTCCGTTTTCAGGCAGCCAGGCTGCCTGAGCAATCCTGTACGGGTAATCTGCCCGTGCCCAATGACCTGGCCATGGAGCCCGGCGGCAGCATTCTGATGACCGGGCCGAACAGCTCCGGCAAGACCTGCTGCCTGATCATGGTCGGCCAGCTGTTATTTCTCGGTCAGCTTGGCTGCCTTGTCCCGGCTGAGGCAGGGGCTTTTTCTCCTCGGGATCAGCTGCTGACGCTGTTTGCCGCAGGGGAAAGCAAGACCGGAGAGGACAGCCGGATGGGGATGGAGATCCAGCGTATCCGGCTGCTCCGCGCCCGGATGACCCCCAGGAGCATTCTCTTTTTCAACGAACCCATGACTAGCACCAGCGCCAGCGAAGGCGCTCGGATCTGCGTGGATCTGCTGTCCGACCTGGCGAAGCAGGAAGTCCCCGCCATGCTGGTCACCCATTTCAACCATATCTGGCCGGATCTGGAGGCCGCATTTGCTTCCCTCGGGCTTTCCGGACGTCTGCACAGTCTGGTCATGACCGCCCGGGAAACGCCTGAAGGCGTACAGTACCTGTACAAGCTGGAGGAAGCCCCGCCGCTCCCCTCCAGTCATGCCAGAGCGGTGGTGGCCGAAAAGGGGCTTCGGCTGGAGGATATGCTCTCTGGGCTGAGCGCAAGAGGGCTGGATGTGCGGCCGCAGGATCCGGGTTGGGATCGGATCCGACGCGGCGTACTCTGAGGGGAGGTGTCGGATATGGCCTGTTTATTGTACCCTGCGGGAAAAATGCAGTCAGCCGTCTCCTTCCCGGAGCAGACGATGGAGGATCTGCATCTGGATCGGCTGGCGGAAGCCATGTCGATCTCCGAATACTATCGGATCAGCGCAGGCGAGCTCTGCTCCCTGTTTACGGAGGATCCGGAGGTGATCTGCTGGCGGCAGGCGGTGATCCGGGATATTCTGGAGCTTCCGGGGCTGGAGGAAGCACTGAGCCGTTTGCTGGATTGCCTGGATGGCTGGGAAGGCCGAGGCAGCCGCCGGGGCGCGGACAGCTTCGCCGTGGGCTTTTCTCTGGAGGATTTCAGCTGGCTTGAGGGATACCTGCGAAAAATCGACGTCTCCTGGTCTGAGCTGACGCAAATCCCGGTGCGGAGCGACGGGCTCCGCTCCCTTGTCGGCCTGTTGAGCGGAATGCGTGATTCTCCCCGTTACCGGGACGCAGCCGCGGATTTTGCCGCGCTCTGTAGCGGGTATGCCGCCCCCGCCCGCATGCGGATCGGCTATAATCTGGATAAGGACCTGAAGCCCTCCCGGCTGAAGCTTCTGCGCATGGATCCGCCTGCGGATAAAACCGCCAGGGGAAAAGGCCAGCAAAAGCGGCAGATCATGCTCAACCAGCGGGCGATCGAGATGGATTCCATGCTGCTGCAGCGGCTCAGCGCCCAGGCCTCACAGGATATCGGCAGTTTTGTCATCCGCGAGACCGGAGTTTTGCGGGGGCTGCGCAAGGAGCTCGTCATCTGCCTCTCCGCAGCCAAGCTCGCGCGCAGCTGGCAAACCGCCGGGCTGCCCGTACATTTCCCCAGGATCGACCCAACCTCTGCGAAACGCTTTTCCGCCCGGGACTTGTTCGATCCGCTGCTTCTGCTCTCCGGCAAGGATCAGGTGGTATGCAACGATGCCGAGCTGAAGCCGGGGGGTGAGCTGATCTTCCTCACCGGCGCAAACCAGGGGGGAAAAACCGTATTTCTGCTGAGCATCGGCTTATGCCAATGGCTGGCCCAGCTGGGATTCCCTATTCCGGCGCGGGAAGCGGCCCTGAGTCCGGCGAAGAATATCCTCACGATCTTCGCGCCAAACGGTCAGCAATACGGTCGGAAAGGCCTGTTGGCGGAGGAGGCCGGGCGCATCGCCGAAGCGGTTTCGAATCTGACGTCGGAGAGCATGCTGCTCTTCAACGAGCCCCTCACCAGTACCGGTCCGGAGGAAACGAAGTCCATCTCTGCAGAGGTCGCGTCCGTCTGTATGGCAGCGGGGGCCCGCGGCATATGGGTCACCCACGTTTACGAGCTGGCCAGGGACCGGGCCGCGCTGGAAGCCGCCGTCCCCTGGGGCAGCCGCGCAGGCTCCATGCGGGTAGTCCTGGAGGGAGAAGAAGACTCCCCCCGCTTCACCTATCGGGTGGAGCGAGGAGAGCCTCTCGGGAACAGTCACGCGGGCGACGCCCTTCGGCGGGGCGGCGTGGTGTTCTGAACCTATCCATACATCATTCGGTTTTTCAGCCGCTGCCTGCGGCGCGTTTTTCCGCTTCTTCCTCCTCCAGCTTCCGGTAAGCCACCTTGCCCACCAGGGTTTTGGGCAGCTCATTCCGGAATTCGATCTCCCGGGGAAGGGCGTATTTTGCGATATGCTTTCTGCAGTAGGAAAGGATGGCCTCCTTTGTGGTCTCGTCTGCCGGTATTCCCGGTTTCAGAACGATGAACGCCTTCACCGCCTGCATCCGGTATGAGTCCGGTATGCCGATCACGCAGCTCATATGCACCAGAACGTTGGCATCCAGGATATTCTCCAGCTGCCCCGGATAGACGTTGTAGCCTGAGGTGACGATCATCCGCTTCGCCCGGCCCCGGAAATAGATAAATCCTTCTTCATCCATAATCCCCAGGTCTCCGGTATAGACCCAGGTCAGACCGTCCGCGTGCTTCCGCAGCGTTTTGGCCGTCTCTTCCGGATGTCCGGCATATTCCCGCATGACCGTAGGCCCGGCCAGGAGGATCTCTCCCTCCTCTCCGTACGGCAATTCTTCCTCTGTTCCCGGCTTGACGATTTTGATATAGGTAT
Organism: uncultured Clostridia bacterium; assembly: GCA_947165825.1. Classification (GTDB taxonomy): domain Bacteria; phylum Bacillota; class Clostridia; order Oscillospirales; family Oscillospiraceae; genus UBA1774. The sequence continues at coordinate 13,883 of CAMVBX010000044.1, forward strand.
CCGGGAAGGGCACGCCGATGCTCCCTTCCTTGGCATGCTCCGGCGGGGTCAGGCAGCAGGCCGTAACCGTTTCCGTCGTCCCGTAGCCCTCCCGCACCTGTACGTCGGCGTTGTGCTCCGCAAGGAAGCGATCGAACTTTCTCTTCAGCTCCACGCTCAGGGAATCACCGCCGGAAAAAACGCCTTTCAGGCAGCTCATATCCATCTTGCCGATATCCGGCATACGCAGCAGGGCCTCATACAGAGTCGGCACACCTGCGATGAAGTTGCACTTATACTTGCCGATCAGCCCCGCGTAGCTCTTGGGAGTAAACCGGGGAACCAGCACGCAGCGGCCCCCTGAGGCCAGCATGGTATGGATGCAGACCCCCAGCCCGAAGCCATGGAAAAGGGGCATGGCCGCCAGCATCTTATCTCCGGGTCGGAACATGGGGTTCGCTGCCACCACCTGACGGGCCAGAGCGTTGAAATTCAGATTGGTGAGCACGATCCCTTTCGTCACTCCTGTCGTCCCGCCGGAGTAGAGGATGACCGCCGGATCCTCTCCCTTCAGGACCGGTTTAGCTTCCTCTCCGGCGCTTTCTCCCCCCCGCAGGAAATCCCGCCATCGGATCACCGGCGCGTCAGCCGGCACTTTGGGGATCTTCCTCCCCTCCGTCAGTTGATAGCCCAGCCGCATGGGCAGCGACAGCGCATCCCCCACGCTGGCCAGGATCAGGCTGCGCACCCGGGTTTCCTCCCGGATCGCGGCGAACTTTTCGTAAAACTGATCCAGAGTCACCACATATGCGCTCTCCGCCGCATTCAGATAGAAAACGATCTCTTTTTCGGCAGAAAGCGGATGGATCATGTTGCAGATCCCCCCGGCCAGGTTGACCGCGTACAGCATGTAGATGGCCTGGGGACAGTTGGGAAGCGCAATGGTAAAGCATTCTCCCGCACGAAAACCCAGGGTCCGCAGGCCGGCACAGCAGCGCCGGATCTCCCGGAGCATCTGCTGATAGGTAACGGAGCTGCCCATAAAATCGAATGCCACCGCCTGGGGATACTTCTCAGCAATCGCTTCAACCGCTT
>CAMVBX010000045.1 GCA_947165825.1 uncultured Clostridia bacterium
CTTCATTTCCCGCCGCTTCAGCTCCGCGTTTGAATTCCGCCGTTAAAGCAGCAGTATTTCCTTTCCCTCTGGGACTGCCGTTTAGAATGATGATTTTCTTCCCCATATATGTGCCTCCATTCCATGCGGTGATGGTTGACATTTCCTCTTTGTATTGCTATAATTATAGCCAATTCAAGCAGTATAAACAAGTACGTACATTCAAGATATATACTATCTTGGAGGATAGTGATATGGGCAGTAAATGCATTTCAAGCTGCAGCTTAGAGGATACAGGCTTCAACTACACCATGTCTCTGATTCAAGGCAAGTATAAAATGTTCATTCTGTATACTCTTATGGAATTTGGTGTCGTCCGTTTCAATGAAATGCAGAAGTACATTGGGACCATCACTTTCAAAACATTAAGCTCGACGCTGAAACAGCTGGAAGCAGATGGTCTGATCATCCGAACGGAATATCCGCAAATCCCGCCGAAGGTTGAATACAGTCTTTCTGAACGCGGAAAATCTCTTATGCCTATCCTCGACCAGATGTGTGAATGGGGAGATCAAAACCGAATATAATCACAGATAAACAGCGCCTCTGAACCAGCATCGGCTCAGAGGCGTTTTTTTACGATCCCTTCATTTCTGAACTTGGCTGGCATCTCCAGCCTCGGAATGCTCTTATGATTGATCGATGATGAAAAGCGCAATAAGGGGCTTGCCGACTCACGAGATTGCGTAGCAACAGCAAGCCTCTTGCCGACTGGCCCTGCAGTTTTTCCATACCATAGCAGCCATGACAGGAACCGGTGATACGCTGAATTGCTGCATCAACATCACGGTCATGAATAGCGCAGTTTTCCTTCTTCCAAATGATCAAGGCTTCAAGAGCGTCTCAGCGCCATAGCTGCTTCACTTTTGCCGCGGGTATCCACCTATGCGAATGTCAACAACCCGGTAAAGCTGCTGCAGTCCTGGATCTCGCTATCCCATCCGGGCCAAGAGGGCGGCGCCGTTTTCCTTCAGCCATTTGTCCCATTTCCAATAATCCGGGAAGACCCGGAGGACCTCGGCATAGAACCGCGGCGAATGGTTCATCTCCTTCAGGTGACACAGCTCATGGACGACCACGCTGTCCACAGCCTCCGAGGGAGCCAGCATCAGCAGGCAGTTGAAATTCAGATTCCGCTTTCCGCTGCAGCTGCCCCATCGGGTCCGCTGGTTCCGAATGGTGATCCGGCCATACTGCACCCCGACGAGGGGCGCGTAATACGCCGCCCGCCGGGGGATCACCTCCAGCGCCCGGTCCGCCAATGCCCGGAGCTCCTCCGGAGTCAGCCTGGGGACCGCCGCCTTTGCCCTTTCCTTTTCCCGGGATTCCGCCAGATGCGTTTCGACCCATGCCCGGTGCTTCTCCAGGAAGCGGTCGATATCCGCCTTTGTCGCCCGCAGAGGGGCCCGGATGATCAGTCTTCCGTCCTTGATCTGCGCCCCAAGGGTCTTCCGATCGCTGCGGATCAGCTCATATTCCATTCCGTTTCCCCTTGCCGTTTACGCTCTCGGTTTGCCGCATTCCCTGCAGAAGCGGCCGGTATTCTCCTGCCCGCAGGAGCAGGTCCATTTCTTCGGTCTGCCGCATTCCGGGCAGAAATTCCGGTCGGACACCGTGCCGCAAAGGCAGGTCCAGCTGCCGGGCTTTTTCTCCGGGGCTACCGGCGCGGCCGGAGGCGTTTCCTTCTTCGGCGCGGCGGGTCCGCCCAGCAGGGGACCCAGCCGCTGGAGGCGCTGCACGTCTTCCATTCCCGAGGGCTCCAGACTGCTGAGGGCAACGGAGACCAGCTCCAGCCCCCGCTGGTCCAGCCAGCCATTCGAGGCGTTGGCCCGCTCCCGCATCTCCCGGCTGAGCTTTTCGGAATGATCCGGGATCTCCGAAGGTCGGATGCCGGAGATGCAAAGGGTATGGAGAGCCGGAGTCAGATATCTCGTCAGCTGGGCGGCGAGCTGGCTGTTCAGCTTGTCCCGGCTATAGCTGCCGGAAATATTCCCCGCCAGCAGTTTGTAAAAGAGCCGGGGGTCCTTGATCCGGTAGGAATAGACTCCCCGGCAGGTCACGGTTCCGTACAGGGGGTCCACCCCGGCGGCCAGCAGGTCGATGGGCCGCTCCGTCATAAAGGCGTTGCCCATGGACTCCTTGATATTCACGTAATAGACCCTGTGGGTCTTGGGCGGCGCATCTCCCCCGAAGGCAATACGCTGGCCGATATCCGAAAAAAAGCCGGCCACCGGGGTCTTACAGTCCGGATCCCGGAAGACGTGCTCCCCCGGTTCGGAAAAACAATCCACCACCTTGCCCCCGGAGACCACAATGGCGCACTGCCCGTCCGCCACCAGGATCAAGGAGCCGTGGGTAATGACGTTGCCGTCTCCCCCGGTGTTGGCGCTGCGGTTGGAGATCCGCTTATAGCCCCGGACCATCAGGACCTCCATGGGCAGGGAATCGCAGACGAACATCTCCTTCCAGACATCGTCCATGGCTCCGCCGATGGCTCCGGCGGCAGCTTTGATGATCCCCACAGTCGTGACCTCCTTCTGTTCTTAATCGCGTCCTGTGATCAGTAACAGCCGATATTCCGGGCGATGGTCCAGGCTTCGCTGGTGGTGGCCATCAGATTCCGGACCCTCAGGCAATCCCCGATCTGATGAAATTCCGGGGCGCAGTCCCGCAGGGCGTCCGCCTCGTCCCAGAGCGGCTTCCGTCCCAGGGCGTTGATGACCGTATCGCAGGGGATGATCCCCTCGGTTCCGCCGCCGACCTTTATCCCCTCCGGCAGGATCTCCTCGGCGCGGACCCCATACTCCACCTGAAGGCCGTAATTCCGCAGCTGCATGGCGTAGGTCCCCGCAGGGGCTTCCTTGGCGCTCCTGGCCTCCAGAATGCGGACCTCCCTGTCCAGGGAGGCGAGATAGATCGCCAGCTCCAGGCCCGTGGTCCCGGCGCCCAGGATGACGCACCTACCCTTGGCCAGGGCCGGGTCCGTATAAACCGCGATGGCGTCCTTCGCCCCGTCCAGTCCGGGGATGGCGGGGGCGGCGGTCACCGCACCCAGGGCGGCGACCACAGTATCCGGTTTCAGTTCCGCGCACAGGGCGGGGGTGACCTCCGTATTCAGCCGAACCTCCACGCCCAGCTTTTCCAGCATATATTTCTGCCGCTCGATATACTCCCCGATCCGCTTCTTGAAGGGGACTTCCTTCTCGCACAGGAGCACCCCGCCCAGGGCGGGTCCCTTCTCGCAGAGGATCACATCATGGCCGAGCTCCCGGGCGGTAATGGCGGCCTGCATCCCGGCTATCCCTCCGCCGGCGACGAGCACCCTGCGGTTGCCCTTGGGCTGAGGTACTCGGGCAGCCTCCCGCTCCTTCCCGGAGGCGGGATTGATGGCGCAGAACAGCCGGCCATCCTGGTAATCCTGGCCCACGCACTTGAAGCACCGCAGGCATTTCCGGGCTTCCTTCTCCCGGCCGGATTTGGCCTTCAGGGGAAGATCCGGGTCGCAGATGAGCCCCCGGGCCATCTCCACGATATCCGCCTTGCCGGTGGCGACGATCTCCTCCAGCACGTCCAGGTCGGAGAGGCCGCCGATGGTGGCCACGTAGGACTGCTTCACGTGCTTTTTGATCTCCGCAGCGTATTTGACGTTCATCCCCTCCTGCTGGAAAATCCCGGGGTGGGTGTGAAAATCCGTTCCGGGGGAGAACAGATTGCCGCAGGAAACATGGATGATGTCCGCGTGGCCGTCCAGCTGTTTGGCAATCTCCACGCCCTCCTCGATGCCGTAGCCGCCCTCGAAGGCTTCACTGCCGCTGATCCGCACCTCCACGGGGAAATCCCGCCCGCAGCGGCGGTGGATCTCATCCACCACGCCGACGGTGAAACGGCAGCGGCTCTCCGGGCTTCCGCCCCATTTGTCCGTCCGCCGGTTGGACTTGGGGCAGTGGAACTGATGCAGCAGCCAGCCGTGGCCCGCGTGGACCATCACCATGCCGAAGCCCCGGCCCTTGGCATACTCCGCGGCGGAGGCGTAAGCGTCGATGGTGGCCAGGATCTCCTCCTCAGTCATGGCCCGGGTCTTCACCCGGCTGTCATAGGGGTGGAACCCGTCGCTGGGGCTCAGCAGGAGCATCTGCCCCGGGGTGTCGCTCTTGATCCGGCCGGTCTTCTGCAGCTCGATGGTGGCCACCGCCCCGTTCCGGGTGATGGCGTCAGCCAGCTTGCCCAGGGCTTCCTTATTCCACTTATGCTCGGAGAGGTCGGGGATCTCATAGCTGTTGGGCGAGCCGACGCCCTCGTGATCGATGTTGCATTCCCCGATATTGATGGAGGCGCACCCGCCCTTGGCCTTCCGCTCATAATAAGCAATATAACCGTCCGTGGGTGCTTTTTCCGGGGTGAGGTCATAGAGCCCGGTGGGCGCGGAGAACAGGCGGTTGCGGAACACGGTGTTCCCGATCCGAAGCGGCTTCAGAATGTTCGCGTATTTCGTGCTGCTTGCCATAGGTGCATCCTCCTTATGCTCGTCATGATCTGATTCTTGATTCTATGGTAACAGCTTTCTTCTCCTTTGACAAGACGCAGAGAGAGGCAAGAGGCTGCCGCAAATAAGCGGCAGCCCCTCAGCGTGTCGACAAAGTCGACACGCTTCGACCGGGACCCACTTCGTTGGGCTCCCGGTCGATTTGGTTTGCACTACGCTCCCCGCACTCGCTGCGCTCGCACAGTACGCTCCGTGAGCGGTATTTTGGCCCAGAAATGAATTCCGGGCCAAAATGGATCTTGACTCTATTCGCGCCTGCGGGCGCGAACTCTGCGAGGCTTTGGTGCTTTGTCTACAGTCTGGCGGCGTGAGGTCTGTTTTGCGGGTCACACGGCGGCGAAGCCCTTTTCCAGGTCGGCGATGATGTCGTCGATGTGCTCCGTGCCGATGGAGAGGCGGATGGTGTTGGGGTGGATGCCCGCGTCCTCCAGCTCCGCCTCCGTGAGCTGGGAGTGGGTGGTGGTGGCCGGGTGGATCACCAGGCTCTTCACATCCGCCACATTGGCCAGCAGGGAGAAGATCTCCAGCCCGTCGATGAACCGGAAGGCTTCTTCTTTCCCGCCCTTGATGTCAAAGGTGAAGATGCTGGCTCCCCCGTTGGGGAAGTACTTTTCGTACAGGGCGTGGTCCGGGTGGTCCGGCAGGGAGGGATGGTAGACCTTCTCCACCTGGGGATGCTTCAGCAGGTATTCCACCACCTTCTTGGTGTTCTCCGCGTGGCGCTCAAGCCGCAGGGACAGGGTCTCGGTACCCTGGAGCAGGAGGAAGGCGGCGAAGGGGGAGATGCAGGCCCCGGTATCCCGCAGGAGGATGGCCCGGATGTACGTGGCGAAGGCTGCCGGGCCTGCCGCATCGGTGAACTTCACCCCGTGGTAGCTGGGGTTGGGCTCGCTGATCCAGGGATATTTGCCGCTCTTCGCCCAGTCGAAGGTGCCTCCGTCCACGATGACGCCCCCCAGGGTGGTGCCATGGCCGCCGATGAATTTGGTGGCGGAGTGGACCACGATGTCTGCGCCGTGCTCGATGGGTCGGATGAGGTAGGGGGTGCCGAAGGTGTTGTCGATCACCAGAGGGATGCCGTGCTTATGGGCGATGGCCGCGATGGCGTCGATATCTGGGATGTCGCTGTTGGGGTTTCCCAGGGTCTCGATATAGACGGCCTTGGTATTGGGCCGGATGGCCGCTTCCACCTCAGCCAGATCATGGACGTTCACCAGGCTGCTTTCGATGCCGTAAAGGGGCAGGGTGTGGGCCAACAGATTCGCCGTGCCGCCGTAGATGGTCTTCTGGGCCACGATGTGCTCCCCCTGGGCCGCCAGGGCCTGCACCGTGTAGGTGATGGCCGCCGCGCCGGAGGCTACGGCGAGACCGGCGACGCCGCCTTCCAGGGCCGCGATGCGCTGCTCGAACACCCCCTGGGTGGAGTTGGTGAGCCGCCCGTAGATGTTGCCCGCGTCCGCCAGGCCGAAGCGGTCGGCGGCGTGCTGGGCGTTATGGAAGACGTAGCTGGTGGTGGCGTAAATGGGCACCGCCCGGGCGTCGCTGGCGGGATCGGGCTGCTCCTGGCCCACATGGAGCTGCAGGGTTTCGAATTTATAGTTGGACATGGTCTGTACCTCATTTCCGTGAATTTGTTTTGTGATCTGATGGCCGGATGATACCATGTCCAGCGGAGTCTGTCCAATATCCTATCTAAATGGTTGGTTATAGGCTGGATCTATAACCCGTCTCAAAAGAGACGGGCTGCAGGCAGGGCCGATCCGGATCAATGCGTTTCCTGGTACTGCTTCAGATAACGGTCCAGCTCCAGAATATACCGCTGCGCCAGATCGCTCAGGAGGAGATTCTGCCGGGAAACATATCCGATCTCCATGCGTTTGCCCACGGCTTCCTCCTCCGCTTCGAAGGGAACGGCGATATAGTCCGTTCCGTTCAGCTCTTCGCAGATCACCCCGCTGCAGAGGGTGTAGCCGTTCAGTCCCACCATCAGATTCAGCATGGTGGCCCGATCCGTGGCCTTGATGGTCCGGGGGTACTCCGCGGTGCTGAGGATCTCCTCCGCGTAATAAAACGAACCGCCGGCTCCCTGCTCAAAGGAAAGACAGGGATACTCCGCCAGATCCGCAAACCGGATCACCGGCCTGTCCGCCAGGGGATGGCCTTTCCATAGATACACATAGGCTTCGCAGGAGGTCAGGGGATGAAACTCCAGCTGGTTTGCCCGCAGGAGTTTTTCCAGGGGTTTGCGATTGAAATCGCTGAGATAGAGGATCCCGATCTCACTCTTCCCGGCAAATACGTCGTCGATCACGTCCCGGGTCCGGGTCTCCCGGATGGCAAATTCGTATTCCTCCGTTCCGAACTGCCGCACCAGCTCCACGAAGCTCTTTACTGCAAAGGAATAATGCTGGGTGGAGATGCCGAATTTCTTCTTCCGTCCCCCGTTCTTCCCGAATCGCTCCAGGAGTCCGTCATACTGCTGCAGCACCTGGCGGGCATAATGGATGAACTCCACACCGTCGTTCGTCAGGGCAACACCCCTGCCGCTGCGGGAAAACAGCGTCACCCCCAGCTCCCTCTCCAACTCCTGCATCGCGCTGGTGAGAGAGGGCTGGGCAACATAGAGGATCTCCGCCGCCTTGTTCAGAGAACCCGCCTCCGTGATGGCTGCGGCATAGCGCAGCTGTTGAATGGTCATGGGCTTTCACCTGCCCCTATTCAGATTTAAATGATATAGTCGTCCCCGTCCCCGCTGCTCTGCATCATGTCCGCAACGGTGCAGCCGTCCGTATACCGCCGGATCACCTCGTCCAGTCCCCGCCAGAACTTCAGGGTCCGGCATCGGGAAGAACGCGCACAGGGCACGGCCTCTTCCGTCAGGCAGGCCACCGGAGCCAGGCTGCCTTCCGTGCAGCGCAGGACCTCCCCCACGTTGATCTGTTCCGGGGGACGGCACAGACGGTATCCCCCGCCCTTTCCCCGCTGTCCGGTCACTACGCCACCCTTCACCAGTTCCCGAACGATGCTCTCCAGATACTTTTCCGAGATCTCCTGCCGCCGGGCTATCTCCTGGAGGGTGATCATGCCCTCCCCCTGATGCTCCGCCATATCTACCAGGATCCGCAGCGCATAACGCCCCTTTGTGGAAATCAACATCCTGTTCACCTCTATTTCCTACTATACTCCCGGGAAAATAGGATTTCAATGAAAATTTCTCTTGACAACGCAGGCACACCGGTGTATCCTATGCTCACCAAGCAAAACATACTTTTCTACTAGGTTTATATGATTAAAATTGGAGGTCAAAAACATGAGCAAGATCTATACTTCCGCAGACCAGCTGATCGGGGGGACTCCCCTGCTTGAGCTGACCCATCTGGAAAAAGCCCTGGGCCTGGAGGCCCGTATCCTGGCAAAGCTGGAATACTTCAATCCCGCAGGCAGCGTGAAGGACCGCATCGCCAAGGCGATGATCGAGGACGCGGAGGCCCGGGGCGTACTGAAGCCCGGAGCCACCCTGATTGAGCCCACCTCCGGCAATACCGGCATCGGTCTGGCCTCTGTGGCCGCCGCCAAGGGGTACAAGATCATCATCACCATGCCGGAGACCATGAGCATCGAGCGGAGACAGCTGATGAAGGCCTACGGCGCGGAGCTGGTGCTGACGGAGGGAGCCAAGGGCATGAAAGGCGCCATTGCCAAGGCAGAGGAGCTGGCCAGGGAGATCCCCAACAGTTTCCTGCCCGGTCAGTTCGTAAACCCGGCGAATCCCGCAGTGCACAAGGCCACCACCGGCCCGGAGATCTGGGCGGATACCGACGGCAAAGTGGATATCTTCGTGGCGGGGGTAGGCACCGGCGGCACCATCACCGGCGTGGGAGAGTATCTGAAGGAGCAGAATGCCGCCGTGCAGGTGGTGGCGGTGGAACCGGCGGATTCCCCGGTTCTCAGCGAGGGCAGGTCCGGCAGCCACAAGATCCAGGGCATCGGCGCAGGCTTTGTTCCGGATGTGCTGAACACCAAGGTGTACGACGAGATCATCCCCGTTACCAATGAAAACGCCTTCGCCACCGGCAGGCAGATCGGCCGGTCCGAGGGTGTACTGGTGGGTATCTCCTCCGGAGCGGCCACCTGGGCAGCCATCCAGCTGGCCAAGCGGCCGGAAAACAAGGGAAAGACCATCGTCGTACTCCTGCCGGATACCGGTGACCGCTACCTCTCTACCCCGCTGTTCGCGGAATAAACCACCGCAAAAACGAGTACGGGACCGGGCGTATCGCCCGGTCCCGTCAGACTGTAGACAAACCCGAAAATGGAACGAAAACGGGAAGGAAGATAGCGCGAAAGAAACCCAGGAGGGGTGTCTTTCGCGTTCAATCAGAAGTTTTTCGAACAATTTCTACCGTATTTCCTGTTCGAAAAACTTGCTTCAGCGGGGCGACAAGACTTTGTCGACACGCTGACGGGACCGGGCGATACGCCCGGTCCCGCGTTTTGTGTTTCCCTTATTTTTTGTTCTGCAGATACGGCCGCAGACGGAAGGCCAGCTCCCTTCCCATCCGGATATCGGTTTTCATGGAAGGATGACCTGCGGCGCCGATCCCCTCGGACATATTGTTGATGGGCAAATACTTGAAGGCAAAGATCTTCTCGTCCCCGGTGTCCGCCTGATACTCCCGCACCGCCGCGGCAATCCGGTCATACAGGAAATAGTCCATGGAACCCAGGGAGCAGACGATCAGCGTATCCTTGCCGTTGAGCCGACGGATCTGCTCCACCAGACCCCGGAACTTCTTCTGAAAAAACGCCTCCATTCCGTCGATGACAAAGGGATCCGGAGAAAAGCGCATGGGGGTGGCATCGTTGGTGCCCAGGTTGATCACCACGATATCGCTGGGATGGGCGGCAAAGTCCCACTTCGCGGGTTCAGCGCCTCTGCGGTAGTCATAGGGCGCGTCCGTGAAGGCGTAGATATCATCCATGGCATAATGGGGGAACAGGGGATGCTCCGCCTGGCTGGCGGCAATGCCGCTCTCACACACCAGGCTGTATTCGCAGTCCAGTTCCCGGGCGGCCAGGGCGGCGTAGGACATCCAGCCGTTCTCTTCGCCGGTATGGAATTCGAAGGAATTGTTCTCGGCCTCGTTGCCGAAACCGCAGGTGATGGAATCCCCCACCACCTCGATAACGGGTTTGTCGTTCTTCGGCGCGGGAAGGAATTCCCCGTCCGTCTCCAGGGACAGCAGGCCCAGCTTTCCCCGGGCGTTTTCGCTGAGCTTCACCACCCGGAGGGTATGGGTCCCCTTTTCTCCCGCGAAGAGGGTGAATTCGGCGTTCTCCTCCCGGCACTCCGTTCGCAGGCTCAGTTCTCCCCCGTCGGCAATCACGCCGAAGAAGGGATAATCCGGCTGCGGCTCCGGGAAACCGGGGAAGGCAGGCCCTTTGTCCCCCAGGGCGATGAAGTGGGCTTTCAGCACCGAACCGCTGAATACCACGGTGAAGCCGCTGCAGGTCCAGTTGAAAAAGAGGGCCTGCCGCTCCTCGTCATAGATGGTTCTGCCGTGGAGCCGGAGCTTGCCGATGATCTCTTTCGTCCGCATGTATCTTCATCCTTTCCAGTGGAGATTCCCGAAACGCTCAAAGGGACTGCGCCCAGGCTTTCAGTTCCTCGCCGTAAACGTCTGCCGGGAAGCGCTTGCCCGGCAGCACCTCCGCGCCGGTAAGCTCCGCTGCCCGGGCCGGGGCTTCCTCTCCGATCCCGCTGGTACCGGAGGTGGCGAACAGGACGATCTTTCTGCCTTTGAAATCATAAGCTTCCAGGAAGGTGTCAATGACGGACGGCTCCCGATACCACCATACGGGGTATCCGAGGAAAATGACCTCCGCATCCGCAACGGGGGCGTTCGTATCCGCCAGCGGGGGGCGGCAGGCTTTATCCTTCATCTCCAGGCTGGAACGGGATTGCTGGTTCCGCCAATCCAGGTCTTCGGCGGTGTAGGGAACGGCGGGTCTGATCTCATACAGAGGCGCATCGATGGCTTCAGCCAGGCGCTTTGCCACCGCTGCGGTCACGCCGCTTGCGGAAAAATAGGTTACCAGTGCGTTCATTCTGCATTCCTCCATTCTGCCGGATTGCCCATCCGGCTGCTGTTCATGACCGCCGCACTCCCGGCAGTCTGCTGCTTCTTTTTCTGCTCTGGCCTTCTCTGCGGCGGCTTCCTGGGACGCCAGGAAATCCTTGAACTCCTGGGTGAACCGGCTCTCAGGCGGAACGATCTCCGCCGGATCGACGCCGCTCAGATCCTGCAGCTCCGCCGCTTCGCTGAGGGAACCGGCTTTTTTCTTTTTCCGCTTCGACCGGAAGAAATCGAACCATTTCATTTCATGCGCTCCTTTACTCACGGCAGCTCCCGTGCTACACTGCATCGGCAAACGATCAGCCCGTCAGCTTCACATAGACGTTCCGGCGGCGGGGACCGTCATATTCGCAGAACCAGATCCCCTGCCAGGTCCCCAGCACCAGCTTTCCGTCCTCCACGATGATCTGCTGGGAAAAGCCGGTCAGGCTGGCTTTCAGATGGGCGGCCGAATTGCCTTCCCCGTGACGGTATCCGTCCTCCCAGGGAACGATCTTTTCCAGTTCCATGGTGAGATCCCGCACCACGTCCGGGTCGGCATTCTCATTGATCGTCACTCCGGCGGTGGTATGCGGGATGAACACGGTGCAGATCCCCTCCGCAAAACCGCTGTCCTCTACAGCCTTCCGGATCATCCCGGTAATGTTCACCATCTGGGTATGCGCGGTGGTGTTGACGTTCAGCTTGATCAGCATGCTTCTCCTCCTCATCCCGGGCGGATAATTCAGTTTACTCTATCCGCCGGGAGAAATCAACGTTCCTGCCGGTATTCCTGCCGTTCTCCCCGGCCGCCGGTCCTTCGAACCCCCGCCGCCCGCCCGTTCCTCCCCTTAGTGCTTGACAAGCGGGATGGATAATGATAAAAAATATATTTAGTTTAAATCCCGGTATTTTCATTTATTACACCAACTCCTACTGCCTGAGCAAGGACGTGAAGAACGCTGCTTCCTCCACCCTGGGCTTCTATCTCTTCACCCAGGCTGCCCGGGGCTGAGTGCTGAACGCATCTGCGCACCCGGATTAACCCTGAATCAACAGGCCGGATCCAGAATCGGATCCGGCCTGTCTTTCTGTGCTCTGTGCTCATTCATGCTCGGCTTATCGCGCATCCGCTTTGGAAAGGGGGAACGCCTTCCTGCTCCCCGCCGGGATTCAATCCTCCAGAACGAGGATGTTGACCCTTCCGCTCACTGCGGTGCAGGCATCCAGCGCGATGATCCGATCGCCGCAATAGGGGGAGAAATCCGCATCCGGGCCGAATTCCGCGCCTTTATGCTCGAAACGGGCATGCCCATAGGAGGCGTGCCAGTGACCGCAGACGACCGTTTTCTCCCCCCGGTAAGAACCCGCCGCGTCCATGCCGTTGGACCAGCGGGCTTTGCGCCATTCTTCCTGCGACGCGCCGCGCCAGTCCTGGGAATCACGGTACTTGCCGTAATCATCGAAAAACGGGATCCATCCGTGGGTGAAGACGTAATGCTCCGTCTCGTAATAGTTCCGCATCGCCGGGATGATCCGGTAATAAAACGGCGTATTCCGCGCTGCGGCGGCAAACTCCCAATTCTGGTACCGGGCCATGAACTTGTCGAAGCCGGTGAGCTGGAGCGCCGTGTCAAAGGTCCCGTTATGCAGATGATGGCTGAAGGGCTTACCTCCGTCCTCCGTGACCAGCGATACGTATAAGTCCTCGTGATTGCCCCGGATAAGGATGACCTGTTCCTGCTCCATCAGATCCAGAATAAAATCCTGCATCTGTAACGCTTCCTTTCCCCGATCCAGCAGATCCCCGAGGACGACGAGCTTATGCGGCCCGGGATCACGGTAGTATCCCGCCTCCGTCAGGGCGTCCCGCAGCAGGGTATGGAAACCGTGGACATCGGAGGTGACGTAATATTTCATGCTGTTCTCTTCCTCTGTCTGCAGCCTCCGGTTCCGGCCTGAACGGCGCTCCGTTTGCCGGTCTACCGGCTGTTTTTCCGTTCCCGCCAGGCATCGATCTCGCTCCGGAGGGAAAGCATCTCATCCACGATCAGCTCTGCGCTGTCGGGCCGCACATAATCCAGGTATTTCGTCATTCTCTCCATCGCCTTGGGGCTCCCCAGATGCCGGGCGACGGCCTCCCCCAGCTCCGCGGGAAAACCCAGGTCGACGATCGCGCTGACCAGCGCATCCCGGGCAATGGACCATTCGCTTCTCATGGCTCCCGTTCCTCAGCCTGCCGCCGCGCAGCCAACGCCGATCAACCGCCGCTCTTGCTGCCGCAGTCCCGGCAGATTCCGTTGTGGACGCAGATCGGCCCGCCGCACTGCCTGCAGGTCCATTTCTCCCGCTCCCGCTCCAGGAAAGCCTCCATGCCCAGTTCCCGGATATCCCGCAGATTCTGCATGGGGGATTCCTTCAAGGGATAAGCCGTGGCGTAACGGTCCTCCAGCTGCTTCATATCCCCGCAGGGATAATCCGGACATTCGTCGCAGTATCGGTAACCGTTCTGCGTCCGTTTGGCACAGGGAATGATCCTGCACCATTTCGTGCAGAAGTCGGGCTTGTTTTCGCTTTCGGCATTGCAGCCGGGGCAGGGTCTCTCCTTATCGTGGGCAAACAGGCAAAGGCTGCAGTCCAATCCGCAGGGCGCGATCATTTCCGAAGTAAACATCGTTCTTCCGCCTCCTTCCGCCCTCCCGGGGCGGGATTTCTTTTTTTCAGTTTACTCTCTCCGACGAAGGAAATCAAACCGCTGTGCGGATATCCTGCCTCAGCTTTGGACGACTCGTTTGAATTTCTGCGGGCATTGGCTGAGATACCCGTTGATCAGCTCGCTCTCCGCCCGGCTTTCCGCATAGGCGGTAACGGTGATGGTCTTGGTGTTCCAATCCCGGGTATAACTGTCCGTCGCCACATTGGTGATATGATGCAGGGCCAGGAAATCCCGCAGGTCCTGTACGGCCTCTTTGTTATCCGACATGATCACATTCACAAAAAGCCGATCCCGGGACAGGCGTTTGCTGACGGTCATGGCCAGGCAGCAGCCCACCCCGCTGGCAACGGATACGGCGATGATGGCCAGATCGCTGTCCGCCGTCACGATGCTTTTGGTGATGCTGTACGCGATATAGTTGGATACCGCCAGTGCGGCGCCCGCCGGGATGCACCGCCCCCGCTGGATCAGGATGGTTTTGGTCGTGCTGAGCACGTTATCCAGGAACTTTGCGAAAAAAAGAGCTGCGAGATGGAAGATTACGGTCATGGTGATAATTGCTGTATGTCTCCTTTACCGGTGATTTATGGACTATGCAGTATATATGCCTTTTCCTCCTTTGTCATTCAACCCGTGGTTGAATATTGCGTCTGCAGATTTACAGATCGTTCACAATATTTCGGTTCCGAAGTACTTGACATGGATTCGTTTCCGAAGTATAATTCCCGCAGCTTCGAATGGTTCGGTTCCGAACCAAGGCAGATGCGCACTGCCCAGGAGCTGTGGAAGACATCGGCACACGGCCATGAGAGAAGGAGCGTGAAAGAATGGCTGACAATATGGATCTGTTTCGAAAAATGATGCGTTTTTCCCGAAAGCTTCGCATGGGGGGAAACCCCGGAGAAGCCCGCAGACCCGGCAAGCCGGAGGGTTTTGTCCCTCCTTTGCCCCGTGAATCCTGGGACGGCGAAAAGCCCTTCGGCAAAATGCCGCCCAGACACCATCCGGACGACGGGACGCAGGAGCATGGCCCGCACCGGCACGGGAATGGCCCGCATGGGAAAGCCGGACGGCACCACCGGGGCATGTCCCGGGAGCGGCTGCTGGTCATCATCGGCGAGCATCCGGAGGGCGTATGGCAAAAGGATATCGCGGAGGCGGCGGGGATCAACGCTTCCTCCACTTCCGAACTGATCGGAAAGCTGGTGGAGGACGGTTATCTGGTGCGGGAGACCGACGAGAACGATAAGCGGGCGACACTTCTGAAGCTCTCCGATACGGGGAAAGCCCGGGCTGACGAGATCCGGGCCGAGCGCGCCGCCCGTCTGGAGGCGGT
>CAMVBX010000046.1 GCA_947165825.1 uncultured Clostridia bacterium
TGGTGCGTTCGCTTGGCTTCTGCATTGTTTAATTTACAAGGTACATCGTCGTCGCAGTCTTCTTGGGCTTCGCTTCCGCGGTTTCCGTAGGGGCCGCGAAAGCTCGCTTTCATTCGGTCGCTCCTCCTCTTCCTTGCGAACTTCAGTTCGCTCGGAGAAAGGGCTCGCTCAGCGGCGAGCTTGACAAATATACCATTGCCGACTCCCGTTGTCAAGCTTTATTTTCAGATTTCCGGCAATATTTCTTGCATCCCCCGGACTGGCGTGTATAATAAGCAGAGACGCAGGGGAAAACCACGGAAAAGGAGCGATTTTCCATGTTCAAATATGAGCCGGAAGCCAATCTCCATGGCTTCTACCTGGTGAAGACCAACGCGGTGTACAAGGCCATCGGGCACGCCGATTTCGCCTCGCAGACGGATACTCTGGCCCGGACCCTGGTCCTGGGCCTCTGGAAGGGCCAGTCCCTGACGGAGGATCACGTCAAGGCCATAAACGATCTGTACTCCAAGGGCCAGCCCAGACCCAGCTACCTCTATTGGGAGCTGGTCTCCGCTGCGGGAGAGGCGGAGCTGCCTCCCGTTCCGGATTTTTTCCGGGTGCTGGTGCTTACGAATCCCAAGGCCGCCCGGCTGCTGACGGAAGGGCTCCGGGCCCTGCTGGGCCGCCTCTCCGATCCCAACCGGTCCAATGAGCAGGAGAACCGTTTCCTGGCTGCCGCCATGGGCGCTCTGGAGGCGGTGCTGAATTCCGATGATCCCCTGGGCTTCCGGGAGCTGAGCCGGGGTCCCGTACCCGGCAGCGCCGCGGGCGAGCCCGCCGCTTCCGCCCGACCCGGGGAGCCGGAGAAGGAGGAGGAGCTGCCTCCTCCGGAGAAGCTGGAGGACCTGCTGGAGGAGCTGGACAGCCTGGTGGGTCTGGAAAAGATCAAGACGGACGTGCGCAGTCTGATCAATCTGATCAAGGTCAGGAAGCTGCGGGAGGAAGCGGAGCTGCCGGTGCCCGAGCTGAGCCTGCATATGGTGTTCACCGGCAACCCCGGTACGGGCAAGACCACCGTCGCCCGGCTGCTGAGCCGGCTGTACCGCTCCATTGGCGTGTTGAAGAAGGGCACCCTGCTGGAGGTGGACCGGAGCGGACTGGTGGCCGGATATGTGGGCCAGACCGCGCTGAAGACCCTGGAGGCGGTAAAGAAGGCCAGGGGCGGCATCCTGTTCGTGGACGAGGCCTATTCCCTGGTGCCAGACGGGGCGGGGAACGACTTCGGCCAGGAGGCCATCAGCACCATCCTCAAGGCCATGGAGGACATGCGGGAGGAGCTGGTGGTGATCGTGGCGGGCTATCCCGAGCCCATGGAGCGCTTCATCTCCTCCAACCCCGGCCTGGAATCCCGCTTCGGAAAGTACTTCCAGTTTGAGGATTATACCGGGGAGGAGCTCATGCGCATCTTTGAGTCCCTTTGCCGGAAGAACAAATACGTCCTGGAGCCGGAGGCGGAGACCTTCTGCCGGGACATGTTCATCGCCCTGTACCGGGACCGGGATGAGAACTTCGGCAACGCCCGGGACGTGCGGAATATCTTCGAGCGCAGCGTATCCAACCAGGCCAACCGCCTGGCGGCCATGGAGGCCCCCAACAAGGACGATCTCATGACCTTCAAGAAGGAGGACATCGTGGGGGAGAAACCGAAGGAATAAGCCCGTATTTTTCCGGGATAATCCCCGGGACAGAAAACGGCAGCGCATTTTGGGTCGGAATTCCCTTCCGGCCCAATGTTTTTTCCGGAGCACCGTGCCGGGGAAGGGCGCGCGGCTTTCTCCCGCCGGAGCCCGGGGACGGGAGCCCCCCGGCGCTCATCCCATCAAGGCCGTGAAATCCTCTATGGTCAGCCCCTCCTGGAGGGCCAGATTCAGACCGTACCCCAGAAGGCGGGAAAGCTCCCGCATCCGGGCATCGATTTCCCTGGGGGTCACCATCAGACCCTCCGCGGCGGAGGCAAAGTCCTCCGGCGGCCGCTCCCCAAGGCCGGACCGGGCGGTGAGGTCCGCCGCCAGGGTTGCGGCATCCACCACCGTGGGGATCCCCACGGCCACCACCCGCACCCCCAGGCTGCCCCGGCTCAGTTCGGGCCGGCTGTTGCCCACCCCGGAACCGGGGGCAATGCCCGTATCCGCCAGCTGCAGGGTACGGCAGACCCGGTCCAACCGGCGGGAAGCCAGAGCGTCCACGGCCACCACCGTCCCGGGTCGGAGCCGACGGACCACAGCCCGGATCAGCTCGCTGCTCTCCAGCCCCGTGGTGCCCAGGACGCCCGTTTCCAAAAGGGAGAAGGGCCGGAGCCCGCCGAAGGTCTCCGGCAGGGAGGTCACCAGATGCCGGGTGGCCAGCACGTGCTCCAGGGTCATGGGACCCAGCACATCCGGGGTCATGGCCCGGTTCCCCAGTCCGGCCACCAGCACGCTTTCCCCCTCCCGAAGGTCCAGCAGGGCCCGGAGACGGGCAGCGACCACCCCCGCGCCCCGGCGGAAGGCGCCGTTCTCCCGCCGCAGCAGCGGCTCCAGCTCAATCGTCACGTAACTCCCACGGGGTTTTCCCATGGCCTGCTCCCCCCGCTCATCCAGGATCCGGATGGTTTCCACGGGAAAGCCGTTTTCCGTCTCCTGCCGGGCTTCCACCCCGGGGAGGGCGCCGGTCTCCCCGGCGGACTCCCGCCAAAGGTCCCGGGCCTCCGCCGCCAGGTCGGTTCGGATCCCCTGCATACGCATCACCTCGGGATCAGTATGACCCGCTTCCGGCGGTTTTTTCCTTCCCGGCGGAAAATTTAAAAAAAACGCTTGCCGAAAGGGAAAAAGTATGGTATAGTGCTTTTCCGCATGGAAGCTCTATCGGCAAGGGAGGTGAGTGAATTGCCCAACATTAAGTCTGCTGCCAAGCGCGATGCCCTCTCCAAGGCGCAGAACGCCGTGAACAAGGCCCGCAAGTCCGAGATGAAGACCCTCATCAAGAAGTTCGACGCCAAGGCGGAGGAAGGGGACAAGGCCGCGGCGAAGGAAGCGTATCTGACCGCCGTCAAGGTGGTGGACCAGGCCGCCTCCGACAACCTGATCCATAAGAACAACGCCGCCCATAAGAAGAGCCGCCTCACCAAGAAGCTCAACAGCATGGAGTAATCCGAAGAAATGCTCACAAGCCTGCCGATTCCGGCAGGCTTGTTTTTTCGCTTTTCGTGCTCAGGCGATGGTATTGGGATCCGTGAATTCCCCCACCGCCCCCAGGCAGGCGCTGGTGAGATGATCCCCGGAGCAGCCGTAGAAGCAGCCGATATCGTGCATCCTGGCGGTATCGATGAGGAAGATGGCCTGGATGCCCACCTGCCGTTCCTCCACGAAGCTGAAGAGATACAGGCCGTCCCGGATCTTCACGTAATCCGCCGGGTTGGTGGCCATCCAGGTGCCCATGGCGGTGAGGTTCTTATACGTATAATAGATGTCGCAGTTGTAGATGTGCTTGATCTTGATGATCTTCGGGCCGTAGTCCCAGATGATGCTCTTGCCCAGCAGCTCTGTGGTGAAGCCGTGAAGCTCGCCGCCGGCGAAATTCCCTTCCAGGCGGCCGAAGTAAAAGTCCCGGTCCACGTCGATATTGGAGTATTCCGTACCCACCTTGGCGTCCACTACGGTGGCGCATCCGGAGACCATATCCGGGATCAGGGTAATCTGCCGGGAGGTGGCGTAGCCGGGCACCAGGAAATTCACGAAGAATACCTCGTGGTCCAGCGTCTTCACGTTGCAGAAACAGCGCTTTTCCTCTTCCCCCTTCTCCTTGAACCAGACCTCGTTCAGGGCAGTGAAGCGGAAATCGTAATCCTTTTCCTCCCCCCGGAAGGCCAGAGTCTTCCCTACCAGCTCATCCGTATCCGGCGGGGTGTAGGGGCCCGCCAGGGGGGAATGGCTGTATTTCTCCGGATCCCCGGCATACTCCGCCACGATCTTCTCCACCGTCTCCCTGGATACGTCCAGGTTGAACTTCCGGTAATACCGCTTCTTATTGCGCATGCTGTTCCTTCCTTCCTGTTGATTATTTCTCCTGTCCTTCAGTATAGGTTTCCCGCCCCGGCCTGTCAACCGCGGAGGGGGGACGAAAATCCGGGGCTGCCGCGTTTTGCGGCAGCCCCGGATTCGGTTTTGCGGATCAAAGCTCCTCTGCCTTATACCGGTCGTAGGCATCCTGGTAGATCTCCTCCACCCGGTCGAAGCCGAAGCTGCGGAGGCTCTCCTGGAAGGCGTCCCAATCGCTCATGGGCACGGACCCATCCACGAACAGGACGTAATGCTCTTCAAAGTAGGTATTCAGGTCGGCAAAAATGGATACCGTTTCATCGGATTCCTCATCCGTGAGCTTCACGCCGCTGGGCCAGTCGTACTCGCCGCCGTAATCCGAAACGGTGAACACGGGGAAAGCGGTCATCGCCCTGGCACCGTCGTCGTAATAGTAGGAGCGCAGGTTATCCAGCATGCAGAATTCCCCCAGAGGGTTGCAGCCGTAGATGGCGGTGATCCAGGCCAGGCCGGCTTCGTTATGGATCGCGAAATCGCTGAGCCGCTTTTCCCCCTGGTCGTTGTACTCCCAGAGCAGGCCCTCGGGACCCCAGTTGGTCCATTCGAAGCCCGCGTCGGAGATCCAGAAATCCAGCCAGGACAGCGCCAGAGGCAGATTCTCGCACTTGGCGTTGAGGCAGACGGAGCCGTAATGGAAGTCCTTCCGGGGGTTGGCGTACTGCAGGATCTGGCCCCGGTAGAGCTTGGTGCGGGGCATGGGTTCCCAGTCGGTATTGGGATCCAGGCCGGCCCGCTCCGCTTCCACCCAGGTGTTGGGGGGCATCAGGTTGCAGCCAAGGGTGTCGTTATGGGAACCGGATTCATAATCCTCACCGGAGACGAAGGTGTGGAACTGGGGGGAGATCAGGCCTTCGGCATACCAGGTGCTGAGCATGTTCATGGCCGCCCGATCGTCCTCGGTGGTGCCGCAGAACTCCACCTTGTCGTTCACCACCCGGCGGAAGTTCATGCTGGTGGTATAGACTGTGGTATTGTAGCCGCAGGTGGTGGCGCCCTGGTAGCTCTCCACGTTGCTGTTGATAAAGTAGGGATAAACTTCCTTGCCCGGCTCGGAGAAATTGGATTTCATAGCCGTCAGGACCTCATGGAGCTCATCATAGGTCTGTACGTCCTCGGCCTTTCCCATCCCCAGACGGTCCAGCCAGTCCTGCCGAAGGAAGTAGCCCATGGCGGGGGTGTAGTAGTACTGCAGACCGGTGAGGGAGACGATGGTGGTCCTGTCGTAGAATACCCGGCCCATCACGTCCCGGTTGTTCTGGCTGCGGTTGTAGATCTCGTACATGTAGCAGGGCATATACTCCCGGTAGTCATAGAGGTTGGCAAAGTACCCGTCCTCCACGGCGCTTTTCAAGGAGCCGGCCTTATAGAAGGAGGAGGCCTGCATCAGGATATCGTCCAGCTCGTCGGAAGCCAGACGCACGGAGAAATTCTGGCTGCGGTTGGCGGAGTCAACCAGATCGTATTCGATATGGACGCCGGTCATTTCCGCAAGGCCCTTCCAGGTGGGCACCTCTGCCCAGCCGCCCTCGGGGATATACTGGGGCGTATAGCAGGTGGTCCATTCGGTGAACACCGTGTCGTCCGTGCAGAAGGGCTGATCATAAACGTACTTTTCCGTGGGGAAGCCCGCTTCATTCACGGCGTATTTGCCCGCCGCAAGCTTATAGGGGCTTTCCGGCTCGGGTTCGGGAGTGGGCTCCGGCGCAGCCGTCGCCTGAGGCGCGTCCGTAGGCTTTGCGGTGGCCGGCGCTGCCGTGGCGGGAGCCTGAGTGCTCTGGTCCGCCGGAGCTTGGGTGGCCGGGACTGCAGTCGGGGTCGTTCCCGTGCCTCCGCAGCCGGCAAACAGGGCCAGGATCAGCAGGATACTCAGGATCAGTGCCATTCTTCTCTTCATTCTGCATCATCCTTTCTCAGATTCATCCTCCGCCGGTCCTTTGCGGTTCCGGGAACGCCGCCGGAGGTTTCCCCTATTTTATAGGAGAATCGTGTTCTTTACCCTCATCATATGTTATACTATTCTGGATGAATTCTTTTGTCTATGAAAATAATGTGGATTTTTTCCTATTGATCGGATATATATTCCTATAAAATATAGGAGGGACGTCTATGCGTCTGAGTATGTGGATCCTGGCAGATTGGCTGAAGGAATACACGCCTGAGGCCCACGTGAACCGGGGGGGACGGACGCTGCGCAATGCCCGGATTTTCTCCCGGGACAGGGAACCGGAAGCGGATATCGTCTGTCTGGAGCCTGCCGGTCCCGGGCTGACCCGCTGCTTCAACGGAGAGGATCAGCTTCTGCTCCATACGGAGGACCTGAGCGCCGCCATCAACAAACTGCTGGACGCTTTCGACTATTACAACGACTGGATGGTGGAGGCTTATCAGATGATCCAGGACGGCTGCGCCATGGGGGCGCTCCTGGACTTCTGCCGCAAGCTGACCCGGAGGGATCTGATCCTGGCGGATTCCACCTTCTACATCCGGGAGTATGCCCTGGAGGACCCGGCGCGTCCTCCGCTGCGGATGCTGGAGGATCGTCTTCCCTCTCTGGACGCCCTGCTGGAGATCGTGCGGATCCCTCATCTTCGGAATCCGGATCAGCCCACCTACCCGGCTGACGTGACCGAGCTCCCTCCCGCCGCTCTGTCCAATCTCTTCTGCGGAGCCCGGCACAAGGGCTGGCTCATCTCTCTGAAGCCCGACGGACACTATACTCAGGGAGAACTGGACGTGCAGGACGCCCTGGCTTATGTGATCACCTCCCGGCTGGCCGTGCTCCCGGAGTGGGACGTACGGGTGGAACGCTCCGGCATCCTGCTCGATCTGCTGGAGGGGCGGGAAACTCCCAGCCTGGAGGAACGGATGCGGGCCTTCGGCTGGCTGCCGGAGGATGAAAAACGGGCCTATCTCATCCGCTCCGTTCAGCCGGAAGGGGAAGGACCGAGGATCGCGGAGCGGCTCCTGGAGCGGATGGATCCCTCCGGCTTTCCCGTGGCGATGGAGAAACGGCTTCTGTACGTGGTCAACCTGCGCCTGACGCCGCCGGAGCCGCTGGAAAAGGCCCTTGGAGAACTGCTGGACCGCTGCGGCAGCGTGGCCGGACGGAGCCCTGTGTTCACCCAGCTCACCCGGCTTCCGGACTATACCCGGGCGGCCATGGTTTCCGCAGATTTCGCGGAGGACATACCCGGAACCATCAGCAGCTTCGAGAGCACGGAACTCCCCTACGTCTCCAGCCTTCTCCGCACCCACAGCGTCATCGATCTCACCCACCCCGCCCTGAACACCCTGCGGAATTATGACCGGAAGCACGGTGCCGCCTTTACGGAGACTCTGCGGGTCTTCCTTCGGAAAAACTGCAGCTATGCGGAGACGGCTGCGGCCCTGTTCATCCATCGGAGCACCCTGCTGTATCGGCTGCAGCGGATCCGGGAACTCTGCGGCTTGGATCTTGAGGATTACGATACCCGTTTTCAACTGGAGATTTCCTTTCTCATCAGTCCCTGAACCCGGCCGGAAACCGGGCAAAAGGATGGATTTCCGGACGGATTTGCAGTTGAAACGGGGGGTCCTCTGTGATATAATATATAATAATGTATATATTCGACCTTCACGCCTCTGCGGAGGCAGAGAGAAATAAAGGAGGACCTACCTTTGAATTCCGCCAGCGACGTATGGCAGGCCGTCTTGAAGCTGCTGGAGCAGCACCTTTCCACCACCGCGATCAGCACCTGGTTCAGCGATTGCCAGGTGGTGGAACTGCTGGATAACCGCCTGATTCTGCATACCGGTTCGACCTTCAGCCAGGAGGTCATCATGACCCGTTACCTGGACCTGGTGAAGGACGCGCTGAAGGAGATTTTCTCCGCCGCTTTTGACGTCCAGGTCATCGGGGATGAGGAGCTGGCCCGGCGGATCAACCGCCAGCCTCCCCTGCGTCAGGAATTCCTGGGGGGCGACCAGTTCACCTTCGACCGATTCGTGGTGGGCCCCACCAACCGGATCGCCTATGCCGCCGCCCTTGCGGTCTCCCAGAATCCCGCGATAAAATACAATCCCCTGTTCATCTACGGGGATTCCGGCCTGGGCAAGACCCACCTGCTCTATTCCATTGCCAACGCCCTGCGCATCACCCGTCCGGATTTCCGCATCGTCTATATCAAGGGGGACGATTTCACCAACGAGCTCATCAACGCCATTCAGTCCGGGAGCAACAGCGAATTCCGGGAAAAATTCCGCATGGCGGATCTGCTCCTGGTGGACGATATCCAGTTCATCGCCGGAAAGATCCAGACCCAGGAGGAGTTTTTCCATACCTTCAACGCCCTGTACGAATCCGGACGGCAGATCGTCCTCACCTCCGACCGGGCGCCCAAGGATATGCTCCGGCTGGAAGACCGGCTGAAATCCCGCTTCGAGGGGGGGCTCATGGTGGACGTGCAGCCCCCGGACTATGAAACCCGGGTGGCCATCCTGAAAAACAAAGCCTCCCGCATGGGCATTCCCCTGGCGGAGGAAGCCTGCGTCTATATCGCCGAAAACATCAAGGCCAATATCCGGCAGATCGAGGGCATCCTGAAAAAGATCCAGGCCTACCTGGAGCTGGAGCGCTCCGGCGCCCTGGATATGACCCTGGTGGAGAATATCACCAAGGAGGTCATCCGCAGCGAGCGCTCCTACACCCCGGAATATATCGTGGAGAAAACCGCCTCCTTCTACGACCTCAGCCCGGAGGACATCCTGGGCAAGGGGAAAACCAAGAATATCGCCGCCGCCCGGCAGATGGCCACTTACCTCATGCGAAAGCTCACCACCCTCACCCTGGAGGAGATCGGCAACGTTCTGAACCGGGACCATTCCACCATCCTCCATTCCATACGGAAGATCGAGGAATCCGTCAATACGGACGCCGCCCTCAGCGACACCGTCCGGGATATCACCGCCAATATCATGAACAAATGACCCTCCGGTCCTACGGCAGTTTTCCACAAAGTACTCCAATTTTCCTCCCTCCTTTTGTGGATATGTTTTTATCAGATTTTTCCTGTGGAAAACCCCGGTGTTTATCCACATTTCTCCCAGCGCCGCAAACCGCGCAGCCATGCGGTTTTCCCGAGTTATCCACCGTTTTTTCGTCCTATAACGACTAAAACTAAAAATCCTATCCTGTATATATCCTTACCGCGTTTTTCCGATATTATTTCGACACTGCCGCCGGACGGCGAAGTCCGTCCGCAGGAAGGAGCATAACCCATGAAATTCAGCTGCGATCGGAGCTTGCTGCTGGCCGGTCTGACCATTGCCGCCAGAGCAACCGCTACCAAAAGCACCATTCCCGCCCTGGAGGGCCTGCTGCTGACGGCAGCGGAAGAGGAACTCACCATCACCGGCTACAACCTGAAGACCGGTGTCCGCACAAAGGTACCGGCGGACGTGGCGGAGGAAGGCAGCATCGTCCTCAACGCCCGCCTCTTCGGGGATATCGTCCGGAAAATGTCGGACAGCTTCCTGAAGCTGGAAAGCGATACCGGCATGCTGGTCAAGCTCACCTGCGGACGGAGCTCCTTCGAGATCATGGGCTCCGACGCGGAGGAATTCCCCGAGCTCCCCACCGTGGAGGAGGAGAACACCTTCCATATCCAGGAGAAAAAGCTGAAGGCCATGATCGACCAGACCCTTTTCGCCGTCAGCACCAACGAATCCCGTCCTGTGCACACCGGCAGCCTCTTCGAGGCGGAGGGCAAGGAGCTCACCGTGGTCAGCGTGGACGGCTTCCGTCTCGCCCTCCGTCGGGAACAACTGGAGGAAGCGGTGAGCGAAGACCGCATCGCCTTCGTGGTTCCGGCCGCCGCCCTTACCGAGGTTGGCCGGATCGCCGGAGCGGACAGTGAGGACAGCGCCTCCATCCACCTGGGCAGCCGCCATATCCTGTTCAACATCGGGGACAGCGAGGTCATCTCCCGGAAGCTTGAGGGAGAATTCCTGGATTACCGGAAATCCATCCCCGCCTCTGCGAAGTACGAATTCCTGGGCCAGCGCCGGGAGCTGCTGGATTCCTTCGAGCGGGTGAGCCTCATCATCAGCGAAAAGTACAAAAGCCCGATCCGCTGCCGTTTCGGAGACGGATACCTGGACCTGACCAGCGCCACCGCCCTGGGCAAGGCCACGGACCAATGCCCCCTGAAGGGGAACGGGGAAAACCTGGAGATCGGCTTCAACAACCGGTATATGCTGGACGCCCTCCGGGCCGCTCCCGTGGACGAGCTGAAGCTGCAGCTTTCCTCCGGCGCCTCCCCCTGCATCATCCTGCCCGGGGACGGCTCGGACAGCTTCCTGTACCTCATCCTGCCCGTGCGCATCCGCAGCGAGGTCTGACCCGTGGAGGAGACCGTTATCCGCATCGATACGGAATTCATCCGTCTGGACGCTCTGCTGAAACTGGCCGGCCTGGTACAGACCGGCGGCGAAGCCAAGCTCCGCATCCAGGGGGGCGAGGTCAAAGCAGACGGGGAAATCTGCACCCAGCGGGGCAAAAAAATGCGGCCCGGCAGCGTCGCCGAGCTGGAAGGCCGCCGCATTCGGGTGGAAGCATGATCCTCAACGCCCTGGAGCTCCTGGGCTTTCGCAGCTACCATGCCGCCGCCTGCACCTTCGATCCGGGGATCAACATCATTGCCGGCATCAACGCCCAGGGGAAAACGAATCTGCTGGAGGGGGTGTATTACCTCTCCGGCGCCCGCTCCTTCCGCACCCGGACCGACCGGGAGCTGATCCGTCTGGAGGAAAACGAAGCCGCCATCCGGGGGAACCTGGTTTCCGGCGGCCGGGAACAGCTCATCGACATCTACCTCAGCCGCCGGGAACGGAAAAAAATCTTCCTGAACGGCGTCAAACAGAAGAACGCCTCTTCCCTCTCCGGCCGCTTCTGCTGCGTCCTCTTTTCCCCCGAGGACCTGGAGCTGGTCCGGGGAGGACCCGCCGAAAGGCGGAAATATATGGACCTGGCCATCTCCCAGCTCCGTCCGCAGTACGCCCAGACCCTGGGGGAATTCCAGAAGATCTACGCGGAAAAAGCCCGGATTCTGAAGGATTGGCGGGAACGGCCCGACCTGCTGGAGGTGCTGGATGACTACAGTCTGAGCCTGGCCCGGCTGGGCGCGGTGCTTATCCGGTACCGGGCCGCCTGGTGCCGAAGGGCCGGGGAGGCGGCGGAGCGCCTGCACCGGGAGATCTCCGGCCGGGACGAAAAGCTGCGGGTGGGCTATACCACCGTCAGCAGCATCGACGATCCCCTGGAGCTGACTCCGGCCCAGCTGCTGGAGGCCCTGCTCCTGCATCAGGAAAAGCACCGTCAGGCGGAGCTGGACTCCGGCCTTTGTCTCTCCGGCGCCCATAAGGACGATCTGAAGCTGGAGATCGGCGGTCTGCCTGCGGGAAAGTTTGCCTCCCAGGGCCAGGCCAGGACCGCCGCCCTGGCGCTGAAGCTGGCGGAATGGGAACTCGCCCGCTCGGACCTGGGGGAATCCCCCGTCCTCCTGCTGGACGACGTACTCAGCGAGCTGGACGGATTGAGACAGGATTACGTTCTGAACTCCATCGGCGGCGGCCAGGTGCTCATCACCTGCTGCGCATCCGAGGAGGTGCGCCGGAAAACCGGCGGAAAGCTGATCTACGTGGAAGGAGGCAAGCTGCGGGAATGTACCTCTACTTAGGACAGAATCGGGTGGTACCCAAGGCGGAAGTCCTGGGGGTCTTCGACCTGGATAACTGCACCTCCTCCCGCATCACCCGGGACTATCTCACCCGGGCGGAAAAACGGGGCCGGGTGGAGGATGCCGCGGCAGGCGCTCTGCCCAAGAGCTTCGTTCTCTGCGCCGCCGAGCGGCGGCTGCACGCTCCCACCCGGGTCTATCTGGCCCAGCCCAACCCCGCCACCCTGCTGAAGCGGTGGAACCAGAATACGCTGACATTCAACGGTTAACGAGGAGAATCTCATGGATTACAAGGAAACGGCAGTAAACCAGAACGCGGAAGCCTACGACGCCTCGCAGATCCAGGTTTTGGAGGGTCTGGAGGCGGTTCGTCTGCGTCCGGGCATGTATATCGGCTCAACCAGCTCCAGCGGCCTGCACCACCTGGTGTATGAGATCGTGGACAACGCCATCGACGAAGCCCTGGCGGGCTTCTGCCACCATATTTCGGTGACCATCGAGGCGGGAAACGTGATCCGGGTGGAGGACGACGGACGGGGCATCCCCGTGGACGTCCAGGAGCAGACGGGGAAACCCGCTCTTGAGGTGGTATATACCGTCCTCCACGCAGGCGGCAAATTCGGCGGCGGGGGCTACAAGGTCTCCGGCGGTCTCCATGGCGTAGGCGCCAGCGTGGTGAACGCCCTTTCCGAATGGCTGGAGGTGGAGGTCCACCGGGGCGGGAAAATCTACCAGATGAAGTTCAGCCGGGGAGACAAGACCCAGGATATGCGCATCATCGGGGAAACGGACCGCACCGGCACCACCGTGCGCTTCAAGCCGGATCCCCAGATGTTCGAGGATACGGTATACAGCTATGAGACCCTCCATGTGCGCATGCGGGAGCAGGCCTTCCTGAACGCCGGTCTGCGGATCTCCATCCGCGACGAGCGGCCGGAAAGCGCCGACCTTCCGGAGGAGGCGCGGGAGGAATCCATGTGCTATGCGGGGGGGATCCGGGAATTCGTCTCCTACCTGAACCGGACGAAGGAGCCCCTGCACCCGGACGTGATCTACGTATCCGGCAGCCGGGAGGACAGCGAGGCGGAGATCGCCCTCCAGTGGAACGACAGCTATAACGAGGCCATCGTTTCCTTTGCCAACAATATCCACACCCCCGGCGGCGGCATGCATGAAACGGGTTTCAAAACCGCCCTCACCCGGGTGATCAATGCCTATGGGCGGAAAACCGGTCTGCTGAAGGAGGGGGAAAGCCTCTCCGGCGAGGACTGCCGGGAAGGCATGACCGCGGTCATCTCCGTAAAACTCACCAATCCCCAGTTCGAGGGGCAGACCAAGGATAAGCTGGGCAACAGCGAGATGCGCACCCTGGTGGACGGCATCCTGCAGGAAAAGCTCACGGACTTCCTGGAGGAAAATCCCCAGGTGGGCCGTTCGGTGATGGATAAGGCGCTCACCGCCTCCCGGGCCCGGGAAGCCGCCCGGAAGGCCCGGGAGAGCATCCGCAACAAGAGCGGGCTGGAGTCCGGCGGCATGCCGGAAAAGCTGAAGGACTGCAACGAAAAGGACCCGGCCCTGTGCGAGATCTACATCGTGGAGGGCGACAGCGCAGCGGGCAGCGCCAACCAGGGACGGGACAGCCGCTTCCAGGCGGTGCTGGCCATGTGGGGCAAGATGCTGAACGTGGAAAAGGCCAGAGCGGACAAGATCTACAAGAACGAAAAGCTCCAGCCGGTGATCAGCGCCCTGGGCGCCGGGATCGGGGAGGACTTCAACCTGGAGAAGCTCCGGTACCACAAGGTCATCATCATGGCGGATGCCGATGTGGACGGCAGCCATATCCGCACCCTTCTTCTCACCTTCTTCTTCCGGTATATGCGGCCTCTCATCGAAAACGGCTATGTCTATTCCGCCGTACCGCCCCTGTACAAGCTCACCCGGGGCAAGACCCAGCGGGTGGCCTACTCCGACGAGGAGCGGGACAAGGTTTCGGCCGAGATGCGGGGGCACAATCCCAACGCCAAGGTGGATATCGCCCGGTACAAAGGCCTGGGCGAAATGAGCAAGGATGAGCTCTGGGAGACCACCATGGACCCGGAGAAACGGACCCTGCGGCGCATCACCCTGGGGGACGCCATCCAGGCGGACCAGATCTTCTCCCTCCTCATGGGAGAGGAAGTGGAGCCCCGCCGGGCCTGGATCGAGACCAACGCCAAATACGTGAGCAATCTGGATATTTAAGCAGGGGAAGGAGCGAGGACTTTGGCACACAACAGAAGCTATAAACCGGAGGACATCGCGTTCCCCGATCAGGTCATCACCGAGTCCGAACTGGCCCGGGAGATGCAGACCAGTTATATCGACTACGCCATGAGCGTTATCGTGGGCCGGGCGCTGCCGGACGTACGGGACGGACTCAAGCCCGTACACCGGCGCATCCTGTATTCCATGTACGAGAGCGGCCTGACCCATGCCAACGCCTATAAGAAATGCGCCACCGCCGTGGGCGACGTGCTGGGCAAATACCATCCCCATGGGGACGCCAGCGTCTACGACGCCCTGGTGCGCATGGGACAGGATTTTTCCATGCGCTATATGCTCATCGACGGCCACGGCAACTTCGGCTCCGTGGACGGGGATCCCCCCGCCGCCTACCGGTATAC
>CAMVBX010000047.1 GCA_947165825.1 uncultured Clostridia bacterium
CTATCTTCCTTCCCGTTTTCGTTCCATTTTCGGGTTTGTCTACAGTCTGAACGGCGCGCTGCCTGAGACAGCGCGCCGTTCGTTGCAAATGGGGTGTGTTGCAAATGGGGGGTGTTTTCAGGCTTCTTCTCCCTCGGGGATGATGCAGGTGATGAGAGTGAGGTTGGAGCAGGCGTTCCAGGAGGACCAGGGCCAGCCGTCGGAAGCCACGGGGCCAGGGGTGATATACACCGGCTTGCCGGTGGCCAGATAGGTATCCGTCCTGGGCGGGAAGCCCAGGATGCAGCCCTTGAGCTGGCTCTGGGCGGCAAAGCGCCGGGCGATCATGGCCGCCTCCTTTTTCTTCCCTGCCAGATTCAGACCGGCGCACAGGAAGAGCTGGACCGGAGCGACCACGCGGCCATGGACGAAGGTGCCGGTGCCGTAATTGGAGTTGGCGCTGCGGATATCCTCCGAAGCGATACCGATATCCGTCAGAAGACCGCCTTCCTCCGTCAGCGCTTCGCAGCAGCGGTCGATGATGTGCTGGGGCAGACGGTCGCCCAGAATGATGGGTTGGTAGCAGGCCGCGGACAGGCTGTTCACCGGCTTCCCGTCATGGAAGGTGACGAATTTCTTACCGTCCCAGAATTCGCTGATGAGGGTGTCGAAAAGCTTCTGGCTCCGGTCATGCCAGCTCTTGCCCTCCTCCGTCTTGCCGCAGCCGTCCGCCAGCCTGCCGGTCATATCCAGCAGGTCGATCATGAAAGCCATGAGATCCGGGTTGACGGTGGGGAAGCCATCCTGGAAGATGGTGGCATCGTCCCAGCCGGAGTCGTTGGGGTTGTTGATGGCGGTCACGTCGTCCCCCCGGCCCGCGCTGCGGGTGCGGACCCAGAACTCCGCCCACTTGGCGAACTTGGGATACATGCGCTCGCACTCGGAGGGGGTAAGGAAGCTGTCCCCGCACTTTTTGATGAGGAACTTCATGGCGAAGCCCTGGATGGGCGGCTGGATGCCGGCGTTCTTGGTGAGGTAGCCCACGTTGCCGGGCAGCTGCCCCGTTTTTTCGTCCTGGTATTCAAAGAGCGCGCAGATCTGCCGCCAGCCTTCCTTGGGATTGCCCATCATGGACATGCCGTTGAAGCTCTGCTGCCAGGCGAAGCACTCGCCCAGGTACTCATAGTGCATGAGGATCATAGGGGATTGATAGATCCCCGTGGGCTTCACCCGCCGGGCCCAGACCGTATGGGTGGCATACTGGAAAAGCTGTTCGAAGCCCTTTGCGGGGGCTTTGTAGTTTTTCCGGAATTCCGCATACCGGTCGAAGCCGTCCTGCTTCAGCGCTTCAACGGAGGGATAGGCATCCGGCAGCTTGCCCACCTCGATCATATCCTCGTGCACCGCGAAGTCCAGCTCGCCGGATTCATCCGGGCAGAGGTCGATGGTGAGGGCACAGTATTCGCTCCCGTCTGCCTTCATGGGCGCGGAGACGGAAATGGAACCCTTCAGGGGGCGGAAACGCAGCTTGCCGTAGGTGCCGTAGGTGAGCTCGGTGGTGCCGTCCGGCAGGGTGCAGACACCGTGGCAGGCCTCGGGCGCCCGACCGCCCGCCCGATAGGGCGCGGCCTCCAGACGGAGGGTGATCCCATCCTTGCCGGAAACCCGGAAGTATTCGTTGTAGGTGAAAACGATCTCCAGCGCGCCGGCGGGCAGATTCAGCCGCATGGAGCCGGGGTCGCCCTTGTAGGAATAGGGGATCTCCCGTCCGCCCTGGAAGGTGCGGAGATTGAAAACGAACTCGTTGCTCATCATCCAGGCCCCGGGCTTGAAGCTGGAGAGCTGCAGCAGATGCGTATAATAATTCTCAATGAGGAAGAATGCGGAACCCTCCCGGGCATATACCGCGTGGGTCAGGTCAAAGCGTTCGCTGGTTCCAAACATGTTCCGTTCAGCTCCTTTCCTGCAGAGCCAGCAGCAGGGCGCTGCGGGCGGGGTCAAAGGCGGCGGCGGAGGGGGCGTCTGCCCGTTCTGCACCGGCGGCCAGCAGCTTTGCCTTCAGGGCGGGGCACTCCAGCGCTGCCAGACCGGGGAGGAGAGAGTCGTATTCCGCCGGATCCAGGGCTTCCGCGGAAGCCTCCAGCGCCTTGCGGATGTCCCCGGGGAGTTTGCCGCCCAGGAGCAGCGGCATGCAGGCCAGCAGCCTGGGGGCGGGGGCGGTATCCCCGTTCAGCGCATCCCGGCAGAGGAAAGTCTTGCCGTCCCAAAGGCTCAGGAGGGACTTCGTGAGCTTCTCCTCCCGGTCGGTCCAGCAGGATACATCCTCACCCAGGGCTTTGCCGATCTCCGCCAGGGCGGAGCAGCAGAGGATCAGGTAGCTCAGAAGATCCGGGGAGACGCAGGGACGGGGAGCAGGGAAGGCGGGTTTGCCCGGGATACCGCATTCATGGGGATAAGCATAGAAGCAGGCGCCGCAGGCGCTCCGCTCCCGGAACCACCATTCCGTTACCTTGGCGAAGGCGTCCCGGAACTCCTTCAGCGTCGCCTTGTCCAGGCTGCCGAAGTCCAGCCCCGCCAGGGCGGCGCCGTAGACGGGAGGCGCTGCTTCGGGGAGAATGGAGGATTCCTTGGCCCAGGCGGGAACAAGCCCGCCGGGAGTGGCCAGGGCAAACAGGGCGCTCAGCAGCTCCAGCCGCTGGGCGGCGTCCTTCATGGGCAGCGCGGCGAAGGTCTGCTCCAGGGCATAGGCCTTCTGGTCCCGGATGGGATTGCCCAGCACGAGACGCTGTCCCCGCCGGAACTGCAGCCCAAGCCAGAGGTCGTAGGCAAGCAGGGGATCCGGCAGACCGGCTGCAAAGGCGGCGAAGGCCTTCTCCGCTTTGGCGGCCGCCTCGGCGGGGGTATGGACATACTCGGGGATCTCGTAGGCGCTGTCGGAATCGATGATCTCGATGGCAAGCTTTCCGTTCTCCGGCGTGAAGGTCAGCACCGGGTCGCTGCTGCGCAGGGCGGTGAGCTGCCAAGTGACCTCCAGCTTCACGCTGCCTGTCACGGGCTTGATGATATACCGGGTGGCGCCCATGAAGATCTCCTTGCCCCGTTCCGTTTCCCGCAGATTCTCCCCGGAGCCCAGGCGGACGCGGAGAATGAGCCCCGCTCCTTCTCCGGCGATGAGGAGAGCTTTTCCGTCCAGAGCAACGGTAAGATTGCCGCCTCCGGCGCAGGCGATCTTCGCGCAGGAGGGATCGGCGGAAACGGTGTAATCGGCCGGCTGACCGTTCACCGTGGGTTCCAGCCGGATGAACCCGGCGGAGCGATCCACGGTATTGGCGAACATGCTGGTCGTCTCCTGGGCCAGGGCCAGGTACAGGCCCTTGGTCCAGCCCTTTCCCTGGGGATCCCATTCCTCAAACAGCAGATGCCGGGAGAGATACTGGCCCAGCGGCCTCTTTTTCAAATCAAGCTGCATAAGCGTGCTCCTTTCCTGTTATTTGTCATTGCATACAATTATTGTACCATACGGCAGCGGCGAATGCATCATTTTTCCGCATATCCCCGGTTTTTTTCTCTTGAAAAACAAATATCACTTGATTTATTACGCTGATGTGCTATTCTATCAGCGTAACGATCGCTCCGACCCGGAGCGCAAACTATGGATACGTGGAGGAGAGAGATGAAAAGAACGCTGATCGTCCTGCTGGCCCTGGCTCTGCTGCTGGCCTGCTTTATGGGATGTGCGAAAAAAGAGGATAAGCCTGCCGCACGGAACTTCACCGTAGGCTTCGACGCGGAATTCCCGCCCTTTGGCTTCATCGCGGATAACGGCAGCTATGACGGTTTCGACCTGGCGGTGGCGGAGGAGGTCTGCAAGCGCCTGGGATGGACCTTCAAAGCGCAGCCCATCAACTGGGATGCCAAGGACAATGAGCTGGCTTCCGGCAATATCGACTGCATCTGGAACGGCTTCACCATCGAAGGCCGGGAGGATGACTATACCTGGAGCCCCAGCTACTATGACAGCAGCATTGTGGTGGTGGTGAAGGCCGGGAGCGAGATCTCCACCCTGGCGGATCTGGCGGGAAAGACGGTTATCGTTCAGGCTGCCTCCTCCGGTCTCTCCGCACTGGACGAGAATCCGGAGCTGGTGGATACCTTCAAGGAACTGCTGGAGTGCGCGGATTACAACAGCGCCTTCTCCGAGCTGGGCATGGGCAGCGTCGACGCCGTGGTGGCGGACGTGGGTGTCGCGGCCTACAATATGAAGGGCAAGACCGACCAGTACAAGGTCCTGGAGGAGAAGATCAGCGTGGAAACCTACGGCATCGGCTTCCTGAAGGGACAGGAGGATCTGATGAATCAGGTCTGGGCCAAGGTACTGGAAATCGCCAAAGACGGCACCATGGCCAAGCTTGCGGACAAGTACGTGAGCTACGGCCTGGTGAAGGAAAACGTGACCCTCATCGGCTGAGAATCTGCCGCTTTGCCGCAGTTCCGGTCCCCGGAACTGCGGCAGCATTATCTTTTCTTTCGGAGTGACGCTTATGACGTTCAGAACCATGGTGGAAATGCTCCTGGGCGGCATGGGGAAAAGCATCCTCATCTATGTCCTCACCCTGGTGGGAGCTCTGCCCCTGGGGTTGCTGGTGGCCTTCGGACGCATGTCCAGGGTAAGACCGCTGCAGCTTTTCGTGAAGTTCTATATCTCCATCATGCGGGGAACTCCGCTGATGCTGCAGCTCCTGGTGGTGTTCTTCGGTCCCTATTACCTTTTCCGGGCAAATACAGGAACGGGTTACCGCTTCGTCGCCGTGATCATCGGCTTCGTGCTGAACTATGCCGCCTACTTTGCGGAGATCTACCGGGGCGGCATCAACGCCATCCCCGCAGGTCAGAGGGAGGCGGCTCAGGTGCTGGGGTATTCCCGGTCCCGGACCTTCATGACCATCATCCTGCCCCAGGTGATCCGGCATATCCTTCCGGCGGTGACCAACGAGATGATCACCCTGGTGAAGGATACCTCGCTGGCCTTTGCCATCTCCTATTCCGAGATGTTCACCCTGGCCAAGAAGATCGCCGCTTCCCAGACCACCATGATGCCCTTTGTGATCGCCGGGGTATTTTACTATATCTTCAATTTTGTGGTGGCCTTTATCATGGAGCGCTGCGAGAAGAAGCTCAGCTATTATCGGTGAAAGGAGGGAGACCTGTGAGCGTACTGCAGATGCGGGGCATCCGCAAATCCTTCGGGGAGCTGGAGGTGCTGAAGGATATTTCCCTCTCGGTGGAGGAAGGGGAGGTGGTGGCGATCATCGGCCCCTCCGGTTCCGGAAAGAGCACCCTGCTCCGCTGCGCCACCCTGCTGGAAACGGTGGACGGAGGAAGCATCACCTATCTGGATCATGCCGTCGCCTGGGAGGAGGAGGACGGCGCCGCCGTCTATGCCCCGGCGAAGGAATTGCGGGAGGTGCGCCAGGTCTTCGGCCTGGTTTTCCAGAATTTCAACCTTTTTCCCCATTTTTCCGTTCTGCGGAATGTGACGGACGCCCCCATGCGGGTGCAGAAGCGGCCTGCTGCGGAGGTGGAGCAGGAGGCCCTGACTCTGCTGAAAAAGATGGGGCTGGAGGGCAGGGAAAAGGCCTATCCCTTCCAGCTCTCCGGCGGTCAGCAGCAGCGGGTGGCCATCGCCCGGGCCCTGGCCATGAACCCCAGGCTCCTGTTCTTCGACGAGCCCACCAGCGCCCTGGATCCGGAGCTCACCGGGGAGGTGCTGCGGGTCATCCGCCGCCTGGCGGAGGAGAAGATGACCATGGTGATCGTCACCCATGAGATGGGCTTTGCCCGCCAGGTGGCGGACCGGGTGATCTTTATGGACAAGGGCGTCATCGTGGAGCAGGGCGGGCCGGAGATCATCGACCATCCCGTCCACGCCCGGACCAGGGCGTTCCTGAACAAGCTGGAGGGAGAGGAAGCATGAAGCGCGTGGAATACGATTCCCTGGGGCCGGTGGAGGTGGAGGCAGAGCGCCTTTGGGGTCCCCAGACCCAGCGGAGCCTGGAGAACTTTCCCATCGGGGAGGAGAAAATGCCCCGGGAGCTGATCCGGGCCTTTGCCATTCTGAAAAAAGCCGCTGCGCAGGCCAACGTGCGTCTGGGGGTCCTGAGCGGAGAAAAGGGCGAAGCCATCGCCGCCGTGTGCGACGAGATTTTGGCCGGGAAGCTGGAGGGGGAATTCCCCCTCTCCGTGTGGCAGACCGGCAGCGGCACCCAGACCAACATGAATCTGAACGAGGTCATCGCGGGCCGGGGCAACCGGCTGGCGGGGAAAAAGCTCCTGCACCCCAACGACGATGTGAACCGCTCCCAGAGCTCCAACGATACCTTCCCCGCCGCTATGCGCATTGCCGCCGTGGCGGAAACGGAGGAACGGCTTTTGCCCGCCCTGGAAGGGCTGGCGGGGGCGTTTCGGGCTCTGGAGGAGGAATACCCGGACCTCATCACCCTGGGCCGGACCCATCTGCAGGACGCGGTCCCCCTGCGCTTCAGCCAGATGGTCAGCGGTTGGCGCACCGCCCTGGAGGCGGACGGAGCCGCAGTCCGGGCCGGACTGGAGAACCTTCGGCTGCTGCCCCTGGGGGGAACTGCCGTGGGCACGGGTCTGAACGCCCCGAAGGGCTTCGACATTCTTGCCGCGGAACAGGCGGCGGCGCTCACGGGAATCCCGTTCCGTACGGCGGAGAACAAATTCCGGGTCATGAGCAGCCTGGGGGATTTTGCCCTGGCCCACGGGACCCTGAAAGCCCTGGCCGCAGACCTGATGAAGATCGCCAACGATCTCCGCTGGCTGGCCTCCGGACCCCGCTGCGGCCTGGGGGAACTGGAGCTTCCCGCCAATGAGCCTGGCAGCTCCATCATGCCGGGGAAGGTGAACCCTACCCAGTGCGAAGCCCTCACCATGGTCGCCGTACGGGTCATGGGGAACGATACCGCCGTAGCCCTGGCCGCCAGCCAGGGCAACTTCCAGCTGAACGTCTTCCTGCCGGTGACGGCTTACAGCTTCCTCCAGTCCCTGCGGCTCCTGGGGGATGCCATGCAGTCCTTCCGCCTGCGCTGCGTTTCCGGGTTGAAGCCCAGGTCTAAGGTGATGGAGGAGCATCTGCGCCGGAGCCTCATGAACGTCACCGCATTGAGCCCCGCCATCGGTTACGACCGGGCGGCGGAGGTGGCCAAGACCGCCTATCGGGAGGGGATCACCCTGGCCCAGGCAGCGGAAAGGCTGGGCTATCTTTCCCTGACGGAAGCGGAAAAACTGCTGGACCCGGGGAAAATGGTGTAGTATACTGTCGCCGGACCTGGTTCCAGGTCCGGCGATTTTGTGCAGATCGGAGAGATCAGTATGGATATCAATCAGGCCGCTCTGGAGGCCCATGCCCGCTGGCGGGGAAAACTGGATATCTCCCCCAAAATGTCGTTGGATACTCCGGAGGCGCTGAGCCTGGCCTATACGCCGGGAGTAGCGGCGCCCTGCCTGGCCATCCAGGCGGATCCGGAGAAGAGCTACAGCCTCACCGGACGGTGGAACACCGTGGCGGTGGTGACGGACGGCACCGCCGTCCTGGGCCTGGGGGATATCGGTCCGGAGGCCGCCATGCCGGTGATGGAGGGCAAGTGTGCCCTGTTCAAGGCCTTCGGCGGGGTGGACGCCGTACCGCTGTGCGTCCGGTCCAAGGATCCGGAGGAGATCATCCGTACCGTGGAGCTGCTCCAGGGGAATTTCGGGGGCATCAATCTGGAGGATATCTCCGCTCCCCGGTGTTTCCGTATCGAGAAGGAGCTCCAGGAGCGCTGCGGGATCCCCGTTTTCCATGACGATCAGCATGGCACCGCCGTGGTGGTCCTGGCTGCCCTGCGCAACGCCCTGACCCTGGCGGAGAAGGAAATGCAGAATATCCGCGTCGCCATCAGCGGCGCAGGCGCCGCCGGAAACGCCATTGCCCGGCTGCTGAAGGCGGCAGGGGCAGGCCAGGTGCTGGTCTGCGACCGCCGGGGCATCCTGGCCCCCGGACGGGAAAAGATGGACGAGGCCAAGGCGGAGCTGGCGGCCCTCACCAATCCGGAAGGGGAGACCGGCAGCCTGGGGGACGCCCTCCGGGGAGCGGACGTATTCGTGGGCGTCTCCGGACCCGGCGTCGTGACGAAGGAGATGATCGCCGGAATGGGGAAAAAGGGCATCGTCTTTGCCTGCGCCAATCCGGTGCCGGAGATCTTCCCGGCGGAGGCCATGGCGGCGGGGGCCTATCTCTGCGCCACCGGACGCAGCGACCTCCCCAACCAGCTGAATAACGTTCTGGCCTTTCCCGGCATCTTCCGGGGAGCGCTGGACGCCCGGGCGCCCAGGATCACCGAGACCATGAAGCTGGCTGCCTCCGACGCCCTGGCCTCCATTCCCCAGCAGGACGGGCTGAACGAGGAAAACATCCTGCCCAAGCCCTTCGATCCCCGGGTCCGTCCCGCCGTCGCCGCGGCGGTGGAAAGAGCCGCCCGGGAGGAATTTTCCCGCTGAACCTCCATTGCGATCAAACCCTGCGCCGTCCGGCGCAGGGATTTTTCTATCCCGTGAATATCTCTTGACATCACGAATGACACATGTTATTCTTTAGTCACAAATGACAAACGTTATTCTCGGAGGACATCATGGAAAAGAATTGGCGTATCTCGGATTCGGAATGGCTGGTGCTGCGCTGCCTGTGGAAAAAGTCCCCCCTGGAGATCAAGGAGATCCAGGGAATGCTGAACGCGGAGACTGGGTGGACCGGGAACATGGTCCGCAGCCTGGTGGTGCGGCTTCTGGATAAGGGGGCCATCGGGGCGGAGACCCAGGACCGGTATTTCCGCTATTATCCCATTGCGGCGGAGGAGGAGTGCATCCGGCAGGAGACCCGTTCCTTTGTGGACCGGGTGTTCGAGGGGAGCGTTTCCAAGCTGTTCGCGGCCTTTGCCGGGAGCGGGAAGCTCAGCGAAAAAGAGCGCCGTGAGATCCGGGATATGCTGGAAAAGATGGAGGAGGAGAAGTGACCTTCGGCCTTCTCTGGGAGATCACCCTGGGTTCCTGGCTGACGGCGGCGCTGATCCTGCTGGCCAGGCTGATCTTCGGACGCTGGCTGAACGCAAAGGCGAAGTACGCGCTCTGGTTCCTGCTGATGCTGCGGCTGCTGCCCATCCCCCTGCGCAGTCCCACCAGCCTTCTGCGCTTCACCCCGGAGCTCCTCCGAACGGAAACGGTGGAGGTCCATGTGATCCCGGCGGCGGAGCGGTTCACGGAGCTGGTGGTCCGGGAGGAAGGGGAGGAGATCCGGGCCATTGCCGAGAGGGAACCCTGGGTGATCCTTTATCGCCTCTGGATCTATGGGGCAGCCATGGTGCTGCTGCTCCATGTGGTGCTGTACATCCCCGCAGCCGGGCGGCTGCGCAGCCTGCCCCCCTGCGATGATTCTGCAACGTTGAGCGAATATCTGCGTCTTAAGCAGCACTGTAATCCGGGTTTCAACCCTCGTCTGGTGCGGGGAGAACAAGGGCTGCTGGCGGGGTTCCTCCACCCGGTCCTGGTGATCCCCGTAGAGATCCGGGGGGAGGGAGCCGTTCCCATCCTGCTCCATGAGCTCATGCACTACAAGTTCTGGGATGTGTGGCTGGGGCTCTTGTTCCGCTTGTTCTGCGCCGCCTACTGGTTCAATCCCGCGGTATGGTTCTGCTTCTGGCTCATGCGGCGGGATGGGGAGCTGGCCTGCGACCAGCGGGTACTGGATACGGGATTGGTGAGTCCCAAGGAATACGCCAAAGCCCTCATGGAGGAGTATCAGCGCTGCGGAGATCCGGACCCCGCTCCTATGACCCGCTGGGGAAACCGGGGCATGCTCAGGCGCATTTCAGATATCCTGAAATACAAGAAGAGCAGACCGATGGACCGCGTCCTGCCTATCTTGCTGGCTTTGCTCATCCTGGTCTTCGGCGTCGTATCCCCCTGGCATGCCCGGGCCCTGTATGCGGATCGGAGCATACGGACACAGGTGGGCTATCTGGACGCGGAAATCTATGTTCAAGCACTGCGGCAGACGGCCCTGGGGGACTTCGGCTGCACCTGGGCCGAGCTGGTGGAGGCAGGATACCTGGCGGCTGACGAGGGCGAATGGACCGTCGATCTGCCGGAAAA
Organism: uncultured Clostridia bacterium; assembly: GCA_947165825.1. GTDB lineage: Bacteria > Bacillota > Clostridia > Oscillospirales > Oscillospiraceae > UBA1774. The sequence goes on from CAMVBX010000047.1 coordinate 10,186, forward strand.
GCGTGTCCTGTCGGTGCGCCGGGTCATCGCTGGGGACGAACGGCCGGTGTTCTATGTTTTCCGCCCCACCCTGTATACGGAAAGTCGGGGCGTGCAGGTGCTCACGGAGATCAGCGTACCCTATCCCCCCGGCGACGATGACTATGACTGGAAAACCAGGACCCAGCATGCGGCGCTGCTGGAAGGCTGGCCTGCGCTGATCGACCGCTTTGCCGTATACGGCGGGCGGTATACTCTGCCCCTGAGGGCGTTCGCCGCGGACTGCTGGGAGTTCCTGTATTGGGAGGGCCACCCGGAGGATATGGCGGAGATATCCGGATCCACAGCCCCCCGCTGGCATCTGGATTATACCGTCCGTTGCACCCCCGTAACGCTGGGGGATTGCCTGACGATCAAAGAGCTGTCCGCTCTGGCGGACCTGGCGGTGGAAAAGGGCTGGGCCGGGAACCGGAGGGAAGGCCGAAGGCTGTTCCGCTCCTGGCACCTGGCGGGATTGGTGGTGAGGAACCACGGCTCCCTGTACCCGGAGAATGACCGGGGCAGCTATACCTTGAATGGTATGGGGATCGCGATCTTTCTGACCCGGCCGGGAGCCGGGGAATCGTAGAGAAAATCCAAACCGCCCCGCCTAAACGGGAAAGCATGCCTTGAACAATAACGCCTGTTATTCAAGAGAAGCGGAGGTGCCGATCAAATGAAGAGACGGATATCCCGTGCCCTGACCCTGACGGCGGTCAGCCTGCTCCTGCTGTTGGGTTCCTGCGGCCCCAGAAACCTGTACGCGGACCGGAGCATCCCCGCCCTGGTGGGCTGGTCCGATGCGGAGAAATATATCCAGGCCCTGCGGTGGACGCCTTTGGGAGTCTTCGGCATGACCTGGCGAGAGCTGGTGGATGCGGGGTACATCACGGAAGACGAGGGGGAATGGAGCTTTCCCGTACCGGAGATGTCGGTATATACCGTACGCCGCGTCATCGCCGGGGAGGAGGTGCGTACGGACTACATTTTCCGCCCGACCCTGTTCATGGAGCCGGAGGTGAAGAAAGCGGAACCGGGCATGTCCATGTCCCCCGGACCCACGATTTCCCAGCGCCTCATTACGGAGGTGGAGATGAAGCGGGTGCTCACGGAGATCAAGGCAGAGTACCCGCCATACACCAAGGACGACCTGGACTACAGGATACGGGCCCAGGGTAAGGAGCTGCTGGAGGGCTGGGCCGTGCTGTTCGACTGCTTCGCCCAGTTTGACGGGCGCTATGACCACCCCCTTGCCACGGGTGAAAACGAGGTATGGGAGTTCCTGGACTGGCAAGGGCGTCCATATGAGCTTGAGGATATTCACGCCGCCGTGAAAAAGGGCTGGAAGCTCTCCTACAGCGTTCGCTGCAGTCCCGTCACGGTGGGGGACTGCCTCACGCCGGAGGAGCTGGAGACCCTTGCGGACCTGGCGGTGGAAAAGGGCTGGGCCGTGGACCTGGAGGCGGGCTTGGACTTGTTCCGGAGCTGGCACCTGGCGGCTATGGTGGGCAAAAATGTTCCCGGAAACTGGACACTGAACGGCACGGGGATTGCCCTGTACCTCACCCGGCCTGGAGTCAACGGGGATGGTTCTCATTGACTCGGCCTCCGTTGACTCGCTTTAACGCTGAACATGAATCGGAGGTGTAAAACATGGTATTTCGTCTCACCTGCGCCCGCCTGAAGGCGGAACGGCTCCTGCTGCTTTTTGCCGTCCTGCTGCTCATCGCCTATATCTCCTTCTGCGCTTCGGACATTCGGAGCTACACCGATCTGTACTCCTATAACCAGTTTGAATTCAGCTGCAAGAAGAATCTGAACGCCTTCAGCGAATCCGGCTTCGCGGATGTGGAGGCAGACCCCGTAGAGATCGCGATACGCTATCGGGTGGACCCACGGGACCTGCCGGAGAATGCCGACCTGTATGACGTGTATGTGGCGGTCGTCCGGGTAAATCGGGCCGACCTCTATGACCGCATCTTGGGCGCCGGGATGCTGGGGGCCTTCCCCATCCTGGACGGGATCGCCATGCTCCTCCTGTACCCCCTGTTCCGGAAGCGCAGGATCGGGCAGTACCTGTCGGCGGGATACAGCCGGAGGCAGGTCTTCCTTTTCATTACCCTGACCTATCTCGCCTTCGTCCTGCTCATGTGGGGGCTTGCCTCCCTCATTTGGCTCACCCGCTTTCACATCCCCTTCGGGGCTTTCTGGGAGTCCCAGCTGGCCTGGCTGGGCTTTAATCTGCTTTGCGCAGCCCTGGCCTATCTCGCCGCCATGCTCCTGCCCAGGCCCGCCGCAGCCTTCTTCGCCTCCTTGGGAGTGTGGCTCCTCCTGCTGCTCTGCATCAAGTATATTTCCGCATGGGTTGCCCTCAGCGCAGCCCTTGTGCTTCTTGCTGCGGCGTTGGTCATTCCCTGGCAGCAGTTTCGGAAAAGGGGGTTTGAAGTATGAGTGAAGCCGTATTGGAAGTATCCCGACTGCGGAAGGGATACAAGAATCATCCTGTGCTGAAGGACGTGTCCTTCGCTCTGGAGGCAGGCACCTCCACGGCTCTGGTGGGCCTGGCGGGGGCAGGGAAAAGCACCCTGATCCGCACCCTGGCGGGTCTGGAGGTGCCGGATGAAGGAAGCGTATCCCTGTTTGGTTCGTCGAATGAGAAAGAATTGTGCCGGGCCCGGCGGCAGACGGGTTTCGTTTTGGAGACCCCCTTCGGCTACGAGAACCTGACTGTGCTTCAGAACCTCATCCACCGGGCGTCCCTCTACGGCAGGCCGGATATGGCCCGGATCAAGGAACTGCGAAAGGAAATGCGCCTCACGGAGCGGGATCATGTGGGCGTGAAGGAGAAGCTCCGACTCCTGTCCCTGGGGGCGGAGAAGCGTTACTCCCTGGCCTGCGCCCTGATACCGAAGCCTCGGCTCCTGATTCTGGATGAACCCCTGACGGGCATCGACAAGGAAAACCAGCGTTTCCTCACGGATCAGCTCATCCGCCTCCGGGAGGAGGGGGTGACCCTGCTCATCTCCGGGCAGTCGGCAGCGGAGCTGCAGACGATCTGCACCCGCGCCCTTCTGCTGGAGGAGGGGGTCCTGCGGAGAACGGTGCCCATGGAAGAAGCGGTGAAGGAGGAGACGGAGGTGGCAGCGGAGGAAAAGAAATGATCCGGTAAAGGCAATCTGCGGAACATCCGGATCGGAGCAGGTACGTTTCGCTGCCGACATGAGCTCGATATCCAGATCTTCAACAGCGTGATGCTGCGATATGGGGAATATCCGGATGAAAACTGATCACGCTTCGTCTATAAGGAATAAAACGGGGTAAGGGCAGCGGAAAAAGATCCGCTGCCCTTTGTTCATCCTCTCTTTCCCAGAACAATTCATGAGATTACTATTGACAATCAGCTGATTGTGTGGTAGAGTCACTGGTAAAGGAGGGGATGGGATGCAGAGAGTCTTGCCCGGTTCCACGCTGCAATATGATGGAAGTACCCCCGGTTCCGCAGAGATCCTGCTCTCGGCCCTGTTTGCGGGCGGGGATCTGATGCTGGCCCAGGTGGCCCATATATCCGGCCTGGAACCCTATGTGATCCAGAACTGGGTGGCGAGAGGATACCTTCCGCCTCCGGTGGCCAAGCGGTACAGCCGCAGGCAGCTTTCCCGGATCCTGATCATCCATATGCTCCGCAGTGTGCTGCCCCTGGAGGAAATCTGCCGCCTGCTGCGTTATGTAAACGGACATCTGGACGATATTTCCGACGACCTGGTGGACGATGCGTTCCTGTATATGGGCCTGGTGACCCTGATCGAAGCGGGTCCGGAGGATCCGGATCCCATGAAAACCGCCCTGAAGGACTACCGGGAGCCCTTTCCCGGAGCCAGACGCCGGGTGGAGCAGGTGCTGGAGATCATGCTCCTGGCTTACCGGGCGGCAGCACTGAAGGAAGAAGCCCAGGCGTACATCGCCGCAAGGCTGGAGGCGGGTCCCCGGTCTGC
>CAMVBX010000048.1 GCA_947165825.1 uncultured Clostridia bacterium
GACAAGCTATGATTCTTTCTGCTGCTCATGTGTAAACCTCCGATCTGGTGCTCCTATTCTACACCACTTCGGAGGTTTACACAATTTTTGGGATAGTCTTATGCTGGGCTTCCGACCAAACTTGTTGTAATTGTATCGCTACCCTAATTGTGATAGACAGATGATCTTTTTTTAAAATGTATGCCTTTGCAGGTTTCCCTGTTCATCAACATTGCTGAATGAATTTCCGCTATCCTTCTCCGACGAATTAAGATTGTGCTTGCTGATATACGGGTTCAAGATCGTGAATAGCTTGCTCACATCGTTCGCCAATGATGTTAATGCTTTTTGTTAATTCGTCTATTTGAAACGTGAGGACATTTTCCAACTTGTCGTTATAGACTTGTATCTTTCGGGATGTTTCTCTATTTACAAGTATTTTTACTGTATCTATTACTTCACTCATCATTTTATGCGCATTTATTAATCTGAACACGTCTATTCCGTTTGTGTTTCCCAAAATATTCAGACAAGTATTCCTTCGATTGCTTTCAGTGACTTCTTTTGTGATTCGTACAGCGGACTTAAGGTAGTACAATACTTCGTGAAAATAAAAGGTACAAACTTCCAAATTTGAAGTTGTATTAATCTCCTCAAGGAGTTCAAAAGAGATTATAAGATGATCAAAAGTGATATGATCGAAATCGTCAATAAGCTCTTTCATGTTTTGCGCAGTTAAGTCAGCGGAATATATACGTGCTTGCTTTATGCTTTGTACAATAAAGGAGTAGGCTTTGCGGATCAATAAAAAAAGAAAACAATACAGTGCTATTGCAATGATAAGGAGAACTATGCCATACCAAATAGGTATAGCTTTTTTTGAGTTATTAGCAAATAGAAATCCTGCCATCGAAGTCAAGAATAGAGAAAAAGTGGAGGAAAACACAGTTTCTTCAAGTTTGCTGAGATCACCTCCCTCTTGTATTGAGTAATCAGCGATTACCGCTTTTGCTTTTCTGAAAATATGATGTCTAGTTAATTCTAAATACTTAAAACCGTTAAACATGTTATCCTCCTTCTCACAGGAAATGGTTGTATAGTGGGCTAAATGGCCCGTGAAAGTCATCATCAAGTGCTCGTTGGGCAACCCAGTTAACCGGGATTGTGGCCTTGCAATCATCATAGGCTGCTGTATGTACAGAATAGAATGATGTCAAGTATGTTTGGTTAACGAATTCTTTCAAATCATCTGGCACACGAATTCCAGAACTGCAAATTTCCCTCACAATGAGATCAATCGCCATAAAAATATACGCAATTTTAAATGGTATTTTTACAAATCGCTCGTCATCATCATTACCCACAATTCGACATCTACTATAATAGAAACGAACGGATTTCACCTCGCTCTTTGATGTTTTGATGGTACCATGAACCTTGGATAAGCCTAGAAGCTCATCTGTTTTTTTCCGAATCACGACATATGCGCTTCCAATTTCATTCTTTACGCCTTGTCTTCTGTAACTGCCGATGAAAAACAATAACTTGCTGAAATTTGTGTTTTCATTCTGGTATTGCGCTATGGGAATCATTGCTTTGAAATACTTGTGCGGGATTGCATCAACGATTAGTTTCCTTTGCATATTTAATCCTCTCTTTTTGTAATATCGCGTCAAATGGTGCGAACTGAGGTCGATAAGAGACTTCATATAACTATATAAGTATAGCAATGTTGCAGTGATCAACCTAGTCCTACTAAAAAGCTTTCAACTCCTCTATATCTTGTATTGCATGAGAAGAGGATTTTGGGACAGGGTGTTTTAAATTTTCCGTTTTGCGTAATCGTTATTGCAAGAAAGAAACTTTTCCACGACACCATGTCCCTTTTTGGAAATTTCAGGCAATAAGTATTATGAAGGCATCTTTACAGGATGCACTCTCGGTTGGTTTTGATTTGCTTATTGCTACAACGAAAAGAGGACAAAAGCGTGATCAAAGATAGCTTAGTAGCCCCTGAATACTGCAATTACATCCGTAAAACAGTTTTTCAACCTTCAGAAATATTCGTTTATGGTATTCAGGACCACCTACATACAGATTCGACTCCATTCCCGATAATTCCCCATCACAACGCAGGGGAAAACAGGGAATGGGGTTCTTTTTTTCCTTTTGGATCCTTTAAGCCGATGACGATAAGTGACTGTGAGATGCATGACCAGAAGAGGGGAGATTATGTCTGCGTTACAGGTTCTATTCGTGCACCTCCGCATTTTCGTTTACAAAGGATAGAGCAATATGTGCAAAATGAAATATTAAAATGAAAGAAGGAAAAACACATGAACGATACCAGATCCATGGTAATGAGCATTCTAACTCAGTTCCGTGACAACCAAAGACGGATTGAAATGCTGCGATACGAATTGGAGCATCCCACTACGGTGACGGCGGATGACATGATAGATGCGCTTTCATTTGGTCATGGTGAGCAAGTGGGGACATCAAGCGGACACATTTCCAATAAAACGCTGTATATTGCTTTGAACTATCAGGACAAGATGACCCTTACAAACAATGAGATAATCCACGGTATATCTGTACAGCTTGCAAAACTAGAGAGTCAGCAGCAACGGCTCATTCATTATATTGGGCTGATGGATGAAAAGGACGCCGAAGTGATTCGCATGACATATATGGATGGAATGGATACGGATCAAATCGCAGCTCAAACCGGCGTTAGCGTGCGGACAGTAAGGACCCGACGGGCGAATGCTATCAATCATCTTTGCGCTATGTTTGAATACACTGCAACGCTTCATCCGGACAAAGTGATGGAATAGCTTCCGCATAATTGCCAAAAAATTGCCTAACATCTGCAGGGACATATGTCTTGCCATTTCCTCCCATATTGTGTTATGATTAAGCTGCAGAATCGAAAAGCTCTTCAGGACGTAGAAATCCTGAAGAGCTTTTATTTGTACAACCCGAAGCTGGGAAGCAACGGTTTCATATCTAAAAATGTTGACCATTGTCGCTTGTTCCACTGGCATGGTAATCCTGCCTTGAGAATCTGAAATAGGAGAGAGTAGATATGGATACGGTAGAGAAAAAGGGGTACATTACTGGATATCCAATGATGCTTACCGTCCGTGAGGTTGGAAAAATCCTTCGGACGGGAAAAAACACGACTTACGATCTCATCAGCTCCGGTGAGATCCCGAGTATCAAGATTGGTCGGCAGATCAGGATCTACAGCAAAAATCTGTTGTTGTATTTAGAAAAAACTGCTCCAGATAGGTAAAACTTCCCTTGCTTGATTATCCCCTTCCATTTATAATCTCAGTATGAGTAAGGACCACCTGTAAAAATGGGAGGGATGAAGCAATTTACAGGGAGGTTCATTTTGAAAGTCTCACAACATGGTACCAAACATCGGATTGTATATCGTGTACCTGGATATGATAAGCCGTTCAAAGAGACCTTTGACAGCATTGAAGAAGCAAATGTCAGACTTGCAGAGTTAGAGTTGGACAAAAAAACAGGTGTACTTAGTCCGCCTATTTTACTGGTAAGAAACAGGGACAAACGTAACACCAAGTTTTCCGATTTCCTTGATCTATATGTTCGTGATTATGGCCTATCCAAGTGGAAAGACAGTTATCTGACAACCACCAAACATCGGATCGAACACTATATCAAGCCGTTTATCGGGCAACTGAGAATCAGGGACTTGGATTCGGGAGTTCTGACTCATTTCTACTCCTCACTGCCTACTATGTATGCTGTTCAGCTTGACGGTCATAAGGAGAAGAAAAAGATCGGCTTATCGGTTGTGGAGAAGGTACACTGTATCATTCATTCCGCGTTGGAACAAGCAATCAAATGGGGTTATGTCACAACTAATGCCGATAATGGAGCCACCTTTCCCAAGTACAAGAACAAAGTACGGGAGATCTGGAGCCGTGAAGAAGCGATCAGTGCCATTGAAACCTGTGCGGACAGCAATTTGAAGATTGCCCTCTATCTTGCAATCATCTGTACCATGCGGATTGGGGAGATAAACGGGCTGCAATGGGAGTATGTCAATGTGTCGGAAGAAACGATAGCAGACGACAGCTCCTGCATCTTCGATGTACATGAATTGAAGCGCTGCAACAAAGCAGATCTCAAGCTCTTGGAGGAACGGGGACGGGTCAATGTCTATCTGCAATTTCCGGAGCTGAAAGAAAATTGTTCGACTTGCCTGGTGCTGACGGATGTCAAGACGGATTCCAGTGTCCGAAGGGTCTACGTTCCCGAGACGGTGGCGCGTGCGCTCCTGGAGCACAGGAAGAAGCAGCAAGAGCATATCGAATCCTGCCATGGATTATATAACGATTATGGTCTTGTTCTGGCCCAGGATAATGGCAGGCCGCTGGAGACACGGATCATTGATAAACGGCTCAAACAGTTTATCAGCAAAAATGGCTATGAAACGGTGGTATTCCATTCGTTTCGTGCGCTCAGTACGACGGACAAGCTGCAGCTGAGCGGCGGAGATATCAAGGCCGTTCAGGGGGACACGGGCCACGCATCGCCGAAAATGGTGACCGAGCAGTATTCCAGGATCCGGGATATTGACCGGAGGCGACTGGCAGGCTTGATGGACCAGGCTTATTTCGGCAGAAAAAAAGTTCCGCAGACGACGCCGGACGAAGACGCTGCGCTTTCCATGCTGCGGGAAAATCCGGAGGTCCTGAAGCTGCTTTTGGCCATGAGAAAGTGAAAAAAACCGCGTCAACAGCACGATCTCAGCGGATTTGTTCCCAATTTGTTCCCAAATGGCGCTGTTACACATTATCGTATGAAAGAACGCTCATAAAAAAGTTCCTGAAATCACTCAAAACGAGCAACTTCAGGAACTTTTATGGAGCTGCTGACCAGATTCGAACTGGTGACCTCATCCTTACCAAGGATGCGCTCTACCGACTGAGCTACAGCAGCATGGCGACCCGGAACGGGCTCGAACCGTCGACCTCCAGCGTGACAGGCTGGCGTTCTAAACCGACTGAACTACCGGGCCAAAAGCTTGTTCATCATAGCATCCGACTTGCGAAATGTCAAGACAAAAAAGAAAAAAACTTGAGCTTTGTCCAATCCGGTCTGCTTTGGAATCGCAGAACCTCCCCGGTGAGGGGGTGGAGGAAGGAAAGACCGATGCAGTGGAGCGCCTGTGCCGACTGTTCCAGCTCCCCTGAGCGGGCAGAGGATTCCGGCGAAGCATAGAGCCGGTCCCCCAGCAGCGGCCAGCCCATGGCATGCATATGGACCCGGATCTGGTGTGTGCGGCCGGTGAGCAGGCGAAGCCGGACCAGGCTGCAGTCCCCGGCTGTTTCAACCAGGGAATACTCCGTACAGGCGCTCTCGCCCGGTTCTCCGACTTCCCGACGGAGATCCCGGGGATCGGGACGGCGGATGGGCAGATCGATCCGTCCTTCGGGCGGGGAAGGCACGCCGTATACCGCAGCAAGGTAGGTTTTTTCCGCTTCCGGTGCGGACAGTGCCTCTCCCAACAGACGGCAGGCCCAGGCGCTTTTGGCAAAGAGAACGATGCCTCCCGTATCCCGGTCCAGGCGGTTCACCGCATGACAGCCCTCCTCCCCCTGGGCGAGAAGGTAGGACCAGACGAAGTTCGCCAGGGTTCCGGTGTTTCGGCTGTGGGTGGGATGGACGATGATCCCCTGGGGTTTTTCCAGTGCCAGCATAAGGGAGTCCTCATAGAGAATATGCAGCTCACCCGGTTCCGGCGGATAATCGGGGGCGTCCTCCTTCAGCAGGACGGTGATCTGATCCCCCGCGGACAGGAGGTAAGAGACAAAAGCAGGGCTGCCGTTGACCAGCAGTCCCTGCTTGGCTTTCACTTTTCGCAGCTGGGTCGCGGAGAGACGCAGCTCCCTGCGGCAGACGCTCTGCAGCTGCCGCCCGGCCGTATCGGCGCTCACCGTAAACCGCAGAGTCATGCGGGGAAATAGGGGTCGAGGAGCTTTGCGGCCTTTTCCGGATCGGCGGCTACGCAGACCACCAGGACGTTATCCCGCACCCGGATGATGGCCTTTTCCAGCTTGGGCACCTCATCCGGAGCATAATCCGCGAAGGTTTGCTTCTGGAACTCCAGCCGGGCATCTGCGGATTCCCAAAGGGTTTTCCGCATTGCCTCATCCCCGCAGACGAACAGGGTAAGCTCCTCCGCCGTCGCACCGGTGGAGAGCCAGCTGTGCAGCTCCACGGTGTCCGCCTCCGTCAGTCCGTACAGGTAGGCCGCGATATCCGGATCTGCCTCCTCCAGCGCTTCGGAGAATATCCCGGAATCCAGCAGGGTGCGGGCCAGCTCGTCGGGAGCGGGCATGGGCTTCTTTCCTGAGCCGCCGCAGGCAGTCAGGATCAGGCAAAAGGCGAGCAGGACGGCGAGGACGGAAAGAATGCGCTTCATAGCTTTTCCTCCAGCACGACGTGGCATTTCAGATAATCCCGCCATGCTTTGTAGTATTTGGTATAAGGGTGTATCCCATCGAAGGAAGCGCCGGCGGGAAGATCTCCGTTTTCATCGGCGATTGCGGAGTACACATACAGATAGTGGACTTTCTTTTCCGCCGCCAGCGCTTGAATCAACTCATTAAACCGGTTGATGCGCTTGTTGTTGAAGTTGTCGCCGCGGCTGCTTCGCTCCGCAGTGACCGGGGTGATGCTCTGAAGATAGATGGCTGCATTGGGCTGGATCTCCCGGATTTTGTCGATCAGCCTGCCGTACTTGAGGGTGAAATTCTCTTCCGTCCAGTTGACCTCGTTGAGGCCCAGCATGATATAGATTTTGCTGTGGTCTTTCCGGGCAAGGGCATCCAGGATGGTGATATACCTGCCGCCAACGTTGATGGCCTTTTCATAAAAGATGTTGGAGACGGTAATGGACTGGGTGGCAAAGTAATCCGGCGTTTTCATGCCGCTGTAGAGCATGAAGCCCTGGGCCAGAGAATTGCCGATGAACGCGGTATCGGAGAAGAAATCGTCTTCTACCGGCTCACATTCCGGTACCACGTCGCCCCAGGTATAATCCTTTATCCGGTTCCCGCTGGAATCCACAAAGATGCACTCGGGGATATCCTCTCCAGGGGCCTGGTCTATGGGGAGTTCCTTCTGCCCCTGGTTCCAGATGGGGGCGGGTTCGGGTGTCGGTTCGGGCGTAGGTTCGGGCGTGGGCTCGGGCGTAGGTTCCGGAGTGACCTCCGCCTGCGGGGTGGGTTCCGGAGTGACTTCGGCCGCGGCGACTGTGCTGGGACTCTGGAAAAACGCGAAATGGGCCAGCAGGACAAAGACCGCGGCGGGGATCAGCCAGAACAGAGCGGCAAGCAGGATGCGCCGGGTACTCTTTTTCGTTTTTTTCTGATGGGAGTATCCAGCCACGTTTTTTCTGCCTCCTGAAAAATGCTCTGCTTATCATATCAAAACCGGTACCAACTCGCAACAGGGATTTTGCTTTTTTTCGACAAGTCCGGCAAAACAGCGTTCAGGAAAAAGGGTATGGAAAAGCGGGCCGGTCTATGCTAAAATCAGCGTGTCCCCCCGAAAAACGGGCGGGAAAGGGAGGTCACAACATGAAAAAAGCATGGCTCATTTCCATCCTCTGCGTTCTCTGCCTGGTCCTGCTGGCGTCCTGCGGGAAAAAGGCGGAGAAGCAGGAAGATTCCCCCTATCTGTCCGGCCTGCACCATGCGGAGCTTGTCATCAAGGATTACGGCACCATCAGCCTGGAGCTGGATGCGGATACCGCGCCCATCAGCGTGACCAATTTTATCAATCTGGCCAACTCCGGATTCTATGACGGTCTGACCTTTCACCGCATCATCGAAGGCTTTATGATGCAGGGCGGCGGTTTTGACGAAACCGGCACCCCGAAGGAGGCCAGCCCGATCAAGGGCGAATTTGCGAAGAACGGGGTCACGAACAATATCGACCATGACCGGGGCGTGATCTCCATGGCCCGGGCCAACGATTTCAACAGCGGCAGCGCCCAGTTTTTCATCATGCACGAAAAGGCCCCCCATCTGGATGGGCTTTACGCCGCTTTCGGCCATGTGACGGACGGGATGGACATTGTGGATGAGATCTGCGAAAACACCCCGGTGCTGGATGCAAACGGTTCCGTGGCTCTGAAGGACCGGCCGGTGATCGAAACCATCCGGGTGACCGACTGAGCATGGAAATCCTGGCTCCTGCGGGCGGACCGGAGCAGCTGCGGGCCGCCGTCCGCTGCGGTGCGGATGCGGTATACCTGGGCGCCCGGAGCTTCAATGCCCGGCGCAGGGCGGAGAATTTCGGGGGAGACAGTCTGAAGGAGGCCGTGGCGTACTGCCACGGCCGGAACGTGCGCGTCTTTGTGACCGTGAACACCCTGATCCGGGACGGGGAGCTGGGAGACGTCTATGCCGTCCTGGAAGAGATCGGGGAAAGCGGGGCGGATGCGGTGATTCTGCAGGACCTGGCTGCCGCCGATCTTTTCCGCACCCATCTCCCGAGCATTCCCCGACACGCCTCCACGCAGATGACGATCCATAACGCGGACGGGGCAAAAGCCGCGGAAGATCTGGGCTTTTCCCGCGTGATCCTGGCCCGGGAACTGAGCCTGGAGGAGATCCGCCGGATCCGGGAAGCGAGCGATGTCGAGCTGGAGTGCTTCATCCATGGCGCCCTGTGCATGAGCGTCTCCGGTCAGTGCCTTCTCTCCGCAGCTTTGGGGGAGCGGAGCGGGAACCGGGGCCTCTGCGCGCAGCCCTGCCGCTTGGATTTCCGGGCAGGGGAAAGGCCCTTTGCCCTGTCCCTCAAGGATGCCTGTCTGATCCCGCATCTGCGGGAGCTGGAAGCTGCCGGCATCTGCTCCCTGAAGATTGAAGGCCGCCTGCGGCGGCCGGAATATGTAGCTGCTGCCACGGATGCCTGCGTTCGCGCCCTGCGGGGGGAGCAGCCGGATCTCCGCTTGCTGGAGCAGGCCTTCTCCCGCAGCGGCCTGACGGACGGCTACCTGACGGGACGGCGGGATCTGACTATGTTCGGAAGCCGGACGGAGGAGGACAAGGCCGCCAGCTCTGCGGTGCTGGGTCAGCTTTCCGGCCTGTACCGACGGGAGCGGAGCCGGGTGCCCGTCGCCTTTACCCTCTGGGGCGGGGAGGAGAAACCGACCCGGCTGCAGGTGAGCGACGGCATCCATACCCTCGTCGTATCCGGGCAGAAGGCGGAACCCGTGCGTACCGCTCCGCAGGATGCGGCGGGCGTATTGGAAAAAACCGGAGGGACCCCTTTCCGCTGCGGCTCCGTACGAAATGAAGTGGAAGAGGGCTGGATGATCCCCGGCCTCTCCGCCTTGCGGAGAGAGGCCCTGGATCGGCTTCTGGCGGAGCGGGAGCAGCCCGCACCTTTGCCCGTTGTCGGCGGCTTCGTTCCGGAAACCGGCGGCAGCCGGGAAGGGGAACCGAGGCTGCGCCTGCGTTTCGAGCGGAGCAGCCAGCTGTTTGACGCCCCGGAGGCGGAGGCGGTCTATTTGCCGGTGGAGGAACTGGACGTGGGACTGGTGCGCAGCCTGGGCCCGAAGCTCATCGGAGAGCTGCCCAGGCTGATCTGGCCCGGCAGGGAAGAAACGCTGATACCGAAATTGCTGGCCTTGAAAAACGCCGGATTGGAGACGCTTTGCGCCGGGAATCTGGGGAGCCTGCGTCTGGCGTCCCGCCTGGGCTTCCGTATTTCCGGCGGGTTTGACCTGAATATCGAAAATTCCCGGGCCCTTCGGGTCTATGAAACCCTCGGGATCCGGGAAACGCTGCTTTCACTGGAGATCCCCATGTCAGACGCCCGGCGCCTGGGGGGAAGGATCCCCCGGGGTATCCTTCTGTACGGGCATATGCCGCTGATGCTCCTGCGCTGCTGCCCCATGCAGGGAAAGAACGGCTGCGGTACCTGCGACGGCCGCCGCTGCCTGAAGGATCGGCAGGGGGTCGAATTCCCGGTACTCTGCCAAAGAAGGCAGTATTCCGTCCTTCTGAATCCCGTGCCCCTGTACGTGGGGGATAAGCCCCTGAGCGGGTTGGATTACGGCGTGGTCTGGTTCAGTACCGAGAAACGGGAAGAATGTCGGGAGATCTGGAATCGCTGCCTGAAAAGAGGTCCCTGGCCGGGAAACCGGACCAACGGACCGTATTACCGCAGGATCCGCTGATGCAGCGGATGATTACCAGTCTGCGAATACCTTGGAGGCGGCTTCTTCCGCCGCGGCTTCCGCCCGGAGGAAATAATCCAGGAAACGTTCACCCTGCTCCGTGAGAACGCTGCCGTGCTGGGCTTTCCGTTCGATCAGCGGGAACCCCAGATGGTCTTCCGTGGAACGGATGCTCTTCCAGGCCTTGCTGTAGGCCATGCCCATACGCTTGGCAGCCCGGTTCAGAGAGCTGAGCTCCCGGATGCCCTGGAGAAGCATGGCGGTACCGTGACCAAAGGCGGTTTTCGTATCTTCCTCCCCCCGGCGGATGCGGAGGCGGGTGATGCAGTTCAGATGACTATCCATATGCCTTGACCTCCTTCTGTTCCCCTGTATTATACCTCTGAGATTAGACTTTCGCAAGAATAAAAGGAGCGCAAACTGGGATGAATACCGGTCTTTTGGCCTATTTGCTGGCGGCTGACGTCCTGGCCATGCTGCTGATGCTTTCGGATAAGCGCCGCGCCAGGCGGGGCGATCGCAGGATTCCTGAGGCGGCCCTGTTCCTGGCTGCCCTGCTGGGGGGAGCCCTGGGCGGAACGCTCGGGATGTTCCTGTTCCGGCATAAAACAAGACATCTCGCTTTTCGGATCGGGTTTCCGCTGCTCACCTTGCTCCAGGCGGGGCTGTGCATATGGACAACGGGGGTGTTGAGATCATGAGAGAAATGAAACCGGGAAAGATTATTTGCGTTGGTCTGAACTATAAGAGCCATGCGGAGGAGACCGGAGGCGAGGCGCCTGCCGAACCGGTACTGTTCTCCAAATTCGGAGACAGTATCGCCTGGGACGGAGAGGAGATCTTCCTGCCCCCCTGGCACCGCTGCTATGACTATGAGGCAGAGCTGGTGGCGGTGATCGGCAGAACCCTGTGGAACGGCACCCTGGAGGAAGCCAGGGCAGCGATCCGGGGCTACACCTGCGGCAACGATCTCAGCGCGAGGGACTGCCAGTTTCGCTCGGCCCAGTGGCTCACGGGAAAATCCATGCCGGGCTTTGCTCCCATCGGCCCCCGGATCGTTTCTGCGGAAGAATTCGATCCGGAGCAGCCGCATCGCATCCGCTGCCTGGTAAATGGGGAAGTACGGCAGGATGACGACGTGACCAATATGCTTTTTTCCTGCGCGGAAATCGTGCGGTACTGTTCCTCCTTCTTCCGCCTTGAGCCGGACGATCTGATCTTCACCGGTACCCCCGCCGGGGTCATCCTGGGCAGACCCAAGGGTACACGGGTCTGGCTGAAGCCCGGAGACGTGGTACAGGTGGAGATTCAGGGGATCGGCACCCTTACCAATCGGCTGGTGTGATCCTCTTACCCGGAGCCTTGCTCACAAACGGACTGCCCTTGACGAAAAATCGCCAGGGGCGGTCTTTGTCTTCTCCGGCGTAATCTACCCCGACCCGGGGGGAGGAGAGAATTTCCGATCCCGGGACCGGTGATCCCTCGGACAGGAAGAAGGGACCGGAAAGGAGACTGACGCCGCTGAGGCTTCGGTCCAGACCCAAGGCGCGGCAGAGTCTGCCGGGACCTGCGCAGAACCGTTCCGCCTTCGCTTGCCCGCTGCGGTCTGCCATGATCTCCAGACCGGCGATCGGCTCCAAAGCCCGGATCAGCACGCATTCCGGCTGCCCGGCCGGCTTTGTCACCACGTTGAGACAGTGGTACATCCCATAGATCAGATAGATATACGCATGGCCCGGCGGCCCGTACAGGGGTTCCAGCCGGGGGGTGCGCTTGCCGCCCCAGGCGTGGCAGGCCCGGTCGGTGACGCCCAGATAGGCTTCCGTCTCCACGATGCGCCCCGCAGTCTCCTCATGAACCAGGATCCGGCCCAGAAGATCCCGGGCAATCTCCCGGGTATCCCGTTCCGGGGCAAAAAAGTCCGGTTCCAGTACACGAAATGCATCCATCCCACAGCCTCCTCCGAAAAAACCGGCCTGCCGTCAGGCAGACCGGTCATGTGCAGATTTCGCGTTATTTCTTTTCCCGGGGAGGCATGGGAGGACGCTTCTCGAAAAGCACCTTGTTCTTTTCCTTCACTTCGTCCAGACTCCAGCCGTCCCCGGCGGCCATCATGGCGCCTTCCACGGAAGGAATGGCATACCGCCCGATGAACTTGCCCATGGTCATGAAGACCTGACCGGTGACGTCCTTGGCATCCTCGCCGCAGAGCCACACGATGAAGTTGGCAAAGGTCTCGGGGGCGGCGGTGCCGTCATAGCTGATGGGATTGCCGCTGATCACGCTGTGCTCGCCCTCCAGCACGTTATGGATCTCCATATCCACGCTGGCCCGGGTCTTGGCGGCGGGCGCGAAGGTGTTGGCGGTGATGCCGTATTCCTTCAGCTCGGCGGCGAGACCGTAGGTCATGCCCACGACGCCGGCATTGGCGGCGCAGTATTCGCACTGACGCAGGTTGCCGCCCGCCCAGGCGGGGGAGGCGCAGTTGACGATACGGCCCCAGCCCTGATCGATCATGTGCTGTACCGCATGGCGGATGACGTAGAAATGGCCGGTGGGCTTCGCCGCGTTGACTTTGTCCCAAAGCTGCTTCGGCATATCCTGCACCGGGCTGAAGCCGAAGGCAGAGGCGATGTTCACCACGATATCCACCTTGCCGTAGGTCTTCAGGGCGCACTCGGTGAGCTTGCCGGCCTGGTCATAATCCGAAATGTCCGCGAAGCAGGCCACGGCTTCGCCGCCCGCATCCCGGATCTCCTGGGCGGTACGCTCAGCGTCCCCGTAGTATTTGGCGTACTCGGTCATCGCCCAATCCTGCATCTCCTTGCTGAGCTTGGAGAACTTCTCCTCATCCACAGGGATGACCCCGTTCCAGGGAGCCCGGTTGTTGGTGACGACCTTGCAGCCTTCCGCTGCAAGAGCCTTGGCCACGGCTCTGCCGATGCCCATGCCGGATCCGGTCACGATGGCTACTTTGCCCTTCAGATAATCGCCCATTGTATTCCCTCCATATATTGCAATATACTGATTTGCTATGATAAAGATACCACGCCGGGAACGTGAAGTCAATCGGCTTTCCGTTGTCCGGAACACAAAAGCGTGGTATAGTAGCTACCGAACAGGAGGAACAAGGCATGCATGATGAATTGACCAAAGTGGATATCCAGAAAATGCGGGAGGAGATCGAATACCGGACAAAAGTCCTGCGTCCCAAGCTCATCGAGGACGTTCAGACCGCCCGGGCTTTCGGAGACCTGAGCGAGAATTTTGAGTACAAGGCGGCGAAGCAGGAGAAGAACCGGAATGACAGCCGGGTGCGCTACCTGGAACGCATGATTGCCACAGCCGTGGTGATCGACGCGCCGGAGGACGGCGGGGATACCGCCGGACTTTTCGATTGGGTGGAGCTCTGGTTCGAGGAGGACGAGGAGCTTCAGCGCATACGGCTGGTGACGACCCTTCGTCAGGATCCCTCCAAATGGCTCATCAGCAAGGAATCCCCTCTGGGAAAGGCTGTGCTGGGGAAAAATGTCGGGGACCGGGTGCTGGTACAGGTCAGCGATGAATACAGCTACCACGTGGTGCTCCGGAGCATCACGCCCGGGGAGGACGACGAGAGTCTGGAGATCAACAGTTACTGAACGAAGCAGGATCCGGGATAAAGAGCAAAGAGAAAGGCACGGAGACTGCAGACAAACCGAAAAACGGAACGATACCGGGAAGGAAGAAAGCGGGAAAGGAACCCAGGTTGGGTTCCTTTCCCGTTCAATCCTCAGTTTTTCAAACCATTCTGTACCTTGTCTTTGTTCGAAAAACTGGCTTCATCTTGCCGCCAAAACTTTGTCGACACGCTCAGACTGTAGACAAACCCGAAAATGGAACGAAAACGGGA
>CAMVBX010000049.1 GCA_947165825.1 uncultured Clostridia bacterium
GACCTCCGGGTTATGAGCCCGACGAGCTACCGAACTGCTCTACCCCGCGATATCGGTGAGCCTGATTAATATAACACGGAGTCTGCGCCTTGTCAAGCAGTATTTTTTGTCGTATCCGGGAAAAAGCCCGCCCCAGCATTTCGGGACGGGCTTCACTATGCCGCTTGTCAGCCGCCGGGACTCATTTGCCGGAGATGGTCAGCGCCTTGACCAGCACCGCGGGGGAGGCGACGGTGGGCAGACCCACCCGGGGCATCACCGCTTTGTCGGACAGGTCGGTAATGCTTTTCAGCAGGTCGAAGAAGTTGCCGGAGACGGTAAAGGAACGCACCGCCGCGGTCTTCCTGCCGTTTTCCACCATGAAGCCGGAGCTCTGCAGGGAGAAGTCCCCGCTGATGGGGTTGGCCCCCGCATGGGTGCCCCCCAGTGAATCGATCCAGACTCCGTTGCCGCACTTGGCCAGCAGCTCTTCCTCCGTCAGCTTGCCCGGAGCCAGGACCAGGGTATAGGGCTGGATGGATACGGGGGAGTCGTAGCCGGAGTGGGAGGCGTTGCCGGTGGTCTGTTTTCCGGCGGCATGGGCGGTGGAGAGGTCGTAGAGCAGGGTTTTCAGCACGCCGCCGGCGATGAGATCCTTTCGGGCGGTGGGGCTGCCCTCTCCGTCGAAGGGCCGGGGATAGACGTTTTCCGGATAAAAGGGATCGTCCGACAGGGTGACCGCCGGGGAGGCGATGATCTGCCCCTCCTTCCCCTGGAGGGCGGAGAGCCCCTTCCGGGCGTTCTCCGCGCTGAAGGCGGAAACGAAGGTGAGCAGCAGACTGTACATGGCTTCGGGGGCGAAGATCACCGGATACATGCCGGTGGGGGCAACGCCCGCCCCCAGCTTGGCCGCCGCCCGGGCGGCGGTCTCTTTGGCAATCTTCTTCAGATCCAGGGCGGCCGGATCCCCGGCCTTGACGGCGAAGTCGTCGTTGTCCTCGATGCCGTCGGATACAACGGCGCTGAGAATGACCGCGTCCACCGCGTTAGTCCAGGTGAGGTCCACACCCCGGGAATTCATCAGGCTCGTCTGGGTCTGCAGGGTGACGGCCTGGGTGGAGCAGCGGTCTGTGATCTTCTCATGGGAGCCCTTCAGCGCTTCGTTTGCGGCCAGGGCTGCGTTCATCAGTTCATCCGGGGTGAGGACGGGCATGGCGGCGGGCCTGCATTCCGGATATGCCGCGCCGCCCTCGGCAAAGAAGACCTCCGCCTCTTTTTCCAGGGTGAGGGCGTTGTCCTTGGCCCGGCGGACCAGACTCTCCGCCTGTTCCGGGGAAAGCTCCTGAGTATAGGCGGAGCCCATATGCCCGCCGACGATGCAGCGGAAGGCCACCCCGCCGGAGAGAGAAGCGGTGAAATCCGTAGGTTCCCCGTTGAACAGGGAAACCTCGCTCTCCTCCTTGGAGACATAGTACAGCTCGTAGTCCCCGATCCCGGCTTTTTTCGCCGCGTCGGAAACGATGATCTTGAAATCTTGGAATTCCATGACTGCCTCCTTATCTTCCGCCCACGGTGATGGACGATACCCGGATCATGGGCTGGCCCACGCATACGGGAATGGAGCCGCTGGAGGAACCGCACATGCCCTCCGCCAGCAGCAGATCCTTGCCCACCATGTCGATATTCAGGATGACTTCCGAGCCCCGGCCCACCAGGGAAGCGCCCCGGACGGGTTCACAGATTTTTCCGTTTTTCACCAGGTAGCCTTCCCGAACGGCGAAATTGAACTCCCCCGTGGTGGGGTTGACGGAGCCGCCGCCCATAGCCGCGGCATAGAGGCCGTTGTCGATGGAGGCGATGATCGCCTCGTTCTCATCCGGACCCTCTCCGATATATGTGTTGGTCATGCGGGAGGTGGGGGTGTATTCGAAGCTCTCCCGGCGGGCGTTTCCGGTGGGCGGGAGGCCCATTCGCCGGCTGCCGAACTTGTCGATCATATAGGATTTCAGGACGCCGTTTTCAATGAGCACGTTCCGGCGGGCGGGAGTACCCTCGTCGTCGAAGTCCAGGGAACCCCAGGAATTGGGGATGGTCCCGTCGTCGTAGGCGTTGACCTTTTCTCCGGCGATCTTCTCTTCCAGCTTGCCCGCGAACTGGGACAGGCCGTAGGCTACGGAGGTGGCCTCCAGGGAATGACCGCAGGCTTCGTGGAAGATGACGCCGCCGAAGCCGTTGCCGATGGCTACGGGCATGACTCCGGCGGGGCAGTACCCGGCTTCGGACATGACCACCGCCTGCCGGGCGGCTTCACGCCCCACGGCCTCTGCCTCCACGGTGTTTTCAAAGAGCTCCATGCCCATGCGCCGCCCGGGGCTGCAGGAGCCCGTCTGGGTCCCCCCGTCCTTGGCGTCCGCCAGGGCGGTGACGGCGATACGGGTGCGGACGCGCCGGTCGCAGGCCCGGATCCCCTCGGTGTTGGCGATGAGGATGTTCCGGTCCACGTCCAGGAAATTGCCGGTTACCTGCCGGATCCGCTTGTCGTAGGCGTAGGCGCCCTGGCAGGCAATGCGGAGGATATCCACCTTTTCCTTGTTGGGAACGGAGGAGGGGACTGCCTGCACCGGATGGATATGGGGGAACACCCGGTCCCTCAGGACGACGCTGATCTCCGCCTTTCCCTCCCCGAGAGCCTGGGCGGCTTTCCGGGCGCAGCGGACGAGACCGTCCCCGGAAAGGTCCACGGTGGTGGCCATGACGCTCCGCAGCCCCTTGTACACCCGAACTGCCGCGCCGGAGACAACGCCGTCGCTGATGGCGTCCACCTTGCCGGAAACCATGCTGATGGTGCGGTTCATGCTGTTCTCCGCAAAGATCTCGGCGTAATCCGCCCCCGTGGAAACGGCCGCCTCCAATACCTTTGCGCAGATCTCACTTGATATCATTCGATGACTCCTTTCCCCGTAAGGTATAGCTTCCTTTTCTTCCTCAGCTTACCACAAGATCCTGTCCGTTGCAATGCGGAGCCCTCCGGAGAGGGGCTGCTTCGAGGCGAAGATACCCCTCCCGGAAAGGAGGGGGATCTGGCTGGATGGAATATGGAAAAGACAGGACAGATATCGGGTTCATGCCGAAGCGGGCGTTTATGCCGGCCGCTTCTCCGGGTGCTTTGCGTAGTAATCCTCCAGGGCGGCCTGAATGGCCTCCTCCGCCAGAACGCTGCAGTGCATCTTGTAGGCGGGCAGTCCGTCCAGGGCCTCCGCCACGGCCTTATTGGTGAGCTTGCTCACTTCGGACAGGGGCTTTCCCATAATGAGCTCCGTGGCCATGGAGCTGGAGGCGATGGCGCTGCCGCAGCCGAAGGTCTCGAACTTCACGTCCGTCACCACGTCATCCTCGATCTTCAGGTACATCTTCATGATATCGCCGCACTTGGCGTTGCCCACCTGGCCTACGCCGTCCGCGTCCTCGATCACCCCCACGTTCCGGGGGTTGCGGAAATGGTCCATTACCTTTTCGCTGTACAGTGCCATTTTTCTTTCCTCCTTACAGGATGAAGCGGGCTTTTCCCTGAATAAGATCCCGCCAGATGGGGGAGAAGCCCCGCAGATATTCCACGACCTCTTTGACGTTCCGGATCAGGTAGTCCACGTCCTCCTCCGTGGCGTCCTCTCCCAGGGTCAGACGCAGGGAGCCGTGGGCCACGTCGTGCACCCGCCCGATGGCCAGCAGCACGTGGCTGGGGTCCAGGGAGCCGGAGGTGCAGGCGCTGCCGGAGGAGGCGCAGATGCCCCGGTCGTCCAGCAGCAGGAGGAGGGATTCCCCCTCGATGCCCTCGAAGCAGAAATTCACGTTTCCGGGCAGCCGTTTTTCCGCGTCTCCGTTCAGGGCGGAATGGGGGATTTCCCGCAGTCCGGCGATAAGTCTGTCCCGCAGGGCCCGGAGCCTGGGCGCCGTCTCCGCCATGCTCCCGGCGGTTTCCTTCAGGGCTGCGGCCATGGCCGCTGCGGCGGCTACGTTCTCCGTCCCGGCCCTTCGCCCGCCCTCCTGGGCGCCTCCTTCAATGAGGGGTACCGGCCGGACCCCCTTCCGGGCATAGAGAAAGCCGATGCCCTTTGGCCCATGGAACTTATGGGCCGAGGAGGAGAGCAGGTCGATGTTCTCCGCCTTTACGTCGATGGGCACGTGGCCCACCGCCTGTACCGCGTCCGTGTGGAACAGAACGCCATGCTTCCGGCAGACGGCGCCGATCTCCCGAATGGGCTGGATGGTGCCGATTTCATTGTTGGCGTACATAACGGACACCAGGCAGGTATCCTCCCTTATGGCCGCCTCCAGCTCCTCCACCCGGACCAGCCCGTCCTCGTGCACCGGGAGCAGGGTGACGGTGAACCCCTCCTCCTCCAGCCGTTTCAGGGTGTGCAGGATGGCGTGGTGCTCGAAGGCGGTGGAGAGGATATGCGTTTTTCCTGCCCGCCGACCCAGGGCCGCTCCGGTGCGGAGGGCCTGATTGTCCGCCTCGCTGCCGCCGGAGGTGATGGTGATCTCTCCGGGTTGGGCTCCGATGACGGCGGCGATTTCTCCCCGGGCCTGCTCCAGCCGCTCCTTGGCCCGCTGCCCCAGGGTATAGAGGCTGGAAGGATTGCCGTATTCCTCCTCCAGACAGACGGTCATGGCGTCTATGGCTGCGCGGCTCATCTTCGTGGTCGCGGCATTATCGGCATAGATCCTCATGTCACAGACCTCCTTTGTGCTCTTGTCCGCACTATACACCTATTCACCTACTATGTCAATAGGTAATATTCCTGCCGCTCCCCTTGCTTTTTCGAACCACCCTGCGGTATGATAGACAAAAGGAAGGGGGATGTGCCATGATCTCCACAAAGGGACGCTATGCGCTGCGGGTAATGATCGACCTGGCGGAGCATGAGGGGGAAGAATATCAGCCCCTGAAGGATATTGCAGCCCGGCAGGAGATCTCCAAGAAATACCTGGAGATCATCGTGAAGGAACTGGTGGAGGGCGGCCTGATCACCGGGGTGAGCGGAAAGGGAGGCGGTTATCGCCTGTGCCGCAGACCGGAGGAATACCCGGTGGGGGAGATTCTGGAGCGGATGGTCGGCTCCCTCTCCGCCGTGGCCTGCCTCACCGCGGACGCCACCCCCTGCCCCAAGGCGGCGGATTGCCAGACCCTGCCTCTATGGGCGGAGTACGACAGGCTCACCCATGATTTCTTTTACGGCAAGTCTCTCCGGGATTTGATCCGCAGGGACTGAGGGGAAAAAACCCGATCCCGACCGGCACTGCCGGTCGGGATCATTTTTAGCTTTCCAGCTCGGAAAAACCCCTGTCGCTTAACGTATAATCCGCGGTGCGGGGCGGGTCTCCCCAGGACGCTTCATAGACCCATTTTTCCGGATTCAGACTGTACCAGGGCCGGTTGACCCGAACATCGCATTCGGAGGGGGAGGATATGAGGTTTTCCCGCACCAGCTGGCTTTTCAGCTGTTCAGAATGGTTCATCACTTTGTATTCGGCGACGGATTCTGCGATTCGGAACAGTAACGCGGCCAGACATACGGCGATCAGGATCAGGCAGAGGGTCTTGAGCTTCTTTTTCAACGATACCACCTCCCGAGGAGTTCAGGGTTCCATCAGCCCGTATTTCACCTTGATCCGGTCCAGCTTTTCCAGCATGGGCTCCGCCGCCAGCCAGAGGAAGAACACCGTGGCCGACGCGTGGACCAGGTCCACCGGGAAACCGGAGATATAGTAGGTGAGGAGCAGCTTCCAGTTGAGCGTCTGGGCATAACTCAGGGCGGCGAAGGGATTCATCAGGCCGCCGTAGATCACCACCGTGGTGATGACGCCGAAGATGCACAGGGAAACCCGGCTGCGGCGCAGCAGCCCCTTCCGGAACAGCACCCCGGCCAGAAAGCCGATGATCCCGGCGGAGAACATCTGGAAGGGGGTCCAGGGTCCCTGACCGAATAGAACGTTGGAGGCCACCATGGTCATGGAGCCCACCAGGAAGCCCGTTTCGCCTCCCATGCCCACCCCGGCGATGATCACCAGGGCCAGCACCGGAGTGAAGATGGGCAGCATGAAAAAGGCTGCCCGCCCCACCACGCCGATGGCGCAGAGCACGGCGATGATCACCAGCTCCCGGGCCTGGGGCTTTCTCCCCTCGAACACCAGGAAGAAGGGGATCATGGTCTCCAGCATAATCAGCAGGGCGATGAAGTAGTATTTCCGCCCGCCCAGATAATAGACCCCCACGAAGATGGTGAGGGGGATGAGGAGCAGGATACAGATCGCGGCGGCCAGGGTCCGCCGGGAGAGCCTTCGCTTCTCCTTCGGCGTCTGTACCCGCACCGGCGCCGCCGCCCTCCGGCTGAGGGCAAAGGCGCTGATCAGCAGGCAGGCCACCAGGAGCAGATACAGGGGGATATTTTCGTAGGCGGCTGTGGTCAGCCCATCCTCCCGGATCAGGGCGGAGAGATCCTGCTGGGAGAGGGTATGGATAAACAGGATAAGCGCCCCCAGGCCGCTGAGACTGCCCAGAAGGATGCGCCAGAGGGGCAGCTTTCCCGGCTTGGCGTCCGCGCTGTCCTCCGATGGCTCCGGAAGGGGCGGCGTATCCTCAGGCAGTTCCGGCTCCGGCGGCAGAGTCCCGCCGCAGGCGGCGATCACGTCCCGGGGCGTCACCGCCTCCGGGAGCAAGCTCCGGGCCATGCGGTTGGCGGAGGTGGTATAGAAGCTGTTGCCGGAGAAAAACTGCCGCGGCCTGCCCTCGGAGACGATGTTCCCGTCGAAGAACAGGGCGCAGCGGTCTGCGTAGGCCGCGCAGAACTCCACGTCGTGGCTGACCATAAATATGGTGACGCCCCGGCGCAGCAGGGTTTTCAGGATCATGGCGAAGACCTGCTTAAACTCCGCGTCCAGCCCCTTGGTGGGTTCGTCCAGCAGGAGGATCTCCGGATCCAGGAGCAGGATCTTGGCCAGGGCTGCCCGCTGCTGTTCGCCTCCGGAGAGGTCATAGGGATGCCGGTCCAGCAGCTCCTCCAGGCGGCAGAGCTGCACCGCCCGGGCTACCCGGGCCTCCTGCAGGGCTTTGTCCGTCTTCGTGCCCCGGAAAAGCTCAAACAGATCCTCCCGGACGGTCTTCTTCACGAACAGCGTCTGGGGATTCTGGGGCAGGGTGCCCACCCGGCCGTTCAGCTTCACCTCTCCCCGGTAGGGCTTCTGCAGCCCGCCGATCAGGGAAAGAGTCGTGGTTTTTCCAGTGCCGTTGCCGCCCAGGAGGGCCAGGAACTCGCCCTTCCGGACCTCCAGGCTGACCCCCTTCACCACGTCCGGCAGATCCTTGTCATATTTGAACCATACGTCCTCCAGGGATATGGCGGTCTCCTCTCCCGCTGCGGGGATCCGTTCCGCCGGAAGCGCGCCCAGGGGATGCCGCTCCGCGTAATCCGCGAGCCAGTCCCGCCCATCCCGAACCGTGATGGGGCAGGGGGAGGAATCCTGCACCGAAGCCCATACCCGCATGGCAGTGGGCATGGCCAGGAACATCCCGTGGCC
The DNA here is from genome assembly GCA_947165825.1 of uncultured Clostridia bacterium. Classification (GTDB taxonomy): domain Bacteria; phylum Bacillota; class Clostridia; order Oscillospirales; family Oscillospiraceae; genus UBA1774. The sequence continues at coordinate 7,558 of CAMVBX010000049.1, forward strand.
GCTGCCCCGGAGGGCCGCGCCCGCTTCAGTCGGCGTACCGTCCGCGATGAGCCGGCCCTTATCCATCACCATCACCCGGTCGGAGAGGGGGAAGGCTTCCTCCAGACGATGCTCCGTCAGGAGGATCGTGGTCCCCAGCTCCCGGTTCACCTTGCCGATGGTGGCGAGAAAGTCCGAGGCGGCGATCGGATCCAGCTGGCTGGTGGGCTCGTCCAGAATCAGCACGGAGGGCTGCATGGCCATGATGGAGGCCAGATTCAGCAGCTGCTTCTGTCCGCCGGAAAGCTCCGCGACGTTCCGGTAAAACCAGTTCTGGATGCCGAAAAAGGAGGCCATTTCCGCCACCCGGCTGCGGATGGCGGGGGTGTCGTACCCCAGGCTCTCCAGGCCAAAGGCCAGCTCATGCCAGACCTTATCCGTGACGATCTGGTTCTCCGGGCTCTGCTGCACAAAGCCGATGCGCTCGCTCTGCTCGCGCTGGTCCAGCGCCCCCAGAGGCCTGCCCTCGAAGAAGATCTCCCCCCGGAGATCTCCCGCAGGGGCGAGGACGGACTTGAACTGCCGCAGCAGGGTGCTCTTTCCGCAGCCGGAGGGGCCGCAAAGGGTAACGAACTGCCCCCGGGGGATGGAGAAGGTGAGATGGGAAAGGGTATCCTGCCGCTGCTCCGGATAGGCGAAGCTCAGGTCCCGGACCGCAAATGTTTCCATTTCACATCCTCCCTTCCGTTCAGGATCAACGGGGTCAGGCACAAAGCGAGATAGACCAGGAAAAAGCTGAAGGGGAAAGGCCCGAAGGCCGCCCATTTGACGGAAGGGTAGTACCGGAAGGCCAAGGCGCCGCTGATCCAGCCGAAGACGACGTACCAGCAGCAGAAGCCCAGCCAGAGGAGAAGGGCCTTGTCCCGGCTGTCCAACCAGTAGATGGAAAAGGCACTGCGCCCCGGCAGGCCGTATCCCCGGCTCTTCATGCTGTCCGCGGTCTCGATGGCGTTCTCCAGGCTCCAGGTCACCAGGATGGAGAGAATGGTGATCCCGTTCCGGATCCGCTGGGTGATGCTTCCGTCGGATACGTCCCGCCCCACGCACTGCTGCGCGGTCCGGATGGTCTTCAGCTGGGCGGTGAACTTCGGCACGAAGCGGAGGGTCATGCTCAGCACCAGGCTCAGGGCCGGAATGATCCGGCCGAAGAGATAGACGAATTTGTCCGAGGTCATGACCTCGTTGTAGCAGGAAAACCACTGGACGATGCAGGCCAGCATGAAGGCGCTGGCCGCGCCGTAGACCAGACTTTCCAGGGTGATGGGGTTGCTGTTGGGGGTGTAGGCCAGGATGGTGACGCCCTCATGATTGAAAGCAGGGTTCAGCACCGCCGCAAGGATCATCATGGGCAGCAAAAAGCGGAGAGAAAAGCGCAGGCCTTTTCTCCCCTTCAGGTAAAGGTTGTATGCCGTGGCGCTGCCCAGGGAAATCACCAGGCAGATGGGGTGCATGAAGCACATGCCGAATACCAGAACCAGGGCGAAATACAGAAAGTTCACCAGGGGGTGGCATCCGGAGAAGGCGTCCCGATTCCGCATTATCTGCCGTATCCCTTGGCAATTACCCGCAGCTGATCCCCCACCGCCTTCAGCTGGGGGCGCTTCAGGCTGGTGCTGATCTCATGGGTGAGGTATCTGGGCTCCACCCGGTCAAGGATCCGCACGCATTCCGGATCCGTCCAGGGGCGGTGACGGTCGATGCTCTGGATATGGGAGTAGGAATAGCCGAAGGCGGAGAAATACTCCTTCGGGAAATCTGCGGGCATCTGCCCCACGGTCTTCCGGCAATAGGCCCCGCTGACGGACTGATGGAAATGAATGCCGTAAATGCGCCTGGCCAGTTCTCCGTGCTTCTCGATCATGGAGAGGATATACCGGATCCCGTCCCCCTGGCTGCGGATGGACCAGTTGGCGTTCATCAGATGGCCCGTATCCAGCATGATCCCCACCCGGGGATACTTGATCCCGGAGAGGAGGTATTCCGTTTTTTCCGGTTCCGTAAAGGTGAAGCCGGGCCACCACTGATTCTCCACCAGGAAGTCGAAGGTGGGCTCCACCCCCTCCAGGAGGGCGTTGATGAATTCGATGGCCCCGTCCAGGACCTCCTTGTCCGTGTGGAACCATTTGTAGGTATACCCCTCCTCCAGGGAGACGTCGGAAACATGGAAGACCATATAGGGGGGCTTGAAGCGCAGAGCCAGAGCCAGATCATCACGGAACTGCCGCATCAGGTCCTCCGGCTCCGTTCCCCGGTATACCTGACCGATCTCCTCCCAGGAGTGGAACTTCCGCAGCAGAGCCTTTTCGTCATGCCGCCAGAAATCCAGCCAGTCCGGATAGAAGGTCATGTGCCAGCCGGATACCAGGGAGCGGGGAAGCGCGTCGTCCAGGTCGTCCGGATCGGCAATGGCCTCGATCCCGTCCAGGCCCAGGGTCTTGATTTCCTCCGCCAGCCTGTCCCAGCTGCCGAAGGGCTTTACGCAGTAAGAGGAAAGGGGAAAATTCGTGCTTTGGATCATAGGGGCAATCCTTTCTTCACGCGTCGGAAAAACGCGGTAAAATTTCGATTGAACTATTATAAGGTTTTTCCCGCCATTTTTCAAGACGGATCGGCAGCTCTTCCTTTCCCCGGAACGGCGGCGGGATGCGGGAGGAACCGGAGGAGGAAAACGGCAAATCCGCTCCTCTCCCGGCAATGGGTCAGCATAGGCCCAGCTCCGCCGCGAGCTCATTGGCCATCTCGTTCAGGAATTCGTCGTACGCGCGGGAATCCACCCATCCCTCCGGAAGGATATCGCGCCCCTCCGCGTCCCGCTCCGGCTTGTAGAGATATGTTCCCATGTCGTCGTTTTCCATCTCCACATACCCCTTCTTTTCGAAGTCCCAGCCGTATTCCATGCCGCAGAGCCGCAGGTCCCGATCCAGGACCGGGTGAGGAGAGCCGGTGAGATCCATGCGGGCCATGTGGGCGGGATTGATCTTCTCTACCCGCAGCCCCTTGTATGCGGCCAGCAGCTTTTCCGGCGGTATGCGGGGGTGAGTGCGTCTGTAGGCTTCCAGTTCTTCGAATGTCATATGAATTGGTGCTCCTTTCATAACCGTGGTTTTCGGGCAGCAAAAGCTACCGGGGTCTTTCGGAGATAAGAAGCCCGAGCCCTCCCGTTTTATGCAGCGGCAGGGTACGTTTTCTGGATATTCTGTCCAATCGAATGCCGTTCCCCGGCCTTTTCCCATGATTCCCGGGGTCTTGCCGCCCGGTTCCGCATCCGGGAGGACCTGGAAAGCGGGAGCGCCGCCTGCCTGGCCCCGCTCCTTGCGGCGGGCGGGGGAATGTGGTAGAGTGTGGGAAAAGCGCCGCGAAAGATCGGCGTTTGCGGAGGGATCGACATGGAAGACAGCTTCCGGGAGGCATACGGGAAGTCTGCGGATAAGACAAGGGAAGAGATCGTGCGGGATTTTTATGCGCAGACCGACGAAGACGGGCGGCTGGAGAGAAGCCGGCACGGCCAGCTGGAGTATCTCACGACCATGCACTATATCCATCGCTTTGCGAAGCCGGGGGCGAAGGTGCTGGAGGTCGGAGCCGGAACGGGCCGGTATTCCGTCGCTCTGGCCAAAGAAGGCATGGACGTGGCCGCCGTGGAACTGGTGGAGAGCAATCTGGCGATCCTGCAAAAGAACGCCCGGGGGTTGGAGAACCTTCACGCATACCGGGGGGACGCTGTGGATCTTTCCGCCTTTCCGGCGGATGCCTTCGATCTGACCCTGGTGCTGGGTCCCATGTATCACCTGTATGAGAGGGAGGAAGCGGACCGGGCGATCGACGAGGCCGTTCGGGTGACGAAGCCGGGAGGCGTGCTCCTGTTTGCCTTTCTCTCCGTCTATGCCGTCATGTATGCGAACTATCTCTCCGGGAACTGGGCTTCCGGTCAGGAGGAAAACTTCACCTGGGAGTACCGGGTGCGGCATTTCAAGGAGCAGCTGTTTACCGGATATGACGTGACGGAGTTTGAGGAACTGTTTTCCCGCAAACCCGTTTCCCATATCACAACGGCCGGAACGGACGGCATCCTGGAACCCCTGGAACACCGTCCGGATTTCTGCATTTCGGACGCGGATTTTCCCGCTTTTGCCGCGTGGCACCTGGTCTTTGCGGAAAAACGGGAGCTGCTGGGCCATAACAGCCATCTGCTTTATCTTTGCCGAAAGGAAAAGACAAAAACCTGAAAAAATCGGCCGCACCGGAAGACCCGGTGCGGCCGTTCAGCGTGTCGACAAAGTCTTGTCGCCCCGCTGAAGCAAGTTTTTCGAACAGGAAATACGGTAGAAATTGTTCGAAAAACTTCTGATTGAACGCGAAAGACACCCCTCCTGGGTTTCTTTCGCGCTATCTTCCTTCCCGTTTTCGTTCCATTTTCGGGTTTGTCTACAGTCTGAACGGCCGCACCGGAAGACCCGGTGCGGCCGTTCTGTGCAGGGTATCGTCATGCCCGATGGAATGTTATCCCCCTGGCCTTCAGCCAGGCGTCCAGATCCTTACCCACGATCTTTTCCCCGGTGATCCCGGCGGAAGCCGGGGAGGCCAGGAAGGAGATGGTCTCGTTCAGTACCGTGGGAGGCAGAACCGGTCTGCCGTTTTCCCGCATGGCCTCCGCGGCGCCCTTGGGCGCCATGTTGGTATCCGTGAAGCCTCCGGGGCAGATCACGTTTACCGCGATCCCGGCGTCCCGCAGCTCCTCCGCCAGAATGGCGCACATGGCCTCCCCGCCCGCCTTGGAGGGGCCGTAGGGGAACTGCCCCGGCCGGGTGATCGTTCCCGTGCTGGTGGAGACGTATACCAGGCTGCCGCCCCGCTTCATCAGGAGGGGAACGAACCGGCGGGCGACCAGAAAATACCCCATCAGATTGGTGTCCAGCACCGCCCGCACGGCGGAAACGGGGATATCGTAAAACCGGTGGTCCGGCGGCAGATCCTCCATCCCCGGGGCGTTGTTGCCGATGCCCGCGTTGCTTACCGCCATATCCAGATGGTCGAAGCGTTCCGCGACCCATGCGGCTGCCTGCTCCACGGAGGCTTCGTCCCGTACGTCCATCGCAACGGCCCGGACGTCCCCGATGGCGGAGAGCTTTTCCCGGGCCTCCTCCAGCCGCTTCCCGCCCCGAGCGGCGATGATCACCGTCGCTCCCTGGCGCAGAAGCTGCTTTGCCATCTCATACCCAAGACCGCTGGAGCCCCCGGTGATCAGGGCGATATAACCGTGCAGATCGTCCGCCATGTTTCTTCGTCTCCCTTCCCAGTCTCTGACCATGGTATCACAGGCCGGGAGAAAAAGCTACCGGGGATGCGGATTCCGCCGCCAGGGAGCCCCTCGAATGCATACGTTGTATGACTGCGAAAAAAATGATATACTTTTACAAAATGCCAAAAAAAGAAAGAATGTGAAAGGAGCGAAACCTATGGCTGTCGTTTTTGAAGACCATTCCGAATGGGTAAAGCGGGGCAAGCTGGTCACCTTCCAGATCCCCATGGATCCCATCCCGGACAAGCGCATGCGCACCATCCGGGTCTGGACTCCGGAGAGTTACGACGGGGTGAGGCGTTTCCCTGTGCTGTACCTGCATGACGGACAGGTGGTGTTCCCCGAAAAGGCCAATCCGGCCATGGGCAGCTGGGATTGCGAACTGCGCATCAGCGAGCTGGAGCCGGAACTGCAGTGCATGGTGGTGGCTGTGGATACCTCCGATGACCGGAGCAACGAGCTGCTGCCGCCCCTGAAGCCCGACCTGAATTTCGGCGGTCCCCGCCGTCCCGATGCGCGGAAGGTCAATCCCCTGGGCGGCTATTACGCCGATTTCATCCGGGATACGCTGAAGCCCGTCATCGACGCGAACTTCATGACCCTGCCGGACGCGGCCCACACCGCCGTCGGCGGCGCCTCCATGGGCGGCCTGGAGTCCCTCTACATGACCTTCAAGGACCCCGACGTGTTCGGACGTTCCCTGGACCTGTCCTGCGGCCTGGGTCTTCTGGAGGCGGAGGATTATCTGGCCAGGATCGACGCTTACGATCCCGGAAAGCTGGAGAATGTGCGCTTCTATCTGTATACCGGGGACCAGGGAATCGAAGTTCTGGTCTTTGACTATCTGATCCCCCTCTACCGCCGCATGAAGGATTCCCTGAAGCTCACGAACCGGCAGCTCTGCCTCATCGTAGACAGCCGGGAATCCCACTGGGGCACCTCCTGGGGAAAGGTCATCCAGGATGGGCTCCGCTTCCTGTTCCGGGAGGACAACGGCGTGGAGACACCGAATTTCGGCATGCCGCGTCCCCGGAAGGACTGAATCCCTTTCGGGATCCGTCTGCTGCCGCCCGGATATACACCAAAACCGGCATCCGATGAACGGATGCCGGTTTTTGGCACGCCTGACGCGACTCGAACGCACGACCTTCTGCTCCGGAGGCAGACGCTC
>CAMVBX010000050.1 GCA_947165825.1 uncultured Clostridia bacterium
GCTTCATCTTCATGACCAGCTCCGGCCTCAGCCACGTGAAACGGGAGAACGTGGAAGCCATGTTCGAGACGGTTCGGACGTACGGCAAATACTGATCGGTTTCTTTCCGGTCTCCCCGCGTCTGCGGACGCGGGGAGTCTTTTATCGGAGCGGGGCGCTGCCGCAAAGGGAGCAGGGGGAGACGTTCACCGGAATCGTCGATTTCACGAAAAACCGGCTTGCATAGCCAGGAGATATGTGGTAAACTAACCAAACAGCAAGAGGATAAGTGAAAATAACGATACAGGAGGTACACAAATCATGGGAACCTTTGTCACGCTCAGCGGGGAAAAGCAGGAATCCTTTCTGAACATCGAGCCCATTGACCTGACCTATACCGGCTTGAAGAAGGGCTGCCTGCAGGGCGAAGTGGCGGTGATCACCGGCAGCGCCAGCAATGTGGGTCTGGGTTATGCCCGGGCGATCGCATGGGCAGGAGGCAAGGTGGTCGTTGCGGATCTGAATGAGACCGCCGGCGCGGAAGCGGAACGGGTCATCAATCTGGAGAGCGGCCCGGACAGCGCCATTTTCGTCAAGACCAACGTCACGCTTCAGGAGGATATCGATAACCTGGCGGAGAAGGCTTTTGCCAAATTCGGCAAGGTGGACATGCTCCTGAACAACGCCATGAACATGCGGCTGAACGGGCCCATCCTCAGCTCTCCCGTCTCCGATCTGGAGCAGAGCTTTGCCATCTCCGGCAAGGGTGTGATGATGGCCATCAAGGCCTTTGTCCCTGCTATGGTGGAGAGAGGCCACGGGGTTGTGACCTACAGCGCCACGCAGTTCCATTACATGCCCCCGATGGTGGGCGGCAGCATGTACACCGCGGGCAAGGCCTCCGCCACCAGTCTGATCATGTCCCTGGCCAACGAGGTGAAGGGCAAGGGCGTGTACGTTTTCTGCCTGACCCCAGCGGGCATCGGCAGACCGGATTTCTCCAAGTTCCCGCCCCTGAAGCCCGGGGAGAAGCGGCCCATGATGGGGATGCCCGGCTTTGACGGCATGATCCCCCCCGAGGTGGGCGGCGCCGGTATGGTGTACAGTCTGCTCCATGCGGAACAGCTCCACGGCTCCGGCATCCTCATCAACGACGCCCTCCTGGCCATGAACTTCCCCTACCCCCATCCGGAGAAGGTGATCAAGATGAAAGGCAGAAGACTCACGGATATGGAACTCACCATGACCTTCTGCTACATGGGCAAGGGCTTCGACGAATAATCTGCGCTGCATGATTCGACCCGGACCAGCCAAAAGGCGGTCCGGGTCCTTTTTATCCGCTGCGCCGGGTGGTCAAGCAAAGCGAAAGGCGCGAAGAAGCCCGCGCCTCCTCGCCTGACCGTATGCCGCTTTGGATGGACCGGGGCTCGGAAGACACAATTTCTTCCGGGCCCCGGCGCTTCATGGACTATCTTATTCATTCTTCGTCTCATCCAGCACCCTGCAGAATTCTCCAATGGCCGGATTGACGTTGTCCTTTCTCCAGATCAGGTATTCCTCGAAGGAATGCCCGTCAGGAATGTAGATCTTCCTGATCCCTGGGTCGAAGCATAATTCGTCGTTGTCCATCACTACGGTTACGCCCACCCCGGATCTGACCAGCGCGGTGAGGGTGGCGATATTCGGCACCTCGACAAAATCCGTGATGCCGTACTGCGTTGCGATTTCCAGCTGCAGCCCCCGGGAGGTCCTACTGTCCTCCTCGCTGCGGAGGATAAAGCGCACGGCATGAAAGTCCTCCTCGGTGGGGTCCTCCTTTTGCGCCAGCGGCAGGGAAGTCGGCACTGCAAAGCAGCATCGGATGACGCCGATCTGCTTGTATTCCACGGGGGTCTGCAGCGTGGCGATGCCCAGGTCTCCGGCAATGGAGGCGTCGATCTCCCCCACATTCATGGCGTCGAGCATTTTCACCGTATTGGGATAATAGTTCACGGAAATATGCAGATTGGGATAATGCTCCACGGCATACTTCAGGGCGGGACCAAAGTAGTTCTCCAGCAGTTGCCCATCCACCGACCCGATCTTCAGGGTCATGCTGTTTTGGCGCAGCTCCTCCTGAATGGTCCGGGCCATGGCTTCATACCGTTCCACCGTTTCCCGGGCAAATATCTCGAACATTCTGCCGTACTTCGTCAGCCGGACGGTTTTCCGGCTCCTCTCGAACAGGGGGAAGCCCAGCTCCTTTTCCAGATTGGAGATTTGCCTTCCCAATACCGGCTGGGAGATATACAGGGTCTCGGCGGCTTTGGTGAAGTTCTCGAATTTTGCCGCCGCAAGGAAATACTGCAGCTGGGTACTGTTCATGATCCCTGTTCCTCCCGTGCGCCGTCTCCGGCGTCTGCCGGAGGGCTTATTTGCCGATATCCATAGCTACATTATACCCCAGGCGGTTCGCCTCGGCAATGATTTTCGCCATAAGGCAGTCAAAACCGGGGCGCTCAGGGCATAGACGGCGCAAACCGAACAAATCAAAAAACAGCCCGCAGGATATGTGGTGAAAAAAGAGCCACCCCTGCGCAGAACACAGGGGTGGCCGATGGTCAATGCTTCAGTCCTTCGCCGTCGGAGGAAAAGCCTCGTCCTCCGGCCGTTCTGTGCATCAATACCTGCCGATGCTCTTGGCTACAGTCCAGGCCTCGGCAGTGGCCGCGAGAATGGTCCGGGTGGAGCGGCAGTCGCCCACCTGGTAAAACTCGCCCGCACAATAGCTGAGAGCCTCCGCTTCGTCCCACAAGGGAGACTGCCCGGCCGCGAGGATGACCGTATCCGCTTCCAAGGCTTCGGTCCCATTGGCCGTTTCGCAGAGGATGCCGGTCGGGGTGATCTCCTTTACCTCCGTCTCGTAACGGACGGCAAGCTTGCATTCCTGAAGCTTGGAACCGTAGGTCATGGCTGCGGCGTTGAGCTTCGTCATCTCCAGAATTTCCACGGGTTTTCCCAACTCAGCCAGGAATATGGCCAGCTCCAACCCGGTCTGCCCCGCTCCGATCACCACAGCCTTCCCCTTCACGAGGTCCGGGTCTCCGAAGGCCTGGGCTGCGGTAAGCACGTTCTTCCCGTCAATGCCCGGAATGGGCGGCAGAGAAGGCTTGGCTCCAATGGCGGCGATGATCACGTCCGGCTGCAGGCTCTTTACCAGCTCCGGAGTCACGGGGGTATTCAGGCGTACGTCGATGCCGGCTTTCGCGATCAGCATCCGCTGCTGCAGGATATAGTCGTAGACCCTTTTTTTGAAGGGAACGTCCTTCTCGCAGAGGAGTACTCCCCCCAGCTCCGACCCCTTCTCGCAAAGGATGACCCGGTGTCCCTCGCCCGCAGCTGTCAAGGCGGCCTCCATGCCGGCTATGCCGCCGCCTGCCACCAGAACGTTCTTATGCTCCCTCATGGGTGGCAGCGCGCTGATCTCCCGATCCTTGCCGGATTCCGGGTTAATGGTGCAAAACAGTCTGCCGTGGTCATACTCCTGCCCGACGCAGCGGAAGCAGCGAAGACACCGGCGGACTTCCTTATCCCTGCCGGTCCGGCACTTGATGGGCAGATCCGGGTCGCAGATGAGGCCCCGGGCCATCTCCACCACATCCGCCTGCCCTGCGGCAAGGATTTCCTCCAGCTGATCGGGATCGGAAAGTCCTCCGATGGTGGCGATGGGGGTGGAAACATGCTTTTTGATCTCTGCGGCGAGGGGGACATTGCAGCCGCCTTCCCGGAAAATGCCGGGATGCGTATACGCTTCAGTCGCCGGAATATAGAGGTTGCCTACAGAGACATGGATGAGATCTGCGTGGCCTTCCAATTGCTTGGCAAACTCAATGCCGCCGTTTATGTCGTAGCCGCCCTCAAACATTTCGCTGCCGCTTATGCGTACCTCCACCGGAAAGCCCCTGCCGCATTTGCGGTGGATCTCGTCAACGATGGCGACGGTGAAGCGGGCGCGGTTTTCCGCAGAGCCGCCCCAGCGGTCGGTACGCCTATTAATGAGGGGAGAGAAAAACTGCTGGGGCAGCCAGCCGTGTCCGGCATGTACCATAGCCATACCAAAGCCCCGGTTCTTGGCATACAGGGCTGCCTCGGAGTAGTCTTCGATGGTCTGCAGGATCTCTTCCTCGGTCATCTCATGGCAGATCACATCCGGGCGCAGGGGATGCGGTCCGCCGGTTGGGGCGACCGGTTCAAGCCCCACCGCTTCAGAACCGGCGATGCCCAGCTTCATCAGCTCAATCGTGGGTACGGCTCCGTACCGGCTGATGGCATTGGCCACCTTGGCCAGACCGTTGCGGTTCAGCTTGCGCTCCTTAAGATTGATGCATTCGTAAGAGCGTCTGACAGGTACGACGCCATCCACATAGCATTCGCCGATATTCACCGATGCGCAGCCGCCCTTGGCTTTTCGCTCCCAATAGCGGATGTAATCTTCAGTGGGGGCATTTTCCGGCGTCAGATCATAGAGCCCTGTGGGCGCTGAAAAGATTCGGTTTCGGAAGATCGTGTTCCCCAGACGAAGCTGTCGGAACAGGTATGGATACTTCTCCAATCCATTCATTTTTCTGCCTCCCTTATATCAGATTGTATTTTCGGTCCCGCCGGGACTTCCAGAAAAAGGCTGTATGCAGCCCTGAAGAAAAGAAGAGAAAGAGAAAGCGGAAGCATACAGCCTTATTCTTTACCACTCCGGCCGAGCAAACATGGGGGTGGCCGTATCAGTAGACCATGGTGGCCTGGAATGTATCGTACGCTTCCTGATACAGGGCCACAACCTCCGGGAAATTATGCTGCATCAGTTCGTTGACATAGGAATCCCACTCGCTGAGCGGCTTGGAATTATCCACAAAGGCCAGGTAGTTCTCGGAGATATAGGTGGCCACGTCGTTTTTATACTGATCCACTTTATCGGACTGCTCCTGATTGAGCTTCGCGCCGGTGGGGTATTCATACGCGCCGTCGTAGTCCCAGGTGGCCCAGTAGGCGACGATGTCCTTCATCTTATCCCAGCCGGGCTGCAGGTCGGTTACGGCGTTGTCTCCCATTCCGTGTTCGGCAAGCGCGTTGAAGCCGTAGAACAGGGTGATCCAGCCGAAGCCGAAGCCGCCCGGATTGCTGAAGGCAAACTCGGTTGCGACGCGCTTGCCGTTCTCATCCCAGTTCCAGAGCACGCCCTCTTCGCCGAAGGAAACGATCTCGCTGCCCTTGGGGCTGTACCGCCAGTCGCACCAGCTGACCAGCAAGGGAATATCCGAAGACTTCGCGTTGACGGAAACGGTGCCCAAGCCCAGACGGCTGCGCTCTCCGCCCATGTGGAAGGTCTGTCCCGCATAGCGGACGGGCCGTTTGATGGGCACCCAGGTCGGCAGGTCGGAATCAGAGGGGATGGCCTGCTCATAGTCGGGGATCTCCTGGATATTCATCATCATATACCCGACCTCGCTGTTCACGGCCCGGGTCTTGATATCGGCTACGCTGGCATAGCCTGCCCAGTTGGGGTCAATGAGGCCGTCATTGTACCAGCTGTTGATCAGGGTCATGAAGTCCCGGTCACGGTCTGTGGAGTGGCTGAAATAGACCTTGCCATCTATGACGTACATGGGTCCGAGCTCGGTCCCGCTCACGGCAGGCAATGTGTCATAGGCGGTGAAAGCATAGTACCCCTTTGAATCGATGGTGCTGAGCATAGACCAGGGGTAGTCGCAGGTATCGATGTTTACCTTGAAGGCCATGAGCATGTCATGCAGATCGTCAAAAGTCACGATGTCGTCGTTGGTCAGGCCGCACTTGTCGAGCCAGTCCCGCCGGGCCAGATAGTTCGTGCTCAGGTTGCTGCCCTTGGACAGGGTATAGAAGGCGGCGATCACATCCGGGCCGCGGAAAACCGTGGCATAGGTGTTCGTGTCGTTCTTCCGGTCATGGGTCACCTCGTAGATGTAGTTGGGGCAGTAATCCATGTAATCGTGGATGTTGATGTAGAAGCCGTCTTCAATGCCCTCCTCGATGGTGCCGGGATGGAAGGCGATGGTTCCTGTCATCAGGTCGCAAAGGTCATCAGAGGCGAGAAGCACAGCATAGTTCTCCCGGCGGGACTCGCTTGGGATCAGCTGGTATTCCATCTGTACGCCGGTGGCCTCGCGCTCGACCTTCGGGAGGGAGGTGCTGTTGAAGCCTTCCTCGGGAACGAGCTGGGGCATATAGGTCACGGTCCAGAACGTAAAGACTTCATCGGAGGTGGTCAGAGGGCCTTCGTAGTCATACGTCTCCGTGGCGAACCCGTGCTCGTCCTTTGGGAAGTTTCCGTTTGCCAGGTGGTCCAGGGGTCCCGGTTTCGTATTGTCCGCGCCTGCCTCCGGGGCTTCGGTGCTGCTCGCCTCCGGCGACTTTGTGGCCGGAGCTTGGGGGCTAGTGTCGGAGCCCTGTCCGCAGCCGGAGAAAAGAGCCAGGACGAAGAGCAGGGCAAGCAGTAGGGATAATGCCTTTTTCATGGTAATCTTCCTTTCCATATTAATAATTTGGTTTCAGACGTTTTCGGAGCCGCTCGGGAGACTTTCCGGGAAGGCAAGTCAGACGGCATTCATCCCTTACCGATATCCATGGCTACATTATAGCCAAGGCGGTTCGCTTCGGCAATGGTTTTTGCCATAAGGCAGTCGCCGATGGGATAGAAAACAGGGGCGCACAGGGCATACGCGGCGGCCTCTTCCTGCAGCGGCAGGCGTCCCAGCGCGTTGACGATGCTGTCGGCCTCCAGGCGGAGCGCGCCGTCAGCGGTCTCACATTCCGCATAACCGTCTCCCACGGCGACGACCCTTGTACCGGTATGGATCTCGATCTTCCGGTTGGTCAGCTGCTCGTTGGCCGCAATGGCATGGCAGGAATTCGTGCCGAAATTGAGCGCATCCCCCATCTCCGCCACCACGGGTTCCTTGCCCAGGGAATGAAGATAGATGGCAAGCTCGGCCCCCGCCATCCCGCCGCCCAGGATCAGGACCTTCTTTCCCAGCTTCTCCGGCGTGGCATAGGCCTCCGTGACCGGGACGGCCTTTTCCAGGCCGGGGATCGGCGGCATGGCGGCTTTGCTGCCGATGGCGACGATGACGGCATCCGGCCCCTGCGCTTCCACCTCCTGGGGGGTGAGGGTCTCGCCGATATGCACCTCAACGCTGGATTTTGACAGCCTGAGAATCTGCTTTTCGATATACTCTGCAAGATGCTTCTTGAAGGGGACCTTGTCTTCGCAGAGGAGAACGCCGCCCAGCCGATCGCTCTTCTCATACAGCTTGACGCTGTGCCCGCGCTTCGCGGCGGTCAGCGCAGCCTGCATGCCGCCGATCCCGCCCCCCAGAACGATGACGCGCTTGGGTTCCGCTGCCAGAGGCTGGGTGGAATACTCCTCCTCCCGGCCTACCTGCGGGTTGAGAGAGCAGCAGAACTGCCCCGCGCCCATCACCTCGCTGTAGCAATGGTTGCAGCGCAGGCAGACGTTGATTTCCTCGGTACGTCCCGTACGGGCTTTGTTCGGCAGATCCGGCTCGCAGGTCAGGCCTCTGGCCATTTCCACGATATCCGCCTGGCCGGAGGCAATGATCTCCTCCAGGAACTCCGGGTCGCTCAACGCGCCAACGGTGGCGACCTTGGACTGGCGCATATGGGGCTTGATGGACGCGGCGAGATTCACGTTCATCCCGTCAGGCTGGAACATGGAGGGATGGGTGATGGTGAAGCCGCTGGCGCCGGCGGAGACATGCAGGATATCCGGGTATCCGTCCAACCCCTCGGCCATGCGGATGCCCTCCCGGATATCGTACCCCTCCGGGATTCCCTCGCTGCCGCTGATCCGGAGCTCCACCACCATGCCGGGGACCTCCTTCTTGATGGCCTTGCAGATCTCCCGGGGAAGACGGAGGCGGTTTTCCAGGCTTCCGCCCCAGCGGTCTTTTCGCTGGTTGGAGATAGGGGACATGAACTGGTGGATGAGCCAGCCGTGTCCGCCATGGAGCGTGACCATGCCGAAGCCCACGGACTTGGCATACTTGGCCCCCTTCACAAAATCGTCGATGGTCTCCTGGATGATCTCCTCCGTCATGGGCAGAGCGTGGTGGCCCTTATAGTCCGCCTCCATCGGGCCATAGATCTGCATGCCCAGGTCGGCAGCCAGGGTAGAGTGGATGCCGCCGTGCTGCAGCTCAATGGTGGCCATGCAGCCGTGGCGGGTGATGGAATTCGTGACATAGGTATAGAAGGGCCGGCCGCGGTAATTGGCAAAGGGCAGCATTCCACCGCCGTAGGCCCTGCCGCGCTGGCTGACGCCGCCGCCGCTGATGCAGACCGAGGCCGCTCCGCCAATGGCCTTCCGCTCATAGAAGGCCCCCACCTCGGGCATCAGAAAGCCATCCTTATCCATAAAGGAGACGCCCATGGGGGCAGCGAAGATGCGGTTGCGGAAGAGGTATCCTCCGGCCTGGAGGGCGGAAAAAAGGTGCGGAAACTTCTGGATGCTCATGTTCATCTTCCCTTCCGGTTGTTCATTTTATGAGAAGGGGGAAATGCCGCAGAGGACTCATTCCGCAGCGTTTCCTCGCAACAGATGCGCAGTCAAAATGCCGGATCAATACCGGCCGATCAGGTTGGCCGCGGTCCAGGCTTCGCCGGTTGCCTCCATAATGCCTCGGGGCTTACGGCAGTCGCCGGCCTGATAGAATTCTCCCGCGAAGGAGGAAAGCGCGTCCAGTTCATCCCACAGGGGCTGCACACCCAGGGCCAGGATGACCGTATCGGCGGGGAAGAACCTCTCTCCCTCCGCCATGGCGCAGAGAACGCCGTCCTTTCGGATCTCCAGAGCCTTCGCGCCCGGAACGGTGACCAGGTTGTTCTCGGCGATCTTGGAGGCATAAAGCGCCTGATTGATCTTTTCCTGCGCCTCGATCAGGCTCACGTCCTTCCCCAGCTCCTTCAGGTAGATGCCCAGCTCCGTGCCGGAACGGCCTGCGCCGATGATGAGGCCCTTCCCCTTTACCAGCCCGGGATCGGCGAAGGCCTCCTCCACGGAGATCACATTGGCCCCGTCGATGCCGGGGATATCCGGACGGATGTTCCTGCCGCCGATGGCGGCGATGAGCGCATCCGGATTGATCTCCTCCACCAGGGCGGGGGTGACGGGGGTGTTCAGCCGGATCTCGATCCCCAGCTTCCCGATCATGTACTTCTGGCGTTCAATGTAGTCCCCAACGCGCTTCTTGAAATACACGCCGGTCTCGCAGAGCAGGACGCCTCCCAGCCGGTCGCTTTTTTCGCAGAGGGTCACCCGATGGCCGTTCTCCGCTGCCGTAATGGCTGCCTCCATGCCGGCGATGCCGCCGCCCGCCACCAGGACGTGCTTCTTCGCGGGCAAGGTATGACGGGCGAGGATCTCCCGATCCTTGCCGGAGGCGGGATTGATGGCGCAGAACAGGCGGCCGGATTCGTACATCTCTCCCACGCAGCGGAAGCAGCGCAGGCAGCGGCGGACTTCCTTCTCCCGTCCGGTCCGCAGCTTTACGGCCATATCCGGCTCACAGATGAGGCCCCGGGCCATTTCCACCACGTCGGCCTGGCCGGAAGCAATGATCTCCTCCAGCTGGTCGGGGTCGGAAAGACCGCCCACGGTGGCGATGGGGGTGGAGACATACTTCTTGATTTCCGCGGCATAGGGCACATTGCAGCCGGCTTCATTGAAGATTCCCGGGTGGGTGAACTGAGAGCTGCCCGGATGCTTGGGATTGCCCATGGAAATATGGATCAGGTCGGCATGGCCCTCCAGCTGCCTGGCAAAATCGATACCGCCCTCAATGCCGTAGCCGCCCTCAAAGAGCTCAGAGCCGGAAATGCGGATCTCCACCGGGAAATCCCTGCCGCATTTCCTGTGGATCTCATCGATCACGGCAACACCGAAGCGGGCGCGGTTTTCCACGCTGCCGCCCCAGCGGTCGGTACGCTGGTTGAAGAAGGGGGAGAAAAACTGGTTCACAAGCCAGCCGTGCCCGCCATGGATCTGCACCATACCGAAGCCCCGGGATTTGGCGTAAAGGGCGGCATCGGAAAACTCGTCGATGATCCGGTAGATCTGCTCTTCGGTCATGGCATGGCGCATGATGCTCGGCTCCAGGGGATTGGGGCCGTCGCTGGGGGCGAGTTGATCCGGGCCGTTTCGCTTGCTGGCCGCGCCGGGATGCTGGAGCTCGATGGTGGCCACCGCCCCCTGGCGGTTGATGGCGTCCGCCAGCTTTGCCAGGCCGTTATAGTTGTATATGTGGTCCTTCAGCTGAATGATGTTGTACCGGGAATCCCCGGGATCGAAATCGCAGACGATGCTTTCGCCGATATTCACGGAGGCCGCACCCCCCTTCGCCTTGCGCTCAAAATAGGCAATATGATCGAAGCTGGGGGAGAAATCGGCCGTCAGATCCAGCAGGCCGGTGGGGGCATAGAAGATCCGGTTGCGGAACCAGGTGCCGCCCAGCCGCAGGGGCTTCAGCAGATGGGAATAACGTTCAATTCCGGGCATATTTGCACTCCTTCCTGTTCCATTCGAAAAAAACGGCTGCGGACCGCGAGAAACCTGTGAGGAGGAACCCATAATGATGCGGTCTGCAGCCGTTGACGACTGATGTGTAATCCTGCCATTCGGTCCGCAAGGACCGGAGCATGAATCAAGCCATGGTATTGATGTAGTTGTCGTACGCGTCCTGATACAGGGCCACGACCTGTTCGAAGCCATGCTGCATCAGCCCGTTCACGTAGGTATCCCAATCGCTCAGGGGCTTGGAGCCGTCCACGAAGGCCAGGTAGTTCTCAGCAATATAGGTAACAAGGTCGTTCTTGTACCGTTCCACCTCTTCGTTCTGCTCCTGATCCAGCTTCGCTCCGGTGGGATATTCGTAAGCTCCGTCGTAATCCCACTGAGCCCAGTACTTGGAGATCTCCCGCATGCGCGCATAGCCGGGTGTGAGGGAACTCCGGTTGCCGTCGCCGATGCCGTGCTCGGCCAGGGCGTTGAAGGCGTAGAACATTTGGAGCCAGGTGAGGCCTACGCCCTGGGGCTCACTGAAGGCAAATTCGGTAGCTACACGGTTGCCTTGATCGTCATACTCCCAAAGCACGCCCTCGGGTCCCCAGGAGATCAGGTCGCTGCCGGAGAGACTGTAGCGCCAGTCACACCAGGTGACGGCCAAGGGGATGTTCGCGCATTTTGCGCTGACGGCAACGTTTCCGTAGCCCAGCTTGCTGGTCTGTCCGCCCAGATGGAAGGTCTGACCCTTTCGAAGAACAGGCCTCAGGATTGGGTCCCATCTGCAGTTGGGGTCCGGGGTGCCGACCTCATAGTCGGAGACCTCGCTGATGTTCATCACCATGTAACCGACCTTGCCGTTTACGGCTTTGTCCTTCATGTCGGAAGTGCTGGCATAGGCGGCCCAGTTGGGGTCCACCAATCCGTCATTGTACCAACTGTTGAGCCTGGTCATGAAGGCCTTGTCCCGCTCTGTGGAGTGGCTGAAGTAAACTTTGCCGTCGATCACGTACATGGGGCCGAGAGCGGTGGAGCTCACGCTGGGAATGGTATCATATGCGGTAAAGGTGGCATAGTCCTTGATGTCGATGCTGCTGTTCATGGCCCAAGGGAAGTCGCAGCCGTCAATATTGACCTTGATGGCCATGAGCATATCGTGGAGATCCTCATAAGTGACCACGTCGTCATTGGTCATGCCCAGCTTTTCCAGCCAATCCCCCCGGGCCAGGTAGTTGGTTCCCTTGCCGGTGGCGTTCTGCATCGTGTAGAAGTAGCCGATCAGGTCGGGGCTGCGGAACACGGTGGCATAGGTGTTGGTGTCCCTCTTTCGGTCGAAAGTCACCCAGTAGATGTAGTCGGGGCAGTAATCCCGGTAATCCCAGAGGTTGACGTAGTAGCCGTCCTCGATGGCCTCCTCGATGGTGGTGGGGTGGAAAGAGAGGGAGCCGGTCATCATGTCGCAGAGGTCATCTGCGGCCAGAAGCACAGAATAGTTCTGCTGACGGGACTCGCTGGGAATAATGACATACTCCACATGGACGCCGGTGGCCTCCCGTTCGGCCTTGGGCAGAGGCGTGGCGTTGTACCCATCCTCGGGCAGGAGCTGAGGAGTCCATACGACGCCCCAGTAGGTGAATTCCTCGTCGGAGTTGGTCAGCGGCATGGTGTATTCGTACAGCTCCTTGGTATAGCCGTGCTCGTCCACCTCCACATGGCCTTTGGCATAGTGATAGAAGATTCCCTCTTCCGTCGGCTCGGGTTCAGTCTCGCCTTCCGGCGCCTGGGTGCTGCTGGGGGTGTTGTTTTCCGGCGCCTTCGTTGCGGGTGCGGCTGTTGCATTGCCGCCTGGGGTCGTCGATGGTTTCTGCCCGCAGCCGCTGAAGAGCGCGAGCAGGAAAAGGACGGCCAGGACAAAGGTCAGAATCTTCTTCATACAGATCATCCTTTCTTTACAGATTCTTAAAACGCAGGGAAGTTTATGCGTTTTATACGCTTGAACTGTGGGCAGTACCCACCCGATATGGAAGATTACTTATACTTATAGCATCATAATTAACATTTGTCTAATACGATTCTTGTACTGATTGGAACAGAAAATGAATATACATTCATTCTGCCTTCCGGCTGTATCGGAGCTCCGCTGTTTCCGGGTGATCCCGTCCGCCGTATGGACAAAGAAAATCCCGGAGCGGCATGAACCGCTCCGGGATCGCTTCGTCTTGGATTGTCTTATGCCTGAGCCTTGGCAGCGTTGATCTTCACGCCGGGGCCCATGGTGCTGGCTGCGACGCAGCTGCGGATATACTGGCCCTTGGCGGCGGCGGGCTTCGCCTTGATGACCGCGCTGATGAGGGCGTTGTAGTTCTCCACGAGCTTCTCGGTGCCGAAGGAGACCTTGCCGATGGGGCAGTGGATGATGTTGGTCTTGTCCAGACGGTACTCCACCTTACCGGCCTTGATCTCGCTGACGGCCTTGCCCACGTCGGGGCTGACGGTGCCGGACTTGGGGTTGGGCATCAGGCCCTTGGGGCCCAAAACACGGCCGAGACGGCCGACCACGCCCATCATATCCGGGGTGGCGACGACCACGTCGTAATCAAACCAGTTCTCGCTCTGGATCTTCTGAACCAGCTCCTGGCCGCCTACGAAATCCGCGCCTGCAGCTTTGGCTTCCTCTTCCCGCTCGGGCTTGCAGAAGACCAGCACGCGCTTGGTCTTGCCGGTGCCGTGGGGCAGAACGATGGCGCCGCGGACCTGCTGATCCGCATGACGGGAGTCGACGCCCAGCTTGATATGGAGCTCAACGGTCTCGTCGAACTTCGCCTTGGAGGCTTTGATGACCAGATCCAGGGCATCCTCGGGGTCATACTGAACGGCACGGTCGATGAGCTTGGCGCTCTCCTGATAATTCTTTCCTCTGAACATGCTCTCAGTCCTCCTTCACCACGATGCCCATGCTGCGGGCGGTGCCCTTGATCATCCGGTACGCGCCTTCAATGTCGGCGGCGTTCAGGTCGGGCATCTTCTGCTCGGCGATCTTCCGGCAGTCCTCAGCGGAGATGGTGGCCACCTTGTCCCGCTGGGGAACGCCGGAGGCCTTGTCGATCCCGGCGACCTTCTTCAGAAGGACGGCGGCAGGGGGAGTTTTGCAGATGAAGGTGAAGCTGCGGTCGGAATAAACGGTGATGACAACGGGGATGGTCAGGCCCATGTCGGCCTTGGTGCGCTCGTTGAATTCCTTGGTGA
>CAMVBX010000051.1 GCA_947165825.1 uncultured Clostridia bacterium
CTCGGCCGGGCGGGGCGAAAAATCGGGGGGGTTGCCGATGGGGGTGCCCACCAGATACAGTATCCCAGCCATACTTCACTCCTCTCCCACCAGCCGGGTGGGTTCGATCTCCAGTCCGGGTTTCGCCCCTTTTCGCCCCTCCAGCAGGACGGCGCAGGGGGGCTTATCCCGTTTCTGCACCAGGCGCAGGCGCTTGGGCTCCAGGCCGGCAGCCCGCATCGCCGCCATCAGATCCGTCAGACGTTCCGGCGGATAGACCAGGGCAAGACGTCCGCCCGTCCGCAGCACCCGGGCGGCGGCCCGGCAAAGCGCTTCCGGCGGGCAGCTCTCCCGGCGGGCCGTCTCCCGCTCCCGGCTCTCCGCCCCGGGGGCGGATGCAGGCCAATAAGGCAGGTTCCCTGCCGCCAGATCAAAGCTGTCCGGCGGGAAGAGCCGATCCAGCTCCCGGACGTCCCCGCAGACGGTTTCGATCACCCAGCCGTTCAAGCTGCCGTTCATCCGGGTGCGTTCCGCCGCCCGGGGCAGGACGTCCACCCCGGTCACCCGGAGGCCGGGCATGCGGCCCAGCATCTGCAGAGCCAGGGCGCCTCCTCCGCAGCCCAGATCCAGGGCGCGCTTCACCCCGCCGAAGCGCAGGAAATCCCCCAGCCAGGCAGTATCCGAGCTGAGGGGAAAAATTCCCGGTTCCTGTATATAACGGGGGCCGCCGGGCCACAATTCCTCTGCCCCCGTCAAACGACTTTCCATAAATGCGGAAAACCCGGGGCCGAAGCCCCGGGTCGTTTCCATAGTCTGCTCAGGCAGGATCGATGGCATTCACGGGGCAGTTCGCCGCGCAGGTGCCACAGTCCACGCACTCATCGGGATTGATGACCATCTTGCCATCCGTTTCCTTGATGCACTCCACGGGGCAGTTCTCCTTGCAGACGCCGCAGGAGACGCAGACATCGGGGTTGATTTTGTAGGCCATGACCGACACCTCCAATTCCAGAATACAGGCAAATTCCGCTCTCGGCGGTATCGCCGGAAAACATCTTACCAATATCCTCCCGAAAAAGCAATAATATTTTCAAAAAAACCTTCGGATCCTGTCCGGAGGGGAAAGGCGGCAGCGATGGGAAAGGAAGGAATCCTCAGCTGGCGTGCCCGACAGGCGCTGAATCTGGCGGCTTCCGCGGCGGCGGAGCTGGGACACAGCTACGTGGGCACGGAGCACATCATACTGGGTTTGGCCCGGGAGGATACGGCCGCGGCCTCTGGTCTCCGGAGCTGCAACTGCGGCTATCCCCGGCTCCGACAGCTGGTGGCGGAAGCCGTGGGGACGGGAGTCCCCTGCGCAGCCCCCGCCCAGGGCTTCACCCCGGAAGCCCGGCAGTGCATCCGGCAGGCGACCCTGGAGGCCGTCAGACTGGGGCAGCGGGAGGTCTCCCCGGAGCATCTGCTTCTGGCCCTCCTGCGGGAGGAGGACAGCGCCGCTCTCCGGCTGCTGCGCAGCGCCGGAGCGGATCCGAACCGGCTGTTTACCCGAATGCTGGAAAACCTGAGCCGGGATGCCCCCTCCCCTTCTCCCCAGCCGGGGATCCGGAGCAAGCGGGAGACCCGCATCCTGGAGCAGTATGCCCGGGACCTGACGGAAGCGGCCATCCGGGGAAGCCTGGACCCGGTGATCGGCCGGGAGGCGGAGCTGGGCCGGGTGATCCGCATTCTCTGCCGCAGGAGCAAAAACAATCCGCTGCTCATCGGGGAACCGGGAGTGGGGAAAACCGCCATTGCCGAGGGGCTGGCCCTTCGGATCGCCTCCGGGGAAGTGCCGGAGGAGCTGCGCTGCCGCCGGATCCTGTCCCTGGACCTGGGGAGCATGGTGGCGGGGACCAAATACCGCGGGGATTTCGAGGAACGGCTGAAGGGCATATTGGAGGAGTTGAGAGGGACCCAAAGCGTGATCCTCTTCGTTGACGAGCTCCATACGCTGCTGGGCGCAGGGGCGGCGGAGGGCGCCATCGACGCCGCCAACCTGCTGAAGCCCGCTTTGGGCCGGGGAGAGCTTCAGATCCTTGGGGCGACCACGGCGGAGGAATACCGGCGGCATGTGGAAAGGGACGCGGCCCTGGCCAGACGGTTCCAACCCGTGACCGTGGAGGAGCCGGACAGGGACGCGGCGGAGGCGGTGCTGCGGGGCCTGCTGGCGCGGTACGAGGCCCATCACCGGCTGAAGCTCACGGAGGACGCCCTCCGGGCTGCGGTGGAGCTGAGCATCCGGTACCTGCCGGAACGATATCTGCCGGACAAGGCCATCGACCTGATGGACGAGGCCTTCGCCCGGGTGCGGATGGAGGATCCAGGAAAAGGGCAGGTGGATCGGGAGGACGTAGCGGCGGTGCTCTCGGCCTGGACCGGCATCCCCGCGGGGACCCTCACGGAGGAGGAGAGCCGACGCTGCCTCCTGCTGGAGGATACCCTGCATCGGCGGGTAATCGGGCAGGATGAGGCCGTATCTGCAGTAGCCCGGGCAATCCGCCGGAGCCGCACCGGACTACGGGATCCCCGGCGACCCATGGGCGTCTTCCTCTTCCTGGGACCCACGGGAGTGGGCAAAACGGAGCTTTGCCGCGCTCTGGCGGAGGCGGTATTCGGAGAGGAGAAGGCCCTTTTCAAGCTGGATATGTCCGAATACCAGGAGAAGTACAGCGTAAGCACGCTGCTGGGCTCTCCCCCCGGCTACGTGGGCTGCGAGGACGGGGGCCGCCTTACGGACCGGGTACGCCGGCGGCCATGGTCCCTCATTCTCTTCGATGAGGTGGAAAAGGCCTGTCCGGAGGTATGGGACCTGCTGCTGCAGATCATGGAGGACGGGGTGCTTACGGACTCCCGGGGCCGTCGGGCGGATTTCCGGAACACCGTGATCGTGATGACCTCCAACCTTGGCGCGGAGGAACAGGCAAAAGCCGGATCCGGGCTGGGTTTTGCCCCCGGAGAGGCTGCAGACCGGAGGGCGGCGGTCCTTCGGGAGCTGCAGCGGACCTTCCGGCCGGAATTCCTCAACCGGACGGATGAGATTCTGGTCTTCCATCCCCTGGGACAGGGGGAGATCCTGCGGATCGCCGAAAAAATGACCGCAGAAGTGGGAGACCGGCTGAAGGCCCTGGGGATGAACCTGGAGATCCGGGAGGGCGCCCTGGAGCTCCTGGCCCGGCAGGGCTGGGATCCGGCTTACGGCGCCAGGGCCCTGCGCCGCGCGGTGCAGGCTGTTCTGGAGGACCCGGCGGCTCAGCTTCTTCTGGAGGGGCGGGCGGAAAAAGGGAGCACACTGGTGCTCCAAAGGGAAGGAGATGTCCTGGCCCTTCGGCCCCTTGCGGTGCCTGCCGTTATCGCAGAACGCTCTCCCGCCTGACCGGCGGGGGAATTATACTTGCAACGCGGGAGGAAATACGGTATAATTATAGAACAAATGTTCTCTTTTTGGAGGAGATCGTCATGGCCTTTGCCCATCTGCATGTACACAGCGAATACAGCCTGCTGGACGGAGCCTGTCGGATCGAGCGTCTGGTGCAGCGGGTCCGGGACCTGGGTCAGACCGCCGTCGCGGTGACGGACCATGGGGTGATGTACGGAGCCGTGACCTTCTATAAGGCCGCCATGGCGGCGGGCATTCACCCGGTCATCGGCTGCGAGGTCTACGTGGCTCCCCGGCGGATGGAGGATAAGGAACACGGGCTGGACAATGAAGCCCGGCATCTGGTCCTCCTGTGCGAGAATGAGACGGGATACAAAAACCTTTGCTATATGGTCTCCCAGGCCTTCCTGCGCGGCTTCTATATCAAGCCCCGGGTGGACAAGGACCTGCTGCGGCAGCATCACGAGGGGCTCATCGCCCTTTCCGCCTGTCTCGCTGGGGAGATCCCCAGGCAGCTTCGGGAGGGGAATTACGAAGGCGCGAAGGCCGCCGCCCTGGAGCTCAGCGAGATCTTCGGACCGGACCATTTCTATCTGGAGCTCCAGGACCACGGCTATGCGGAGCAGCAGCCGGTGAACATGGGCATCCTCCGTCTCCACCGGGACACGGGGCTGCCGCTGGTCCTCACCAATGACGCCCACTACCTCACGAAGGAGGACAGCAGCGCCCAGGACGTGCTGATGTGCATTCAGACCCAGAAAACCGTCCAGGACACGGACCGGATGCGCTTTGAAACCCAGGAGTTCTATCTCAAGTCCGAGGAGGAGATGCGCAGCCTGTTTCCGGAATACCCGGAGGCGGCGGACAATACCCAGCGCATCGCCGAGCGCTGTCGGATGGACTTCACCTTCGGCGTTTACCATCTGCCCCAGTTCCAGCTCCCGCCGGAGGCCAGGGACGCCAGGACTTATCTGCGGAGCCTCTGCGAGGCCGGACTTCTGAAGCGGTACGGGGACCGGGCGGAGGAGATGCGGTCCAAGCTGGATTATGAGCTTGCCACCATCGACCACATGGGCTTCAACGAATACTTCCTCATCGTGCAGGATTTCGTCCGCTATGCCAAGAACCAGAGCATCCCTGTGGGACCCGGCCGGGGCAGCGCTGCCGGCAGCGTGGTGAGCTACGCTCTGGAAATCACGGACGTGGACCCAGTGAAATACAGCCTCTTCTTCGAGCGTTTCCTGAACCCGGACCGGGTAAGCATGCCGGATATCGATATCGACTTCTGTGTGGAACGCCGGGGCGAGGTCGTGGATTACGTCAACCGAAAATACGGCAGCGATCACGTGGCCCAGATCGCCACCTTCGGCACCATGGCCGCCCGGGCGGCCATCCGGGACGTGGCCAGGGCCCTGGGCATGAGCTATGGGGACGGGGATCGGGTGGCCAAGCTGGTGCCCGCCACCCTGAACATGACCCTCGCGGAAGCCCTGCGCCTCAGCAAGCCCCTGAAGGAGCTGTACGACGGGGATTCCGAGGTGCAGAAGCTCATCGACACGGCTATGGTGCTGGAGGGGATGCCCCGCCACGCCTCCACCCATGCCGCGGGCATCGTCATCACCCGGGACCCGGTCTATACCTATGTTCCCCTCTCCCGGAACGACGACGTGGTGGTGACCCAGTATCCCATGACCCAGCTGGAGGAGCTGGGTCTGCTGAAGATGGATTTTCTCGGCCTGCGGAACCTGACGGTGCTGTGGGACGCGGTGGACCGGGTGCGGAAGCGGGTACCGGATTTTGACCTGAAGGCCATCCCCGAGGACGACAAAAACGTCTATGACATGCTCACCGCCGGAAAGACCTCCGGGGTGTTCCAGATGGAAAGCAGCGGCATGACCGGGGTCTGCGTGGGGCTGAAGCCCCAGAGCATTGAGGATATCACCGCCATCATCGCCCTGTACCGGCCCGGACCCATGGAGTCCATTCCCCGGTTCATTGACTGCAAGCAGCATCCGGAACGCATCCGGTACAAGCACCCCCTGCTGGAAAGCATCCTCAGCGTCACCTACGGCTGCATCGTGTACCAGGAGCAGGTGATCGAGATCTTCCGGAAGCTGGCCGGTTTCTCCCTGGGCCAGGCGGACCTGATCCGCCGGGCCATGAGCAAAAAGAAGCAGAAGGAGATCGTGAAGGAGCGGAAGACCTTCGTGGAGGGCGATCCGGAGCGGGGAATCTGCGGCGCCGTGGCCAACGGCGTGCCCGCCCAGGTGGCGGAGGATATTTATGACGAGATCCTGGCCTTCGCCAACTATGCCTTCAACAAGGCCCATGCGGTGAGCTACGCCATCATCGCCTATCAGACCGCCTATCTGAAATACTACTATCCCCCGGAGTACATGGCCGCCCTTCTCTCCAGCGTTTCCGACGTGAGCGGGAAGATCGCGGAGTATATCGCGGAATGCCGGGCTTCCGGGATCCCTGTCCTGCCGCCGGATATCAACGGCAGCGACGACGGCTTCACCGTTTCCCAGGGGAGCATCCGCTTCGGTCTGGCGGCGGTGAAGGGCATCGGCAAAGGCTTCATCCGCAGCGTCATGGCCCGGCGGGAGGAAGGGGGGCCCTTTACCTCCTTCCAGGACTTCTGCCGCCGCATGAGCGGCCCGGAGCTGAACAAGAGGGAGGCGGAATGCCTCATCAAGGCCGGGGCCTTCGATTCGCTTGGGGCGAATCGGAAGCAGCTGCTCCA
This sequence comes from uncultured Clostridia bacterium, assembly GCA_947165825.1. Taxonomy (GTDB): domain Bacteria; phylum Bacillota; class Clostridia; order Oscillospirales; family Oscillospiraceae; genus UBA1774. The sequence goes on from CAMVBX010000051.1 coordinate 6,141, forward strand.
GGCCTATTCCCAGATCATGGACGGCATCCAGCAGGAACAGCGGGGCAATCTGGAGGGGCAGTTCGACCTGTTCGGGGACGCGGACAGCGGCAGTCGGGACTTCGACCTGCCCCAGGTGGAGGATTTCACCGCCGGGGAGCGGATGCGCATGGAGCGGGAGGTCACGGGGCTTTACCTCTCCGGCCATCCCATGGACGACTACCGGGAGGAGGCCAGGCGGCTGAAGGCCGTTTCCATCGCCTCCATTCTCGCCTCCTTCGAGGGGGAGGAGAAGGGGGACTTCTCCGACGGGCAGAACGTCACCATCGCCGGTGTGGTGACCGCCGTCAAGACCAAGACCACAAAAAACAACAGCCTCATGGCCTACGTTACCCTGGAGGATAACGGGGGCAGCATGGAGCTGCTGGTATTCCAGCGCCTGCTGAACGACTGGAGCGGAAAGCTGGAGGAAGGGATGCCGATCCTGGCCCGGGGCAGGATCTCCGTGCGGGATGAAAAGGCTCCCCAGCTCATGGCGGAGAGCTTCCGTCTCTTCACCGGAACAGACCGGGACAGGGCCCGGAGCCCGGAGTCCCCCTCCCCTTCCGCAGCCGGTGGGGAAAAGAAAACCGTCTCCGCGGCCGCGGAGACGGAGGAGGATAAGCCCAAGACCCTGTGGGCGCGCTTTCCCTCCATGGATTCCCCCCAGTACAAAAGGCTCCAGCTCATCCTCATCATGTTTCCGGGTCAGGAGCCCATCAAGGTTCACTTTGCGGATACAAAGAAAACCGTAGCCGCCTCCTGCTGGATCCATCCCTCCCTGGTGCGGGAGCTGAAGGAAATGCTGGGGGAGGAAAACGTGGTGATCAGATAACAGTAGACGTTTATTCTGATCAATGTTATTTGTAAGCTATTACAGCTGTTTAAGAAAAGCTCATAGACATTCCCATGAATTCAATTGCACAAGTTTGGGTGCCTGTTCGGAGGAAGCAAATATGAAGTATTCATGTCCCCATTGCAATACTGTAATAAACCTTACATCTGATTCCAAAACATTTATGCCCGAAAATTCTAAATTTGGAGATCCCATGATACTTATAACCGTTGGTTTTTGTTTGGAATGTCATTCTCCTATTGTGTTTATGACTCCTGGGACGATTACCAGCAATAAAGGGAATCCCTATGGAAATACAATTCAATTATTTCCTTCTAATGCTGCATTGAGAAAACTAAGTCCATATGTTCCAGAGATTTATGCACGCAACTTTCATGAAGCAGAAAAGGTTTTACCGATCAGCCCTAAATCCAGTGCGACATTAAGCAGATATCTTCTTCAAATGATTCTACATGAAAGGTTGAACATAAAAAAGAAGACCTTAGAAGAGGAACTCAAGGAATTGGAGGCACAACGCGAAGTGCCCTCCACGCTTCTCGCCGCCCTTCAAGTCATGCGAAAAGTTGCAAACTTTGGAGCGCATCCAAAAAAGAGCACGAACACAGCGGAGATTGTTGAGATTGAGCCAAATGAAGCAGAGATCATGCTGGATCTATTGATTGAAGTATTTGATTTTGCCTTTGTTAAACCTGCGCAAAAACAGGCATTTATCGACATGGCTAAAGAGAAATATGGAGTAGAAGTATAGAACTACCATAACCGAAAAACCCCCAATGTGACTTTGTATTGACATATCACGCTGAAGGTTTCATTATGATCAGCCATTTTTCTGTGATCATTTATCCTCTCAAGCAGGATCCATTACCATCTTCATTCCACAAGCCAAGGATTGCACCACTTTTCCAGCCAAGTTTAGGTATATCCTTATCGTAATCCAGCAAATACATCCCTTTTATAAACCCATCAGTAAACTGAGTGGTATATTTTGTTTTTGTGTTAGATTGGATAGAGTAAGTTACAAAATGATAGAACGTGTGTCCTAAGGCGTCTCGTTCATCTTCTTCAACAACAAGTACCGTATTATCTCTACACACGCAAGCATCGGTGATACCATAGCAATAATCAGCAAACTGCAACGAAAACGTTTGTTTTATGGCATTGAATTTATAAATGAACGTTTCTGTTTTCTCTTCATTATATGAAGAATCCCACAGCAAAAAGCCGTCTGTTATAGGGCACAAGCTATCAGCAGCAGATGGTATTGAATATCTATTTACAGTTCCTTCCCGCAAATTTATCCCTACCAAATCATTACTTTCAGAATCTATTATATATAAAGTGTTATCAAAATATGAGAAATCAACAAAACGCTTGAATTCAGAGATTTGAACGATTTCCATATAGTTAAGATCATACATTCTTAATGAAGTACTGAAACCAATTACATGGAACTCGTCAGAGCGCGTCTCCCACTCAGTAGAGTTAACACTTACTATCAATAAGTCCTCAGCTATAAGCAACTGATTTATAAATTCATCCAAATTGGCTTTTCCTTCAGAGTTAACAGACAATAGCAGCTTGAGATTTTCTCCAAAATGGTCACCGATATCGCAAGAATAAACGCCATATCTTCCATCGCTCAATCGATTTGAAAAGTATAGTTTATTGCGATACACATTCAGATTTCTTGCCTCATAATTGCCTGTGTCAAGTTCTTTATATTCACCATCTTTTTTTGAGTATTGGACTATTCTCGCTGACACTACATCAGTAATAACCACGCCATTGGTGTATTGCGACACAATAGTCGTCTCCGTATCTACAAAGAAAACGTATTCCCTGTTTTCGGTGACTACGCCTCTTACAAGATTCATGCTACTAGCACCGTAAGCGGTGAAATCAGCATACAAATCACTTAGCAAGATATATTCCGAATCCAGCAACCGCTCATTCAGCAATTCTGAGACTTCATTAGAAGCAATAGCAAGGTTTAAGTTTTGCCCCCTTGTAAAGGATGCAGAAGCTATTCCAATTACTTCTCCATTTTCGTTAAAAACAGCACCGCCGCTGGAACCAGATGAAATTGGGGCTGTAATCTGAACAATATCTGTATCCGCATCTGCTCTTATCCCCCCCACGATTCCCTCCGAAATAGTGTTCTGGAGTCCTAATGGACTACCAATAACGAACACTGGATCGCCTTGGGCAATGATACTTGAATCGGCAAGTGTCAAAGGGGAAACACTCAGAGGAGTTTCACATTTTAGTATTGCTAAATCTCGTTCAGCATCGTGAGCAATGACCTCTTTACACAGCGTAGAGGAACCATCCTCACACACTGCTTCTAAGTAATAAGAGCCTTCGATTACATGGTCACACGTAATCAGAGTTGCACTGTCAAAAACAAAAAAACCACTTGCTGTACCGATGATTTCATTGTTATCATCGTACATATTAATGAGAACAACAGATTTGCTCAATCTTCCATACATTGTGCGTTTGTCTTCCTGCGGGGCTTCAGTCGAAACGATTTCAACTTTCTGAGACTCTATTGGAGGAGACATTTCGATTTCTTGATTATCATTAGTCCTGCCACATCCAGCAACTTGCAGTAAGAGAATAACCACCGCAACAATAAACACTCTTTTCATTTTTCTATCCTCATATTTCTGCATCTCTACGCGCAAAACCGTGTATGTGTAGAAATGCTATTGTGCTACTCCTTCACACTATATACTTATGGCTTTCTTACGTTCCTCTGTTCTATCAGAATAACCAACTATTGGAGAAGAGCTTAAGTGCTAAAGAGCAACGGCGGCGGTTACGGTAACCATGAACAAATCTGTTATAAGCCTTAGATAAGGGCCTGGCCGTTGATCATCAGCTTGAACTGCAGGCCCAGCTTCTCCGCCGCCCTGCGGCAGAGGATCATCCGCTGGAGGAAAATCTCGAAATAATCCATCACGGAGCTGTATCGGGTATCTATGGTGAGGCGCAGTAGGACCTGCGTCTTATCCGGATCCACGATCAGCTCCGTTTTTTCCACGGAATAATTCACCCGGTCGTGGATATCGAAGGTGCTCATCTCCCGGTTGCGTACCCGGCTGCGGCGCACGTCGGACTTATCCGCCAGGATCAGTGCGGCGGCAATATCGCTCACCGGATTGCCTGAGCTCTCGTCATGGTTGCCGATGGCCGCCGCCACGTCCGCCACCTCATCCGGCGGCATGCCCATATCCGTGAGGATCCGGAAGGCCATGATGGCGCTGCTCTGGCAATGCTCGAAGCGGTTCACCAGATTGCCGATATCATGGAGATAAGCGGCGATCTGGACCAGGCGGATGTCCCGCTCAGCGTAGTTCAGCGTTTCCAGGATATATCTGCCCATCCTGGCCACCAGGCCCACATGGGCGAAGCTGTGTTCCGTGAAGTTCAGTGCCGCCAGCATCTCATCCGCCTTGCGGATGTAGGTATTGACGGCTTCGTTCTGCAGGATGCTCTCGTAGGTGACCATGGTTCCTCCCGTCACAGATCCATCTCCTTTCTGCGGCTCCGGATAAACTCCGTAATCTTATCCAGCCAGCGGGCAAAAAAGGCCATCACCGGTCTTGCCAGCAGCGCAAAGACCACAAAGATGAGCCAGGCTTCCTTCCCCATGGGAGGCAGCGTGAAATAGGGCTTGAAGAAGAGATAGGCTACGGCGAAAAAGGCGCTCATCACCGAGATCAGCGCGATGCGCAGCTTCGTATAGGGGCGGCTCACCCGGTCCACCATCATCAGGCCCACCACACCCATGACCCCGGTGGCCACGGATTTCAGGGAATCCGGATCCAGGTCCATCACGCTGTAGAAGGTCAGTATCCCCAGGATCAGGGCCAGGTCTGCCAGGGCGGCGGGCAGGGCCTTATACAGCACATTGGGCAGGAACCGGCCGGTGACCAGGCTGTGGTTCGGCTCCATGGCCAGGATGAAGGAGGGAATGCCGATCGCCACGATATTCACCAGGCTGAGCCCCGCCGGGCTGAAGGGATAGGGCAGGGTGAAGCAGAGGGTGATGATGCTCAGGCAGAAGGAAAAAATGTTCTTAACCAGGTACAGGGAAGCGCTGCGCTGGATATTGTTGATGACCCGTCTGCCCTCCTGCACCACGCTGGGCATGGCGGAAAAATCCGAATTCAGCAGCACAACATTGGCCGCCTGACAGGCGACGCTGCTGCCGGAGGCCATGGCAATGCCGCAGTCCGCCACCTTCAGGGCCAGAACGTCGTTTACCCCGTCCCCGGTCATGGCCACCGTATGTCCGGCACCCTTCATGGCCAGCACGAGCTTCCGCTTCTGTTCCGGAGTCACCCGGCCGAACACGGTGTATTTCAGAGCCGCCGCCTGCAGGGCGGCATCGTTGGCCAGGGTGGAGGCATCCACAAACTCCTCCGCGTTGGGGATGCCCGCCCGCCGGGCTACTTCGGATACCGTGCGGGGATTATCCCCGGAGATCACCTTCACCGCCACGCCCTGCTCGGCAAAATACCGGAAGGTATCCGGCGCCTCCCGCCGGATCTTGTTGGACAGCAGCACCAGGGCCGCGGGCCGGAGGGTACCGGCCAGATCATCCTCCAGGCTGCCGTTGTAGGCGGCCAGGAGAAGCACCCGGCAGCCCAGGTCGGACCAACGCTCCACCTCCTCCCGAAGGGAGGCGTAGTCCTGCCGCATGAGGAATTCCGGAGCGCCCAGAAGCCAGCAGTCCCCGGGTCCGAAGGAAATCCCGCCGTATTTCCTGGAGGAGGTAAAGGGCAGGGTGCCTTCCGCTTTCCGGGAGGGGCTCCCGCTGAAGCGGCGCTGCAGCGCTTCCATGGTTTCGTTTTCCCCCGGCAGGGCCCGGACGTAGTCCGCCAGGATCTGCCGCACAAGAGAATCGCTGAACTCTTCCTCCCGCAGGAGCACCAGATCTTCCACCGTCATTTTATTTTCGGTGATGGTGCCGGTCTTGTCCACGCAGAGGATATCCACCCGGGCCAGGGTCTCGATGGAAGCCATCGTATGGCACAGGGTCTTTTTCCGCAGCAGCCGCAGGATGCCGGCCATTAGGGCCAGGCTGGTGAGAAGATACAGTCCCTCGGGGATCATGCCGATCACCGCGGCAACCGTGCCGGTGACGGAGGCATGCAGATCCCGTCCCAGCCAGCTGTATTCCTTCCAGAACAGCACCAGCCCCAGCGGGATCACCACGAAGCCGATGACCTTGACCAGACGGCTGAGGGATTTCATCATCTCCGACTGGCGGCCTTTTCCGTGCTTCTTGGCCTCCAGAGTCAGCCGGGAGGCAAAGGACTCCGCGCCTACGGCGGTGAGTCTTGCCCGGCACTCCCCCGCTACCACGAAGCTGCCGGAATTCAGCGTATCCCCCGGACCCTTGCTCACCTCATCCTGCTCGCCGGTGATAAGGGATTCGTTCACCTGGATTTCCCCGGCCAGCACCAGGGCGTCCGCACAGATCTGATCCCCCTTGGTGAAGATGGCCACGTCGTCCCGCACCAGCTCGCTGGTGGGCACCGTCAGCCGTTTTCCTTCCCGGATCACCCCGGCTTTCGGAGAGACCAGGATCTGCAGCTTATCCAGGGTATGCTTGCTGCGCAGCTCCTGCACGATGCCGATGGCGGTGTTGAAGAAGACCACGCCCAGGAAGGTCAGATCCAGCCAGGAGCGGACCAGAACGACGCATACCGCCAGGAGCACGAAGAGCATATTGAAATAGGTGAAGACGTTGGACAGAACGATCTGCCCCACCGTACGGGTGGGAGGCTCCACCGGAAGGTTGGCATAGCCCGCCGCCGTCCGCTCCGCCACCTGGGGCAGCGTCAGGCCGTACTCCGGGGAGGCTTCCGCCACCGGCACCCGCTGCATCTTCGGTACCGCGCTGTTTTTCTTCATGAACGTATCACGCTCCTATAGAATTTCAGTATATCCACCATGGGGAAAAAAGTCAACGCGGCCGGTTTCCCGAAGGGGCAAAAGAAAAATCAAATTCCTGGTGACAGTTTGCGCTTAGTGTGCTATACTGTTTATTAGGGATATTATCTGTCAGTAAGGAGGTAACAGTATGTATAAGCTCAAACCCATGACCGACCGCGTGAGAAAGACGCGCGAGAGATACCGCAGCACCACGCCCAGAGTGGATATCTCCCGTTACCGCCTCATCACCGAGTTCTACCAGTCCCATCCCAACCTCACCGGCCAGCTCCTGCGGGCCGAGGCCATGAAGTACATTTACGAGAATCTGCCCCTGCGGGTGGAAGACGACGACATCATCGTCGGCGCCCTGGGCACCACCTACCGCGCCTGCTCCTACTATCCCGAATACGGCGCGGCTACCCTGGCCCGGGAGATCAAGAGCGGCAACATCACCAACCGGAAGTACGACCCCTATCTCATCGATCCCGAGGACGCCCAGTATGTGCTGGAAACCGCCAGCTTCTGGGATACCCACTGCCTGAGCTTCTTCACCCAGCCCTACCGGATCGACGGGTACAAGAGCCACGACGGCTCCAGCACCACCACCCAGAGCGCGAACCATGCGGACGGCGGCCCCGTCGGCCACTTCTGCACCAACTACAACCGGGCCATCCGCAAGGGCTTCGGCGCCATCAAGGCCGAGGCCGACGCC
>CAMVBX010000052.1 GCA_947165825.1 uncultured Clostridia bacterium
TCCCGAAGGAGAAGCCGGTAGCGCTTCCGGAACGCAAGACCATTCAGATCCAAGGCTAATCATTACTACTCCAGCGCCCTGCCAACCGCGGGGCGCTTTCTATTTCAGAGGAGATGTTTGAAATGAAAGAGAATTTGATTCTTGTTAACTACAAAGTTGAAAGCGAAGCATATCAGGCGCTGTCTGAGTTGAAGCGCGATACAAGCAATGCCAATTACATTCTCTCGCAGGCGGCCATCGTGAAGAAAGAAAATGGCACGCTCAATATCATGGACGGTTTTGTCAGCGGCGGCACAACCGGTGATGACACTTGGAAAGGCAGCCTGATCGGCAGCCTGGTTGGTATCCTTGGCGGCCCGCTTGGCGTATTGCTGGGCGGCAGTATGGGCATGCTGATCGGCGGCGCGGTAGATGCGAATGACATGGCGGAAAACGCATCCCTTCTTGAAAAAGCCGGGGACAGCATTCTCGATGGTGAGACGGCAATCATTCTGCTTGCTCAGGAAGAATATGAAACCGCATTGACCGCAAAGCTCAATAACTTTGAAGTTGCGATCACCAGATTTGATGCTGCTGAAGTCGCGGCAGAGGTTGAGCATGCCCGTGAAGTTGAAAAGCAGATGGCCAAAGAGGCCAGAGAAAAACTACGTGCGGAAAGATCCGAAACATTTAAAGAGACCGTTGCCAAGAAGAGTGAAGAGTTGAAAAACTGGTTTTCCAACCTGGGGAAATAAGAGGTCTGCCGTACTGACCATCCTCATTATACCAGTTTCCTTTTGCCTAATCTCGGGCTATTGAAAATCATAGATAAAAATGAAGTTTTCATAGATGCACCTGAACGGCTGGGAGCAAAAAAGCATTGATATTCCTTGACTTTTAGAGGCACCGGATTTGTTACGGATTTATGACCAGAATTAATTTGGCAAATGCTCACTTTCATGGAGGACAATCGGTTCTGACCGAGAGTCATATGCGTGACATCAGTAGAAAGCGAGAAGCCATTTGATATCTTTTTCGGGCGCACAGGACACCATTGGGGTACTCCAGAAACCCGGGAATCTCAACGGTTCCTGGGTTTTTTCACGCTCATTTTTACAGTGGAAATAAAAAGATATGTCGAAGTGTCGGTATCATCTGCAATTCACAAATCGCATCGATCGAGGAAGCTGTTCCGCATGGTACTGCCGAATTGTGGACGGAGCAGCTTACTTCATCTGTTTCATACGGGGTTTCAGTTCATTGAAAAACCGGATATAACGATCGACAGGAGGAACGCCGACTTCGGTCGAGGGTTTTACCTTTCTGAGAATAAAGAGTTTTCCAGACGCTGGGCCCGGGAACGCAAAGGACTTACGACATATCTGAATACCTATAATGTACCCGGAGCAGGTTTCGGCCTGCTCCGGATTTTTTCTCCACTTCAACCAGATCGCAAACAGCTTGCGCGCTTTCCCTCGGCTTGCGGAAGGCGCACGCCGCCATGCTGCCGAAGATGCGGCAAAGGACAGATCCCGCGGCCCCGCAAGACAGACTCCGGAGCTATACCCCGCTCAGTTTTCGGAACTGAGCGGGGTATTTTTGTCCCTTTTCCGGCATTGTTCGGCCATCCCGTCCCCGCCGGGACAGGCAGGGGAAACCTCCGGTTTCAACCAGCGGTTCAATGACAGCGGCCGTTCCTTCGGGTATGCTGGAACCGAAATGAGGAAGACATACCGACGCAAAGGAGCGTGAAGGAATTTGAATATGAAAGACGCATTCCGGTTTCAGAACAAGCTGCAGACCTTGCTGGGAGAGGCGCTGACCATCCTCAGCCAGGACCGGAACGTGACCGAGACGGAAAACACCTACCTCCGCAAGAAGGTCATGCCCGAGGCGGAAAACGAGACCGTCAAGGAAGCCCCCTCCACGGAGTATGCGGACAGGATCAACGCGCTGGTGTCCTTCACCCTGTTCCTCCTGGAGGAAAAGGAGCGCCTGTTCACGGCGATCCGCAAGGCCAAGTCCGAACAGGGCATCGACATCGACAGCGAGACCAGTCTCAACGGGAGCAGACAGCAGACCGCCGCGATCCTTGCGCACATGGCCGGCATCAAGGCCAGCGAGACTGTCATCGCCAACGGCGGCTACGGTTACCGCTTCAACGCGGAAGGCAACCAGGTCGTCTACAAATGCGACGTCAGAAAGGTCACGACCATCCACTACGACCGGAACCTGGTCCGGGAAAAGGCCAGGGCCCTCCATGCCAGAGCCGACGCCGTTTCTGCGGAAATCGACCGCTGCATCGTCAACGCCGCCGTCGACTACGTTCCCCCCTTCAACGTGAACTCCGGCTTCGCCGACGTTCTGGAGGAGTGGCAGGAGACGCATCCCGTCTGAATCCCCGCAGCCCCCGCCGGCTGCTTTAGGTACGGCAGGACGAGAGAACACCGAAGCCGGTTCAGATGCAGATGAACTGTAAAGCTGCATGTTTTGCTGCAGGACGCCGGACTTCGGTCCGGCGAGGAAAGGATCCGAACCCAACGCCCATGGCTTCCGCCATCCGCCGCCATTCTTTCCCTCTGTCCCGCAAACCGTCATTTCGTTCCTTCGCCCATACAGGACAACCTTACGCCTCCACCAGGAAAATGGTCGGCTTCAAGCCGACGCGGTCAGGACAAGCCGTCCCGACGATCGATCCGTGACTTGGGTCACGCTCAGCCGCGCTGCGTTCCCCGCTCCCCCACGGGGACGATGGTGAAAGCGGCGCAGGCGCAATTGGCGGACGTGAACCCGGACTCCTGTCGTATCTGAAGCAGCCGATGAGGGCAAAAAAGTCCGAGCAGCAGGACTCAGCCTGCTGCCCGGTCATCTCCCAGCCGAAGGGTTCCCCGCGGGAGACCAGTATCTCATTCATGGAAACCCCCAGAAGGGAGCTCAGGGCGAAGAGATTGTCCACGGTAGGTAAACTCTGTCCGTGCTGCCATTTGTAGATCGCCTGCGGTTCCTCGAAGCCAAACCAGGACTGGATATCCCTGACGCTCAGTCCCCTTTCCTTGCGGAGCCGCAGGATGTTTCTTCCGGTCGCCTCAAGGTCAATGACCGGAAAATTGATCGCTTCCAAACAAAGCACCTCCTCTGCGCAGCGATTGTCTCACCCGGGATATGGGAGAATACCCGATGCAAAGCCAATCGTCAAGGGAATCCGAGAAAGTGTAACGCAAGTGAAACATTCTCCCCCACCACTGCGCACAGGAAAGCACGCAGCCGAAGCCCGTTCAAGCCCACTCAACATTTCAGAAGGAGGAAACGTTCCATGACCTGCAACACGCTGAAGAAAAGCATCCGCTGTCTCGCCTGTCTGGCTCTGATCCTGGCCCTCTCCCTCTCTCTCATTCCCGCCCCGGCTTACGCTTCGGCGGCCATGCCCGACATCGGCAGCTCCGCCCTGCTGGAGTTCAAGGCTTTTGGGACCATCCCGGTCTTCAATTCCGCCGACTGCTCCGTACGCGGCTGCGCCGCCCCACAGCAAGCTGCGGGGCGGCTTTTTTCCTGCCTTCCTACCTGTCCTGCCCCAAAAAAGCGATCAGTGATCGATGAAATGCAGAAGCGTTCCGGTGACGCCGAAAACCCAGTGTACGATCCACACGCCGAAGATGGACTGCTGTTTCTCGTAGAGGATCCCCTCCAGTCCGGCCAGCACCGCCGCGCCCAGCATGAACACCAGGCCCAGATGGATATGCAGGGTAGCAAAGGACAAGGAGGAGATCACGATGGCCGCGGCGCCCACGTGTTTCCCCACCATGATCCGCCGCAGGTTGCCCTGGATGACGCTTCGGGCCAGGAACTCCTGGACGCCCGCGGTGAAAACATAGAGGATCTGCCGGACGCCGAAAGCGCGGATATCGAAGAAGGGATACCCGGGGCCGACAGCCTGAGGAGCGAAAAGGCGGATGACGGCTTTGCCTGCGCACATCACGGCGACGGCGCAGGCTGCGATCAACAGCCCGGTGCGCACGATCCTCCAGGGATGCTCCGTTTTGATGCCCAGGTCTTTCCAGGTCAGGCTCGTCCTTCCAACGATGTAAAAAAGCATCAGGAAGCCCAGCACCTCCACGCCATGGGTCATCACGTCCGTGGAGACAGGCTGCCCCAGGTACTGCCAGAGGGCATAGACGACCATCCAGCAGCAATAGGCAAACAGGAAGGCCGAGAAGGTCTTGGAGGAATCCTTGATCAGCTCGGAATAGATCATGTTGGACAGGGAGACGGCGGTCATGGAGCCCAGGGACTGGAGGCTGAACTCATCATCCTCGGTAAAGGGGATGATCCCGCCCCGGTCATCCAGCTTGTTGATGAGCTGAAGGACGCCGATGAGCTTCTGCTCGGAATCCTCCAGCGGGACCACCAGCATGGACCCCGTCCGGTAGCCGGTCATTTCATCATAGCGCTTGGGACCGGAGAAATCGAAGCGGTCGCTATGATAGACATCCGGGATATTGATGAGCTCCCGGTGTATGGCGGAAAAGGCACAGACGTTTTCCTCCTGCAGCTCAACGGGCGGCAGATGGATATTCTTTTCGGTCCGGTGCACGTTCTGGGAAAGGGTCTTCATGATATGAAAGTGCAGCCGGCCCTTTTCATACACATACAGGGTACCGGCGTCGCAGGCGGAAAGCTTCATTGCCTCCACCAGGAGCTTTTCCAACAGAAGATTTTTGTCCTTTTCTGCCGTCAGCTGGCTGCTGATGACGGCGATTTCATGCAGGGCGGCCCGGTTCAGCATACGCCATTGTCACCTTCTCCCCTTTTTGCGGATACGGCCTGCGGGTTCCGGCCCGCGGAGACAGCGGTTTCCCCGCAGGGTATCCCGGATTTCAGTATAGCACGAAAAACCGCAGGGGGAAACCCATTTTCCCATATCTTCCCCCGGCTCTTCCGGAAGCTCAACCACAGGTTCAATTGAAAATGCACGGGTTTCCTTGTATAATGAATCGGAAAGAACCACCACGGACAGAAGCGGAGAATGCCATGAGAGGAAACAACTCATTCAGCACCTGGGAATACTTGCTGACGACCTACGCCCTGAGCATCGCGGCCTGGACCATTTTCATGGAAGAAGCTTTTGTCAGCCTCCTCCCCTCCCGGATTTCCTCTCTCTACCTGCTGCTGGGGCTTGTTCTCGGTTCCTATGTTCTGGGCATCATCCTCTGCTATCATGCGTACCGCAACTTTTCCAGCGCCGCCGCGGCGGTCCTGCTCCCGTTTGAGCTGTACGCGCTGGTCTCCTATTGGGAAAAAAGCCCGGTCTTTCTCTCCGCCGTCTGCATCGTGACCGCGCTTCTGATTATCCTCTTCTCCCGCTTTGTCATGAAGCAGCCGCACAGGGTCGACGAGGACGAAAAAAGGGTCCGGTATCTGCGCAGACGTCACTGCGTCATGTGCGGCAGGATCATCGCTTCCGTCTGCCTTCTGACGGTTTTTCTGGTTCCCCACTCCCTGTCCGGCCGGAAACTGCCTGCATCGGGGCAGGCCTCTGCCCAGCCTCCCCAGTACGGTCCCTACGGGGAAGCCTATACCATCAAGGCCAATCTGGAGACCATCCGGCTTCTGGACGAGGACACCTGGAAAACGCTGAACGCGGAGGAAAAGCTGCAGGTGCTGCAAACCGTGGCGAATATTGAGACGAATTATCTCGGCATCCCCCACAGGCTTACGGTGGAGCGCAAAGAGATGGAGACGCGCATTGCCGGATACTACAACGATACGTGGCATACCATCAGCATCTCGGAAGACCGGCTGAACAACAGCACCGCCCGGGACTGCCTGAGCACCATCTGTCATGAGGCATACCATGCGTATCAGCATGCGGTCACAGGTCTCCTGGAATCCGCCGATCCGGAGGCGGCGGGGCTTCTCTTCTTCCGGCACGCGGCCAAATGGCGATTTGAGTTTGAGAACTACAAGGATGCCTACGAGGACGAAGCAGACTTTCTGGCATACCAGACGCAGAGCGTAGAAGAAGACGCGCGGGAATATGCTCTGGATGCCGTTCAGGACTACTGGCGCCGCATCTACGGCGACTGACGGCAAGCGGGAAGGGGCAATCCATGATCACCATAGAAGAATACAAAAGCATCATCGCGGAGCTGCTGGATGAGCTGCCGGAGGAATTCTTTCGGGAACTCTCCGGCGGCGTTGTCGTATCCGAAGCGCCGGTGGTTCCGGATTATGCCCGGGGCGACGATATCTATACCATGGGTCAGTACCAGGTCTCCTATGGCATGAGGCAGATTATGATGTACAAGGGCTCCTTTGACCGGGCCTATCCCCAGGCGGACGCCGCGGAGGCCCGCAGGCTCCTCCGGGGGATCCTGCGCCACGAGTTCCGGCACCACCTGGAATCCATCGGCGGCATCCGCAACTCCTCCTCCCTGGAAGCGGAGGACGAGCGGGAAAAACAGGCTTACCTTGCATTCCACGGGGAATAATCATACGGCAAAGAGAAGAAGGTTTGAGATGAAACAGGAATTCTTCTATCCGTCCAAGGACGGTCTGACCCGGATCCACGCGGTGGAGTGGATCCCGGAGGGGGAGATCCGGGGGATCCTGCAGATCGCCCACGGCATGGTGGAATTCATCGACCGATATGACCGGTTCGCGTCGTTTCTGGCTTCCCGGGGGTTTTATGTGGTGGGGAACGACCACCTGGGACACGGGAAGTCCGTAACGAATCCATCCCGACTGGGGTACTTCGCGAAGCACAACGGAAACTTCTGTGTGCTGGGCGATATGCAGCAGCTTCGGGAGGCCACCCGGGAAAAGTATCCGGATGTACCGTATTTCCTGCTCGGGCACAGCATGGGTTCCTTCCTTGCCCGGGAGTTTATCGAAAAATATGGCAACGGCCTTGCCGGCGCGGTCATCATGGGAACCGCATACCAGCCTGCCGCGACGCTGGATCTGGCCATCGGCCTCACCGCCGCTTTCCAGCGGGCAAGGGGCGGCCATTACCGGAGCGAGACCATCAACAACATGGCCTTGGGCTCATACAACGCTTCATTTGAACCGGGACGGACAAAATTCGACTGGCTGACCCGGGATGAAGCCATGGTGGACGCCTACATCGCAAATCCGCTCAATCAGTTTGTCTTTACCATCAACGGGTATTACAATCTCTTCCGCGGTCTGCGTTACGCAGAGCGCCAGGCGAACCTGGACAAGATCCCGAAGAGTCTGCCGATCCTGGTGATCTCCGGCGGCAAGGATCCGGTAGGCGATTTCGGCAAGGGGCCGAAGCTCGTTGCCGAATCCTTCCGGAAGACCGGAATCTGGGACGTTACCCTGAAGCTGTATCCGGAGGACCGGCATGAGCTTCTGAACGAGCTGGACCGGGAGCAGGTGGATCAGGATCTGCTCCGGTGGTTTGAGGCCCGCCTTTAAGCGGACTGCGGCAGGCTGAGCGGCAAATCATCACGCGGGACCCGCGGGAAAGAGGGAAAAACCATGAAGCTGCACATCATCCGGCACGGAGACCCGGACTATGCCCGGGACACCCTTACGGAACGGGGCTGGCGGGAGGCGGAGCTCCTGGCGGAGCGGGTATCGAAGATGGGGATCCGGGCCTTCTACCTCTCCCCTCTCGGTCGGGCGCAGGATACCGCCTCCCTGACGCTCAAGCGTCTGGGGGCGCAGGGGGAGACCCTGGAATGGCTCCGGGAGTTCGCGCCGATCCGTTTTGACCCGGATAAGGGCAGGGAGTCCGTGGTCTGGGACTGGCTCCCGGCCCGCTGGACCCAGGAGAAAGCCTATTACGACCGGGAGGCCTGGCAGCACACCCCCGTGATGGAGGCGGCGGGCGTTCCGGCGGAGAATGCCATGGTGTGCGAAGGGCTGGACGCCCTCCTGGCCCGGCACGGATACGTCCGGGAGGGAGAGATCTACCGGGCTGACAAGCCCAACCGGGACAGCATCGCCCTGTTCTGCCACTTCGGCGTGGAATGCGTGATGCTGGGCCATCTGCTGGGCGTTTCCCCCATGCCCCTGTGGCACGGGACCTGCGCCCTCACCACCTCGGTCACCACCCTGGTCACGGAGGAACGCAGACCGGGGATCGCCTGCTTCCGCATGTACGCCTTCAGCGACGTATCCCACCTCACCGCCGCCGGAGCGGAGCCCAGCTTCTCCGCCCGTTTCTGCGAGACCTGGGACTGCGCCGAGGAACGGCATGACTGAAAAATCAACTCGGACCCGCTGCGCTGGGCTCCGAGTTGAGAAGGCTGCGCTCCGCTCCCCGCACTCGCTATGCTCGCACAGTACGCTCCGCGAGCGGTATTTTGCGGCAGAAATGAATTCCGCCGCAAAATAAATCTCATCTCATTCGCGCCTGCGGGCGCGAACTCTGCGAGGCTTTGTCTGCATTCTGAGCCGGGAGCATCCGCTCCCGGTTTTTTTCTTTTCGCTGTTACTTTTTGCCCTTCTCGTGTAACTTAACAGGCAGAGGGAAGTGAAGGTCTTGTTCGCGGAAACGGATAGAGAACTGATGCGGGGATCTGGCAGCCCGCTCCGGCTGGAAAAAGCGGAGCGGGAGTTCGTCCATGCCCTGTATCTGAACCACTATCCGGCGCTGCGGGGCTATGCCGCCGTTCTGGGCTTCCGGGGAGAGGCGGCGGAGGACCTGCTGCAGGAGACCTTCCTGACCGCCATCCGGCGCGTTTCGGTCCTGCGGGAATGCGATAACCCCCGGGCATACCTGATGCAGATCCTGCGGAACGTGATCGGCTACCAGCTCCGGAGCATGAAATACGCGGCGGGACTGGCGGAAAAGCTCCGGGCCCGGGAGCCGGAGGAATACCGGGATGAGCTGGGTCCGGAGGTCCTGTACCGGGGGCTGATCGACGACGAAGATCTCCGGCTGCTCCTGCGCTTCTATGTGGACGGGCTATCCCAGAAGGAGCTGGCGGAGGAGCTGGGCATCGACCTGGGAGCCTGCAAAATGCGGCTGAAGCGGGCCAGGGAGCGGCTGCGGGCCGCCCTGGCCCGGGAGACGGAGAAGGAGAAGGGAGGGGAAGATCATGGCTGAATCGAAACGGGACCGGAAGGCGGAGCTGGAGGCGCTGACGGCGGAGGAGCTGGAACAGCGGCTCCGGGAGGCCTTCTTCTACCCGGACAAGATCGACGATACGGTCTTTTCGGAGCTGGAAGCGCTCCGGGAAGCCCTGGAGGAAAAGCGGCCGACGGAGGCCGGATATACGGCGGAGGAATCCTGGGCGCGTTTTCTGGAGGACCGGGCCGATGAGCTGGAGGGGATCCTCGGCCCGGAGACGAGACCGGCCGGGGGGCGCGCGGCGGCGCAGCCCCGGGTCAGACGCCTCCCCTCTCTGCTCCGACGGGCGCTGATCGCGGCGGTGATCGTGGTGCTCCTGGCGGGGGCGGCCCTGGCGGCAGGGCCGCGGATCCGGATCTGGGTGCGGGGCTGGAGCGGCGCCCCGGAGCCCTACGCCTCCGCCGGGACGGAGGAGACCGCAAGGCCCATCCCTGCGGCCCTGGCGGAGCTGGGGATCACGGAGCCGGTCTACCCCTCCTACCTGCCGGAGGGCTACGTCCTTACGGAAGTCCTCATCAGCGAGGATCCCCTGCTCCTCAGCGAGCTGTATACCCGGGGGGACCGGTTCATCTCCATCACGATCACCACCGTCACCGCTGCGGAAAGGGCAACGCATCCGCAGGAGGACAGCCGCTCGGAGGAATACCGGGTGGGGGATATCGCCCACTACCTCTTCTCCAACTCCGGTTCCATCACCGCGGTGTGGTATACGGAGCACTATTTCGTCTCCGTCAGCGGCAACATCACCACCCGGCCGATGAAGCGGATCATCGACTCGGTCTATGCGAGATAAAAGGGAGGAAACAGCATGAAGCTGAAGACCCATTTGCAAAGCCTGTACCGCAGCCCGCTGAAGAGCCTCATCACCCTGCTGCTCCTGGGGGCGGCGGCCTTCCTGTTCCTGTACAATCTCTCGGAATACAGCGTCTCCGACCGGGAGTACCGGGAGGCCCGGGATAAATATGAGGGCGTGCTCACGGTGGAGGAACAGCCCGTACCGGAGACGACAGCTGACCACTGGTTCCTGTACACGGATGAGGCCAGCCGGAATATCCTTTACGGATCCTATCAAGGGAATCATGGGGGACTGGCCAGGACCTACGAGAACTACCACCAAAAGAGCCTGGGCGAGGACCTGATGGAAGCCCTGGCCTCCCTGCCCCACGTTTCCCGGGTGGAGAAGCGGTATCTCACCGCAGGGGTATCCCCGGACTACTGCCGGCTGGATACGGACAAGAGCTATTACCACTTCGCCGGACGCTGCGTCCTCACCGCCACGGTGGAAGCCCGCTTTCTTGCTCACGTGCATGATCCGGATGTTTGGGGCACCTACAGCAGGCTCAATCCTCAAAACGAGGCGGAGGAACACCTGATACTGAAGGACGCGGAGATGCTGGCCGGGGATCCGGTCTGGTTCTGGGATATTATCAAGAAGCAGGATCATGAACTGCACCACGTCTCCATTCAGGTGGTAAAGGATGAAATAAAAGGACACGAGACTGACGACACCATGTTAACGTTTACCTGGTGGCCAGGGTTAGGCGGCCGGTCTGAAGTCTATACCCTGGCGAACAACGTTTATCCCGAGGACGTGGCGGTCCTCCAGGAAGGGCACCGCTACGTTATGGTCCTGCTGCAAAGTGACATCGACGGATCGGCTTGGTGTACCGAGGCGGAAATGGATAAATACGGGAAATACCATGAGAATAACCGGATATTCAACACGTTCAACGTGGGGGACGACAGCATACTGGGCTGGTGGCCCTACTTCGTGGATATCACGGACCTGCCGGAAAACTGGCTGGACACGGAGGAATTCGCCGATCTGCGGGAGCTCATCCGGGTGACCAACGACGATGTGCACACCTTCGACGTGGTGTACGGGGACGACATGGCCGCCCAGCGCCGGGTCTCCGGGAACCGGATCATCTGCGAGGAGGGGCGGTTCATCACCCCGGCGGACGCGGGGCAGCCCGTATGCGTGGTGAGCACGGATTTCCTGGAAATGAGCGGCCTGAAGGTGGGAGACAGCATCACCCTCAACCTGGGGAATTATCTCAGCGAGCAGTATGCCGCTCTGGGGGCGGTGGCTTCCACCCGGGGACGGCAGAACACGGAATACACGGAGCAGACCTTCACCATCATCGGCTCCTGGCGAGATCTGAACGAGGGAAAGCACATCTACCAGGACTGGTTCTGGTGCTGGAGCAACAACGCCATCTTCGTCCCCACCGCCTTCCTGCCGGAATGCCGGAACGCGGACGGCCATGAATTCAAGCCCAGCGAGGTGAGCTTCATCGTGGGGAACGCGGAGGATATCTCCGCCTTTGTGGAGGAATGTCTCCCCCAGGTGGAGGCCATGGGTCTCACCTACGAATTCAGCGACGGGGGCTGGCTCCAGATCGGGGAAGGGCTGATGCAGTCCCGGCGGCTGGCCCTGGTGAAGCTGCTGATCTTCTCCGGCGCGGCCCTCTTCGCCCTGGTGCTGACCGTCTGGCTGTTCATCGGACGGAAGAAGCGGGAATACGGGATCCTCCGGGCCCTGGGCATGCCCAGGGGGGAGGCGGGGAACCGGCTGGTTGTCCCCTTCCTCATCCTGGGGCTGGTTTCCGCGGTCCTGGGTCTGGCCGCCGCCCGCATCATCACAGCGCGGCAGCTGGCGGCGGAGGCCGCCCATGCTCCGGCTTCCTTCAGTCTGTTCCTCCTGGGAGCTCTGGGCTTCCTGGCGCTGCTGGCCGTCGTCGCCCTTATCGGCCTGCTCCTGGTGCGGAGGAAGAGTATCCTGGAGCTGGTGCAGGAGAAGCAGAAATGAACTGGTCCGGAAGATACCTTTGCCGTCTGCTGGGGCGGAATCTTGGACGGAGCCTGCTGAGCCTGGCGCTGGCTGCCCTCCTGGCCTTCGCCTTCGGCCTGGTGACGGTGCTCCGGGGGCTCTACGCCGAGCTGTACCGGCAGGTGGAGGTGAAGCCGATCCTCACCGGTCTCAGCTACACCCGGGCCCTGAAGGCGGAAGGATCCGGCTATGTCCGGGATCCCTATTATGAGTATGTCGCTCCGGGGACGCTGATCGAGCTGAACAGCGACATCCCCGCCACGACCTTCTTCGTGAACCGGCTGGACGAGCTGGTACGGGATCCGGTGGTGTGGACCGAAGGCTGGGATGAGGAATCCTTTTTCCAGACCCCGAAGGGGGTCTGCGTGATGAACGCGAAATTCGCCGAGGCCCTGGGTATGGGGCCAGGGGACAAGGTCCGGATCAACGAGAGCAACTGGCTCGCCAATCTCAGCCAGGGCGGCGACCCCTTCCTGCCCGGAGAGACCATTCTGGAGCTGCGGGACCGCAGGCGGCCCTTTGTCATCATCGCGGGCCTCATCCAGTCGGACCGGATGGACTACAGCGTCTACGTTCCCGTCACCACAAGAAGTCTGTCCTGTCTCTACGGATCCACCAGCTACCTGTGTCTGGATATCGCCCGGTACACCCTGAACGACTACCACCGGGCGGCGGAGTTCCGGGAATATGCCGGGGGCATTCTGGACGGTCAGCAGGGCAAGACCGGCTTTACCATGGATACCTCCTACGCGGACCGGATCTATGAGATGCACCGGCTCCTGGAGACCCTCTACCCCATCACCGTCGCCGCGGCCCTGCTCCTGGGCGGGGTACTGCCGGGGCTGGTCGTGCTCCATGCCTCCCGGCAGATCAGCGTCCTCCGGGCCCTGGGGGCAAAGATCGGAAAATGCACGGAGATCTACACCCTGGCCCAGATGCTGTGCGCCCTGGTCGGGTTGGTGCTGGGCTTCCTTCTGGTGATCCTGATCCGGAAGCCGGAGCTGGGGGCGGTGGGGAGGCTCTTCGGCGTCTACCTGGCCGCCCATCTGGCGGCCTGCGGTCTGGGGAGCGGGGTGTTTGCCTGGCTGTGCGCCAGGAAGCATGTGCTGGCCCAGCTGCAGGGAAAGGAATAACAATACGAGAGTTTTTCTTCATTCGGGCCGCCTCACCGGCGGGGCGTTCCTTTTTCCCCCCCCGATGGGGATTGCCTCCGGCGGCCATATTTCTTTTTGTGCGACAAAAAGAAATATGGAAAAGAAAAAGCGCCCGGGGAACCTTCCGAATGGTTCCCCGGGCCCCCTCCTCCCGGCCAAGGGAGAAACCGCGCGGCGGTTTCCCCCATTGGATCCTCCTTCCCGGGGACGGAAGGACGCAGGACGGGAGTTGCGGATTACCACGGCTGTTAATGCCTGACGGAGGGCGGGAGGACGATGAACGGAATCGCGGAGCAGATCTCGCACCCTTGCCTTCCCCAGGTGGAAGCCGATCCGCTGCTGCGGCAGGAGACGGTAAGCTGTGTCAGAGCACAGATCAGCACCCTGAAAAGCAATAAAGCTTTGCCTGCAGCACGATCAGAGACGGGAGACGCACGTTCAGCACCCGCTTGTTCTTCGTTGCGTCAGTGTCCCCTTCGCTTCAGCGCCCGCCGCACCGGGGTGCAGGGGCGGAGCCCCGCCGCGC
>CAMVBX010000053.1 GCA_947165825.1 uncultured Clostridia bacterium
TCGTCGAACCTATGCCCCCTTCGCTTCAGCGCCCTGGGCACCGGGGGTGCAGGGGATCACCCCTGCCGCGCTCTTTCCCCGGTTTCTCTCGCGCAAGAGAAACCGGGCCGCCGGAGGCGTCGTCGGGGCAAATCTCACGGGCTGCGCATCCGCGGTTGCCGTAAGAGCCGCGGATGCTTGCGTGCGTTCGATTGCTCCTCCTCTCCAAACCGAAGCAGAGGCTTCGGTTTGGGAAACGGGGGCGGGGGACGGAAAACATTGCCGATCTGCAGATAACCACCCTTCAATGACGCATGGCAGACAAAACAGCAGCGGCTCCGGCACAGGCCGGAGCCGCTTTCGCCTATCGGATGTATGATTTCTTACTTCCCTTCCCCCGCGCCGAAATACCGGCCCAGGAGATAGCCGTAGGTCATGCCGGAGCCGGTGCTGTTGCCGGGCATGAGCATGGGATAGTCCACCCCGTACCGGCCTGCCATGGTGTTGCCCAGGACGTAGAGGCCGGGGACGGGGTCGCCCATTTCATCCAGGGCGCGGAAGCGCTCGTCCACCTTCACACCGCCGCAGACGGAGAGGAGGGCCGCACCGAATTTTCTCGCGATAAAGGGGGGCTTGTCCAGGGGGATCAGCAGCTCCTTCCGCTTGCCGAATTCGTCGTCGTGTCCCTTGCGGCAGAATTCGTTGTACCGGTTGAAGGTCTCCTCGAAGGTATCCGGGTCCACGCCCATCTTCTCCGCCAGCTCCCGTGGGGTATCCGCCATAACGGAGGAGCCCGCGTTCAGGCTGGCCTGGATCTTCCGGCCCACGTCTTCTTCATCAAACTCCTTGCCGCCCACATAGTTGAAGCTCTCGCCCCAGTAGATGCCGCCGCCGTATTTCAGGGTCTCCGGCACCTTTTTGGCCCAATCGGAGTCGAAGATGGTCCAGCACCATTTATAGCCGGTCTTCACGATGCCCAGGCTCCGGCCCTGGAGGTAGTTATCCTCGTTCATATACCGCTTGCCCTTGGGGGTGACGAAGAGGAAGCAGTAGTTGGAATGGCGGATGGCCTGGGGATGCATCATGGTGGGGAAGGGGCCGTCTTCGAAGGCCGCCCCGGCCCAGAGACAGGCCTTGTGGCCTTCGCCCAAATCGATGCCCTTGGGGAAGTTGGCCTTCACCGCAACCCGGTTGGCGATGGGGCACAGGTCCTCGCACATCTCCTCGTTGCCGCCGATGCCGCCGGTGGCCACCAGCACGCCCTGGCTGGCGTACACGGCGATGAGCTTGCCCTCCTGGGTGCGGGCGGCGGCCCCCACCACCCGGCCGTTTTCCTTGATGAGCTGGAGCATGGTGGTGTTGAACAGGAACCGGCTGCCCAGCTTCAGGGATTCCCGGTACATGGGCTCCATGAGCTCGTTCAGGCCGCCGAACTTGCCGCTCCGGGCCACGGGGCCGTCATAGAAGCAGTGGGCGGTATACAGCTCCTTGTAGGTCTCGCCCTTGTAGGTGGCACCCTGGAGGTTGATGCGCACGCCGCCGTATTCCGGCTTCATCACGTTATCGATGGCCCAATCCATGGCCTCCTCGCTGTAATCCACGAAAAGGCGCACCAGGCGCTCGTCGCAGCGGTTGCCGCAGCGCTTGATCCATTCCCGGGCCACCTCGTCCGGGTCGTTCACGATGCCCAGGGAGCGCATGAACTTCGAGTTCACCACGCCCACGTTATGGGCAAAGCCATGATAGGAGGGAAGCTTTTCGATCACCGTGACCTTGCAGCCCTTCTCCGCCGCGCTGTAGGCGCAGCTGAGACCGGCGATGCCGGCGCCGATGACCAGAACTTCCGTCTCGTATTTTTCCTCAAAATCCTCGGGCTTGAAGGGCTCCGGAGGAGTCGCCCAGCTGCCCCAGCGGGGGTTAATATTGCTCATGTTCCTTATCCTTTCTTTGCAAACTCCGGGATAGGGCGCTGATCATCCGTAAAATCCGGACAGTCCGGATCCGCGGCGTGACGCCTGGCCACGGCGGGGCACCGGTGGGGCATGAAGGGACTCCAGAAGCAGACCTTGCAATTGAAGCAGGGGATATGCTCCGCTCCCTCCGTCACGGCCCTGGCCCAGTTGGGATCCGCCAGAAGAGCCCTGGCGCTGTCCACCGTGTCCGCCAGGCCATCGTCGATGAGCCGTCTAGCCTGCTCCGGGGTGAGGATGCCGTTCACCACGCTCACGGGTACCCGCCCCTTCATGTGCTCATGCACCTGGATCCCCATCCAGCAGACCTTGTTATAGGGATAATCCTCGGGATAATCCACCTCATGGGGCCCGATGCCGTCGGACATCTGCAGATAGTCCGCCCCGGCGTCCACGTACAGGTCCGCGATGGCGCAGCTCTCCGCCAGGGTGGTCTCCGCCGCGCTGTGCCGCATGGAGAGGAGAAAGTCCGGTCCGCAGGCCTCCCGGATGCCCCGGAGGATCTCGCAGCCGAAGCGGGCGCGGTTTTCGAGGCTGCCGCCGTACTCGTCCGTGCGCAGATTGGTATGGGGATTGATGAACTGGTTGATGAGGTAGCCGTGGCAGGCATGGAGCTGGACCCCGTCATACCCCGCCGCCTTGGCCCGCTTCGCGGCGGCCACAAAGGCGGCGATGATCTCCCGGATCCGCTCCTTCGTCAGTTCCCCGCAGGTCCGGCCCCGGCGCTCAACGGCGGAGGGACCGAAGGCGGGACCGCATTCGGGATGAACGGCGGATCCGGCATGGTGGAGCTGCACCAGCATCACGGTCCCGAAGGCATGGCAGGCGTCGGTGATGGCCCTGTGCCCGGGGATCTGCCCGTCCTCCCACAGACCCAGCTGGGAAGGGGAGAGACGGCCGCCCGGTTCCACGCAGGTGGCTTCCACGCAGATGAGGCCTGCGCCGCCCCTGGCCCGTTCCGCATAATGGCGGCGGAAGCGGTCGATGGCGATGCCGGTGGAATCCGTCCAGTCAAACTTCACCGTGGGGGCGAAGGTGACCCGGTTCTTCACCAGCTTCGTGCCGATGCGGATGGGCTCCGCGGCTTTCGTATACATGCTCAGGCCTCCGGCAGGATGGCACCGTATTTCAGCAGCTGGGCCCGGAGCTTGGAGAAGTCGATATCCCGTACGCTGACCCCGTCTTGGAGGGCGATGGCCGCGGCATGGCCCGCCGCCTGGCCGAAGCACATGCAATGGGGGATGAGGTTGAAATATTCGCTGAAATCGTGATCCGCGGAGAAGGCCCGGCAGGCCACCAGGAAGCCCTCGGTCCCCTTGGGTACCAGAGCCCGGTAGGGCACATAGGTCCGGGGGTGATCCAGGGACTTCACGCCCCGGTCATTGTCCGCGAAGATGGCGATGGTATCCGGGAAGGGGGTATCGGAGTCCATATCCTTCTCGGTGAGCCAGTATTCCCCCACCAGACGGCGGCCGCCGGAGGTGCCCAGCTGGGGATTGGAGAGCATAATGAAGCTCTTTTCAAAGCCGGGCATATACTGCTTCAGCAGCTCCCAGTTCCGCACCGCCCGCTTCCGGGCGGAAACGTCGATGTAGGTCATCTCCTCGGGCTCCGTCTGATGCAGGCTGCCGATGAGCCGGTGGACCCACACCACCCCATGCTGGTTTTTCAGCAGGCCGGGGGAGAAATGGGGAGAGCCGCCCGCCTCCATGATCTTCTTGACGATGGCCTTCATCTCCTCGGGCTTCTCCCGCTTGAAGGCAAAGTAGGCGTCGATATCCACATTGGCGATCCAGTAGATCCAGCCGAACTGGGCGATACGGGAGCCCTCGGGCATATAGTCCACGGTCTCCTCCGGCACCTTGGGGAGCAGGTCCCCGTCCCCGGTGCAGTCGATGACGATCTTGGCCAGCACGGCCTGACGTCCGGCCTTGGTCTCCACCATGACGCCCTTGACCTGATTTCCCTCCATGATGGGCTCCGTCACCCAGCAGTGGAGCAGCAGCTCCGCCCCGGACTCCAGCACCATGGTGTTCATCTCGTCCTTGGCGATTTCCGGATCGATGACGGCGGTATACAGGGTGACCCGCTCCCCGTCCCGGTTCCGGCGCACGTAGAAGTGCATCATGTTGGCGTCCACATATTTCTGCACCTCGTCCTTATCCGTGCTGCCCCAGTATTTCTTTTCCGGATAGGTCGCCCCGTTCCGGGCGGCCAGCCGATCGATGAGCTCCTGGCAGAAGCCGCCGATGGCCTGCTTGCCATAGGTGTCTCCCAGGTTGGGGATGATGTTCACCAGGCCGCCGGTGCTCATGCCCCCCAGGTGGCCGTACCGTTCGATGAGCAGGGTCTTGGCCCCGCCCCGGGCCGCCGAGACCGCCGCGGCAATGCCGCCGGGGCCGCCGCCCACGACGCAGACGTCCACCTCCCGCATGACGTTGACCTCCCTGGCTGCCTCGGGAATGGACTTTACGCCGTACTGGATCTTGTGCTGGAAATCCGACGGCCTTCCATAGCCGCTGAACACCTCGCCCGTGCTTGCGTTGATCGCCATTGCTCTACCTCCTGATTTGGATTATTTCCTATCATGAATTATACTCTGCCGTCCGAAACTTGTCCAGACAAGAAAAAATGTCTTGTATTCCCCGGTGAAATTTGTATAATAAATACAATTCCGTAAGGTAATTACCGGGAGGTATTCAGCATGAAGACGATTGTCCGGCCCGCAAGGAAGACTCGGCGGATCTCCAGCGTGGAATTCTGGCGCTTCGTTTTTACCGTGATGGTGAGTCTGTATCACTTCGAGCTCTTTTTTATGAAGAAGAGTCTGTTCCCCTCCGGCTCCGGAGCGGTGGAATTCTTCTTCGTGCTGGCCGGCTTTCTGCTGGGCCTCAGCGCGGAAAAGCGGCACCTGGCCCGGGGTGGTCTTCCGGCTGAACCGAAGGCTGCGGCCGATCGGGCGCTGGATTTCGCCAAGAACAAGCTCAAGGCCATCGTGCCCATCGTGCTGTGCTGGCTGGTGATCCATCTTTTCGTCGCCCCGGGGCTGGAGGGCTTTAAGGGAAAGCTGGAATTTCTCATGAACGCGGAATGGGAGGTCCTGCTCCTGGTGGGCACCCCCTTCGGCTTCAACGGCGGCTTTGCCCCCAATATTCCCCTGTGGTTCCTGACCTCCCTGATCGTTGCGGGGTACGTGTATACCTATCTCATGGAACGGCATTATGACCGGATGCGCTTCCTGGCCCCGGTGATCGGGGTGCTGGGGGTCACCCTGTTCGCCCTGAAAACCACCACGGTGCTGGACCACAATATCGCCGTGGGCTGCCTCACCGCAGGGACCCTGAAGGCCTTCTCCGAAATGGCTCTGGGCATCGCCCTCTTTTTCCTGTACACCCGGCTGCGGGAGAAAAAGCCGAAGCTCTGGCTGCGCCTGCTCCTGGGCCTGTTGGAGCTGTACGTGATCTATCGGCTCTTCACCCTGATCATCGGCCGCCCGGCGGGACTGGAGAACTACAAGCGGACCCTGTATATTATGATTCTGATCCTCTTCTCCTTCCTGCGGATCACCCCCCTGACCAAAGTGCTGGATAATCCCTTCTCCCGGCTCATGGGGAAGATCACCCTGGCCATGTACGTCTGCCACTATACCCTCATCACCCTGTACTTCACCCTGCTCCAGAAGGTGAAGATGGCCCTGATGATGCGCCCCAAGGCGGGCTCCTGGAAAACGGCCGTCTATCGTTTCCTGGGGGATACCGGAGGCTTTGACCAGAAGTTCAGAGCGATCCCCATGTCCTGGAAGGACGCGGTCATCTATCTGCTCCTCCTGCTGATCTGCGCCATCCTGGTCACGCTGGTGATCTTCCTTCTGGGGATGCTCATCCGGGGGATCAAAGGCAGGAAGAAAAAACCGGAGGCGGAAGCCCCGGAACAGGCGGAATCGGCAGAATAACGGATCGGCACCCCGGGCGTTTCGCCCGGGGTGCCGATTTTCAAAATGAATGTTGTATCAGCCGTTCAGATAATTGTCGTAAGCCTGCTGGTAGACCGCCAGATAGCGGTCCAGGCCTACGACCTCCAATCCGGCAGCGTAGGTGTCCCACTGCGACATGGGTATGGAGCCGTCCACAAAGGCCAGATAGTTTTCCCGAATGAACGTGGCCATGTCGGACATGATGCTGTTGGCTTCCTCCTGTTCCTCTGCGTTCAGAACACAGTCGGAGGGCCAGACATAAGCATAGTCATTGTTCTGGATGGTCCCGTAATAGGCAAAGGCTTCCATCACAGATTCTCCGCCGGGATAAGCGTAATGGGCGCTTCCGAAGTCCAGACCGGGGTCGCAGATGATGTTGTTGGTGTAGCACCAGCTCAGAGGGGTGATCGCACCGGGGAAATCCGGGTTGTTCCAGATCAGCTCCGTGAGCCTACGGTTTCCGGCCTCGTCATACTCGAAGGTGACGCCCTCGGGTCCCCAGCTCATCAGCATGGAGCCAGCGGGGCTGTACCGCCAGTCAAGCCAGGTGATTGCCAGAGGGATGTTCTCGCAGCGTGTGCTCACAGAGGCATTGCCGTAATATACTCGGGTACCCTTGGTGCCCACATGCAGGGTCTGACCCTTTTCCAGAACAGGGTCCGGAAGCATCATCCAGGTGCAGTCCGGATCGTCGATCAGGTACTGCTTGCCTGTGATATCGGAAACGGCGAAGGTGAGATAACCAAAGGTGTCACCCTCCATTCGCTGCTCGAAGATCGGGTTATTGGTTCCGTCATAGGAGGCCCAATTTGGATCAAAGAGGCCCTCGGAGAACCACTTGTTGATCTCTGTCATCAGGTTCCTGTCCCGGTCTGTAGTGAGAGAGGCGTATACCTGACCGCTGCCGTCCACCATTACCGAGGGACCGTACTCGCTGCAGAAACCAAGGGTATCGTAGAAGAGCCAGTGCTCCGCTCCTCCGGTGATGGTATTGTACAGCATAGCGGGATAGACTGCCGTTGGGATCTGATTCTGGAAGGCCAGCAGCACTTCATGGGTATCCTCCCAGGTGATGATGCTGTCCCGATCAATGTCAAGCTTTTTCAGCCAGTCCCCCCGGATGAACAGGGCGGTGGTGGGATAGATCTGATCCTCCAGGCAATGGAACTGCCCGATCACCGTATCCTCCAGGAACACGGCGGAGCGCAGGTCGATATCCGTTGCTGCGGTTTTCATGACCTCGAACATGTAGTTGGGCATGTAGTCCCGATAGTCGTACAGGTTCACAAAGAAGTGGTCACTGAGGATGGCATCCTTAAAAACACCTGGGTAAAACCAGGTGACCTGGCTGCAGATATCCGGAAGTTCATCTGCCGCCAGGAGAACGCTGAAATTATCTCCCCGGGAGTTCCGGTCGATCATGATATACTCCACATGGACGCCGGTCTCCTCTTCCACGGCGGTGGGGAAGGGGGAATCCTGATAAGCGCCGGGCAGAAATTCGGGCGTATACAGACAAGTCCAGTAACTCAGGACCTCGTCTGTTGTGCAGAGGGGCAGCTCGTACTCATAAGCCTCCGCAGCGAACCCCAGGGCATCCTTTTTGAAGTTCCCCTCAGCGAAGTGATAGGGCGAAGGCGTCTCGGGCGGTGCCGTCTCCGCCGGGGCTTCGGTCTCCGCCGGGGGCGCTGTTTTGGCCGGAGCCTCGGTCTCCGCCGGAGGTGCTGTTTTGGCCGGAGCTGCCGTCTCCGCCGGAGCTGCGGTAGCCGGGGGAGCGGTTGCGGCCGGAGGCGTACTTCCACAGCCGGAGAACAAGGCCAGGCAAAGGAAAAGCACCAGGAACAAAGAGAGTTTGTTTTTCATTTTTCAGGCTCCTGTTTCAAAGAATTGGGTCGTACGGTGAGGATTGGCAAATGAAACCGCGTATTGGCCTTTTCTCTGCGGCGCAGATTATTTGGCAGCCGCTTCTGCCTTCAGCTTGTCCGCAAACTCCCGCAAACAGGCGGGGAAGCCGTCATAATAGCGGTGTACGGCGATGCACTTTTGGCAGTCTCCGTGGTATTTGCAAACCGTTACCTCACAGGAACACTGCAGATTTTCCGGGTCGGCGACGATTTGATCCCATTTCAGCATCTCCGCACGAAGTTCTTCTTCATCCTTTGGAGGACGGCGTAGAATGTTGATCTTCTTTTCTGCCATATGAATCATTCTCCTTTCAAAACGTCCAACTGAATCCGTTACAGCACAAGCATAATACACAACCAACCAAGCGTCAACAAACAGCAGTAAAAATATACACAGCGTAACATATCTGCTACGCTGTGTATCGATACGCCATTACGGCCTGGGGCTAAGCGGTTATCTCCGCAGGATTATGGTAGGCCTGTGCAAAACGGTCCCGCAAAGGCTGCAGGTCCATGCTGCAGATAAAGCTTTGCAGCTTGGAAAATGCCTTGCCATGGGGCAACAGGTCATTCCATAACAAATAGGTCTGAACCTTGATCGCCGGATTAAAGGGGATCGTCCACAACTCGGGATGCTCTGCGGTAAGTTCTGTGGGCAGCACCGAATATGCGAAGCCCTGAGAGACAGCCATGTAGATCATGTCCAATTTCCTCGTGGAAAGGACCTTGTTGTTCTGGGCAAAGAGGGGTGGCGGAAGGTTTTCGTAGATTGCCACAGGGAGATTGCTGCATTCTTCAACGGTGATATCGTGCCGTTCGAGATGCGTCCCGGGCGGAACGCAGAGAACGAATTCTACATCATAAAGAAATTGGCGGTGGATAATGTGAGGAGTGATGTCCTGATCCAGCAAAATGGGGGCGATGGCCAGATCCACGCTTCCATCCTCCAGTACCCGCATGGTATCCTCCGCCTGTATGCCCACAACGGAGACGGAGATATCCGGGTATTCCTGAATGAAGGGATTGATGATCTGCCGGTAGTGCCAGCTGCCGCTTGCATTCAGGACGCCCAGCTTCACCTGATGGTTGGTGTGTTGGTTATATCCCTCTCGAAGGCGAACGATCGTTTCTTCCAGCGTAGATGAACAGGCCTTCAGCAGCTTGTAAATCTCCTGACCCTGCTCCGTGGGGCTGATCCCGTTGCCCGTGCGCAGAAAGAGGGAGAAGCCGAACTCATTTTCCAGATCGCTGAGGGCGCGGGAAATCACCGGCCGGGATACAAACAGCTGATCCGCCGCCTTTGCAATATTCTGCAGCTCATAGGCCGTGATAAAATAGCGTATCTGCTTGATCGTCATACGAACGGATCACTTCAGATACTTGTCGAAAAATGCGCAGGCCTCCGCGCAGTTTTCGTCGGTCATGAACTCCCGGTCGGAGTGGCTGCGGCCCGGGTACAGGCGCAGATCCACCCGATCCGGTCCGCAGACCTCCCGGATGCGCTCCGCCACCAGGATGCTGTGCTGCCGGGGCACCACAGGATCCGCATCGCCCTGCTGAATGAGCACCGGGGGGATATCCTTATGCACGTAGCTGATGGGGCTGATGAGCTTCAGCATGTTCAGATCCGCCGTGAAGGCGCCGGCCATCATGGGCGGGGCGTCCTTGGGGGGCTCGGGACGCATGGACTTCAGCCCGTTTTCCCGGGTCCAGGCGAAGTTGTCCGCGTCCAGCACCGCGGGACCGTACATATCGATGACGGCCTGCACCGCGCTGGAAACTCCGGGCCAGCCGTACTGCTCCCCTTCGTACTCCGGATGTCCGGCGGTGAAGCCGATCATCAGGGCCAGATGGCCGCCGGCGGAATCCCCCATGACGCCGAATTTATCCGGAATAAAGCCGTATTCTTTCGCGTTTGCCCGGCACCAGCGCACGGCGGTCTTCACATCGAAGAGGAATTCCGGGAACTTGGTTTTGGGGGCCAGACGATAATCCAGGGTGACCAGGGCGTAACCCCGCTTCAGTGCGCCCAGGATGCAGTCCAGGGCGCACTCCCGGCGGGAGCCCATGCTCCAGCCGCCCCCGTGGACGTAGATGATCAGCGGCCAGGGACCCTCCCCCTCGTCCGGATAATACACGTCCAGCAGCTGCTCCGGCAGCTTGCCGTACTGGATATCCAGGCGGGTGCGCTTCAGCACGCCGGGGTCGAATACGCTGGGCAGCATCATCCGTTTCATGCCCTCCGGCACTTTGTTTTCACTCACTCTGCTCGCCTCCTGTTGTAATTGTAAAGTTTCTTCTATTGTAGCATATTCCATTCCAAATGCCCAGCATTTATGCTATGATAAGGAAAACCGAAAGGAGGAAACGATATGTTCGGATCTTTTAAAGTATGGAAGGGCCTGGGGATCGTGGGCGGCGTTCTGGCCGCCGGCGCTGCCGCGGGAACGGCCCTGCTGCTGAAGCGCTGGGCGAGCGATCCGGAGGCCAGCGATCTGCGGGTCGTGGTAATGAACGGTAAGGGGATCCATCTCAGCAAGACGGACGACGGCCGGATCGTGGTGGATACCCACTATGACGCGAACGAAGATGAGGAGATCCGGGGGGATTTCTCCGGCCCCGTGCCCGTGGTGGACGTACCGGAGAAGGTGAAGGCCTTTGCCCAGGAAGCCGGAGCGGACGCCAAGGCCGCCGCGGAGATCGCCGCCGACAAAGCGAGCCAGGCGGCGGAGCAGCTGAAGGAGAAGTACGGGGATAAGGCCGATGAGCTCCGGGAAAAGGCGGATGAAGCCGCCGCTCAGCTGAAGGAGAAGGCCGCCGCGGTCGCTGCCCAGATGAAGGACAAGGCCGGAGTGTACTGCGATGGGCTAAAGAACGTTGCCCAGCTGGCCCGGGAGCAGGCGGAGGCCTTTTTCCATGCCGCGGACGAGACTGCCGGGGAGGCGAAGGACTGCTGCGCCTGCGGCGCCGAAGAGGCCGCAGAAAAGGCGGAGGAAGCCGCGGAGAAGGCTGCGGAATGCTGCCAGAACTGCGCGGAGAAGGTCGGAGAGAAGCTGGACGATATGATGGAAGCCGCGAAGGACGCTGCCCAGGAAGCAGCGGAACGGATCTTCCCGGAAGAATAAAGAAAGCCGGACGATACCGGCAAAAGGAACGCTGAAGAAATGAAAAAGAGAATCGCCCTTTTCCTGGCCCTGCTGCTTCTGGCCGGTCTGCTGGCCGCCTGCAGCAGCGGACCGGAACCTGCGCCGGAGCCCACGGAGGCTCCCGCCGCCACGCCGGAACCCACGCCGGAACCCACCCCGGAACCCACACCCGAACCCACCCCGGAACCGACGCCGGAGCCCACCCCGGAACCGACGCCGGAACCCACGCCGGAACCGACACCGGAACCGGCTTTCCGGAACCCCTTCAACGGGGCGCCTATGGAGGAAGCCTGGACCACCCGGCCCTACTGCCTGATGGTGAACAACCACCCCAGCGCCCAGCCCCAGTGCGGCATCGGGGGAGCGGACATCATCTATGAGTGCCTGGCGGAGGGACAGATCACCCGTATGCTGGCGGTGTATTCGGATATGGAGCATGCGGGGACCCTGGGGAGCATCCGCAGTGTGCGGCCGTATTACCAGGATATCTGCCTGGGCTACGGGGCGGTGCTGGTCCATGCCGGCGGCAGCGAGGAGGCGTACAACCGGATCAGCTCCATGCACATCCAGAATATCGATGGAGTCCGGGGCTGGTACAACGTGCCGGTGTTCTACCGGGATCAGGACCGGAAGGCCGCGGGCTACGCCATGGAGCACACCCTTTTCGCCACGGGAGAGGATGTGGTGGCCGCCGCGAAGGAGAAGGGCTACAGCCAGACGGTGGGGGAGGACTATGATTCCGGCCTCCGCTTCTCGGATAAAGCCATCCTGGATACCGGAGAGGAATCCTGGAGCATCTACATCAACTTCAACAATAAGCACACCACCCTCACCTATGACCCGGAGGTTGGGACGTATACCGCGGAGCAGATGGATAAACCCTATGCGGACGGGCTGACGGACGAGGTCCTGGAGTTCAAAAACGTGCTCATCCTCTACGCCCCCATCACCGTGATCGACGACTATGGCCGGCTGAAGGTGGACCTCATCGGCTCCGGGGAGGGGTACTATGCCCAGAACGGGCACTATATCCCCATCACCTGGTCCAAGTCCGGGGTGTACGCGCCCTTTACCTATCAGACCGCCGAGGGGGAGGATCTGGTTTTTGTCCCCGGCAAGACCTATATCGCCATCGTCTCCCGGAAATGGGCGACGCTGGAGTTCACGGAAGGATAAACCGAACCGGAATGAATCGCCCCAAGGGGCGCTGCGAGGAGGAACAGAGCTATGGGTTTCTATGAAGATTACGTCTATGAGCTCCCCCGGTATGAGTTTCCCCGGGGCGACGCGGTGTGCAATCCTGTCGCCTTTTACAAGGGGGCGGAGAGCCTGCCCGGCAGCACGGTGCAGATGGGCTTCGCCGTCATCAAAAAGGAGATGACGGAGGGCTTCCCCCATTTCCATCATTCCAAGGAAGAATACTACATGTTCTCCGGCTCGGATCTGACCCAGTTCTTCGACTTCGATGCGGAGATCGAAATGTGGATGGGGGAAGACCCGGACGAAATGGAGAAGTATACCATTACGAAGCCCACCCTGGTACGGATCCCCGCAGGGATGTGGCACGGGCCCGTGCACTATAAGCGGGTGGGGAAGCCCGTGGCTTTCTCCGCCGCCTATCTGGACGGGGAGATGGGCAAGGTCACCCGGGTCATCAAGGACGACGACACGGTGGAGTACCCCTATTACAGCACCCGTCTGAACAAATGCCGCCTGAATCCGGCGGTGGAGTGCACCGGCTGCGGCAAATGCGTGGAACCCTTCCTGGATGATCCCGCCGCCGCCCCGGACCCGGCTCTGGCCAAGGCCTTCAAATGGGCGAAGGAGCTGGTGGAGACCGGCGGAGCCCCCTATACCGGGAAGTACGACCAGTATTACTATACCTACCCCGTGGAGTGGCAGTCCTTCGGGGATATGTACGCCAACCCCCGGGGCAAGTTCAAGGGCATTACCCAGATGCCCGGCTCCCGCTTCTTCGGCGGCTTCTCCGTGGCTCTGAAGCCCAATCCCATGGAGGTGCCCCATATCCACCACGCCAACGACGAATACCTGTGGTTCATCGGCTCCAACCTGGAGGACGTGTTCGATTACGACGGGGAAGTGGAGCTGATGCTGGGCTGGGATCCGGACCATATGGAAAAGCTGGTGCTGGATAAGCCCTGCGTGGTGCGGGTACCCGCGGGCATGTGGCACTGCCCCATCCTGTTCAAGAAGGTGGATAAGCCCATTGCGTTCTTCCCCCTGTATCCGGACGGGGACTGGTCCAAGATCCTGCGGCGGAAGCGCGCCGACGGCAGCGACGAATACATCTTCGAGGCCGCCAGCCTGCGGAAATGCGTGTACAATACGGAGAAGATCTGCGTCTACTGCGGCAAATGCTACCGGGATAAGGAGCTGAAGCACCGCGGCGGGATCTTCACCTATAAGAAGAAATAAGGTTCCGGAAACAGACCGAAATAGAACAAAAGAGCAGCAGCCCCGGCGATCCGGACGGATCGCCGGGGCTGAGCGTGTCGACAAAGTCTTGTCGCCCCGCTGAAGCAAGTTTTTCGAACAGGAAA
>CAMVBX010000054.1 GCA_947165825.1 uncultured Clostridia bacterium
ATGGAGGACGCGCAGGCCCTGAGCGATGCGGCGGCCCACCTCGGGGAACTGGACATCGAATCCCTGAACAGAGACATCCGCAACATCAGTCAGGTGGACTTTGAGAAGCTGAATCAGGCCATCAGCGACCTGGCCGACGTGGTCCAGCCTCTTGCCGATTTCGCCAACCTTTTCGGCTGAGCCGAAGAAAACCGATCCGGGGCGAAGGGATTTTCCTCCCTTCGCCCGAGCGTGTCGACAAAGTCGACACGCTTCAACTCAGACCCGCTTCGCTGGGCTCTGAGTTGAAAAAGCTGCACTCCGCTTCCCGCACTCGCTGCGCTCGCACAGTGCGCTCCGTGAGCAGTATTATGGCCCAGAAATGAATTCCGGGCCATAATCTATCTTGATTCCATTCGCGCCTGCGGGCGCGAACTCTGCGAGGCTTTGGTACTTTGTCTATAGTCTGGGGCGAAGGGATTTGCATCTCTTCGCCCCTTTTCGGACAAAGCAGGCTTATGCCCGGATCTGTCTGAGCTTCGTGAATCTCGGCAGGCCGTCCACGGTCTCCCGGCCGCAGTCTCCCTGGATCAGGGGCAGGACGTAATCCACGAACTCCCGGGTCACCCCGGCGCCATCCGGCAGGATCCACTCCGCCGGTACCTTCTTCTCGATATTGGCCGCCTCCGTAAGGGGCACCAGTGCGTAGCCGGTGACGACCTTCCCGTCCCGGATCTCCCGGGTATAGGCCGCCATCTTTCCGTTTTCCCCAGCCAGGGCAGCTTCCACCGCCCGTTTTCCGGCCTCCATGGCCTCGTCGATATCCCGGCGGGAGGCCAGATGAGCGCCGCAGCGCTGCATCAGGCTCAGCTCCACCCCCCGGGTCTTCACCCCGAAGGTCTTTTTCAGTTCGCCCGCCAGCCAGACCGCCAGGCCGCCCAGCTGCACATGGCCGAAGGCATCCTTTCCTTCCGCTCCCTTGGCGGCATATTCGGAGAGGAACACCCCGTCCTTATCCCGGATCCCCTCGCTCACCGCCACGAACAGATTTCCCTTCTTCTCCAGCACTTCTCCGGCCCGTTTCAGGAAGGCCTTCAGGTCAAAGGGCAGCTCCGGCAGATAGACCAGGTCCGGCCCGTCCCCGTACAGGGCGGCCAGGGCGGCGGAGCCCGCCAGCCAGCCGGCATTCCGGCCCATGATCTCCACCACCGTGGCGGTGGGATAGTCGTACACCCCCGCGTCCCGGCTCATCTCCATGCAGGTGGTGGCGATGTACTTCGCCGCGCTGGCAAAGCCCGGGCAGTGGTCCGTGCCGTTCAGGTCGTTGTCGATGGTCTTGGGGATCCCCATGACCCGGCATTCCCAGCCGGAGTCCGCCATAAAGCGGCTGACCTTGTCGCAGGTATCCATGCTGTCGTTCCCGCCGATATAGAAGAAATAGCGCACATCGTACTTTTTGAAGATCTCCAGGATCCGGCGGTAGTCCCTGTCGTCCTTCGCCGGGTCCGCCAGCTTGTACCGGCAAGAGCCCAGGATGGAGGAGGGGGTATTGGGCAGATAGCTCAGTTCCTTGGGATCCTCCTGCCCCAGGTCCCAGAGCACGTCGTCCAGGATCCCCTTCACCCCGTGGGCGGCTCCCAGGACCCGGGTGATGCGCCCGTCCGCCAGGGCGGCCCGCAGGGCGCCGTACAGACTGGCGTTGATCACGCTGGTGGGCCCGCCGGACTGAGCCAGAAGGCATGCGCCTTTCAGTTCGTTCATCGTCTTTTTCCTCCTGTGTCAAGTGTTCCGTTGCTTTCAGTATACCACGCTCTGCGGGCAAAAAAAACTGCATTTTGTGTCTTTCCCGGGGAAGGGCCTTTTATTTCGCCCTTCTCCGTGGTATGATGCAAGGGAAAGGAAGTGCGGAATATGCCTATCGTAACCTCGACCGAAATGTTCAAAAAAGCCTATGCCGGGGGCTATGCCATCGGCGCGTTCAACGTAAATAATATGGAGATCGTCCAGGGGATCACCGAAGCCGCCAAGGAGGTGGAGTCTCCCCTGATCCTTCAGGTTTCCGCCGGCGCCCGGAAGTACGCCAAGCACGTATATCTCATGAAGCTCATCGAGGCCGCCGTGGAGGATACGGGCCTGCCCATCTGCGTCCATCTGGACCATGGGGCGGACTTCGATATCTGCAAGTCCTGCGTGGACGGGGGCTTTTCCTCCGTCATGATCGACGGCTCCAGCCGGAGCTTTGAGGAGAATATCGCCGTCACCCGCCGGGTGGTGGAATACGCCCATGACCACGGCGTGGTGGTGGAGGGCGAGCTGGGAAGGCTGGAGGGCGTGGAGGACGACGTGAAGGTCTCCGCCGCCGATTCCAGCTATACGGACCCCGCCCAGGTGGAGGAATTCGTCCAGCGCACCGGGGTGGATTCCCTGGCCATCGCCATCGGCACCAGCCACGGAGCCTATAAGTTCAAGCCGGGTCAGAAGCCCCAGCTCCGCTTCGATATTTTGGAGGAGGTCTCCCGCCGTCTCCCCGGCTTCCCCATCGTGCTCCACGGGTCCAGCTCCGTGCTGCCGGAGTACGTGGAGACGGTCAACCGTTTCGGCGGCAGCATGCCGGACGCTGTGGGCATCCCGGAGGATATGCTCCGTCAGGCTGCCAAGATGGCGGTGTGCAAGATCAATATCGACTCCGACCTGCGCCTGGGCTTCACCGCCGCCGTGCGTCAGCACCTGGCGGAGAATCCCTCCCACTTCGATCCCCGG
This sequence comes from uncultured Clostridia bacterium, assembly GCA_947165825.1. Taxonomy (GTDB): domain Bacteria; phylum Bacillota; class Clostridia; order Oscillospirales; family Oscillospiraceae; genus UBA1774. Next base: position 2,740 of record CAMVBX010000054.1, read on the forward strand.
CAGTACCTCACCCCGGCGAGGGACAACATCCGGGAGATCGTGAAGCGGAAGATCGTCAAGGTCTTAGGCAGCGACCATAAGATCTGAGTCCTTCGGGTTCAACGCGAACCCACTTCGTTGGGCTTCGCGTTGAAAAGGATGCACTCCGCTCCCCGCAGGCCACGTCAAAAGGAAATCGCTCTGTTCCGTTTCCCCCGACGGGGAAAACTCCACCCGCTCATTTCCTTCTTCCTTTTCCAAACGGAAGCATTGCTTCCGTTTGGAGAGGAGGAGCAGGCGAATATCGGAGCTTTGCCCCTTTGGGGTAAAGCGGAGCAATGAGCCTTGCGACGACGACAGTCCGCTCGTGAGCGGTATTTTTGGCAGAAATGAATTCTTCCAAAAATGATTTCCTTTTTATTCGCTTCTTCGGAAGCGAACTCTGCGAGGCTTTTCTTTCACCAGACAGAGCGCGGACGGCCATTCAGCCGTCCGCGCATGATTTTTCTGCCTATGCGGAAGTCTATGCCTTGATCCCGCCGCTGTAGGTAATCCCCTGGACCAGATAGTCCTCTCCATAGAGGAAAAGGAGACCGGAGGGGATCATATAGATCACCGCCGCAGCAAAGGCGATCCCCAGCTCCTGGGCGTTGATGGAGGCCAGGTAAACCGACAGCGGATATTTCATGGCGTCCTTCAGGAGGATAAGGGGCTGTTCCACCATGTTCCAGTAGTCAAGGAACAGCAGGATCCCTACGGAATAGAGGATGCTTTTGCACAGGGGCACATAGATGTACCGGAAGATCTGCCAGCTGCCCGCGCCGTCCAGCTGGGCCGCTTCCCGGTAGCTTGCCGGGATACGGCGCATGTATTTCGTCAGCAGGAATACGCCGAAGGGGGAGGCGATGGCCGGCAGCCAGACCGCCCAGCGGGTCTTCAGGATCCCCAGCCAATCCGAAACCAGGTAGTTGGGAACCAGAGTGACCTGATAGGGCATGAGCATGAGCACAATATAAGCGAAAAAGAGAAACTCCCGCAGACGCCCGCGCCACCGGGCAAAGCCGTAAGAGGCCAGCAGCGCTACAGCCAGCTGGAAGACGACGATGGGAACCACCAGGATCACGCTGTTCCAGAACTTGAACAGGTAATCGGGGCTTTTCAGCAAAACCGTTCCGTACTGGGAAAAGGTCACCGTATCCGGAATGAATTTCAGGTTCACGTTCCTTGCCGCGATTTTGCCTGAGCTGTACAGCACGCCATAGTTGGCATCCAATTCCGATTGCTTCATCAGGGAGTTGGCGACCGTGAGCACCGTGGGAGCGATAAAGGCCGCGGCGCAAAGCACCGCTGTCGCAGCGTACAGCCAAAGAATCGCAATCCGTCTGTTTCGGTCTGGGCAGTTCAATTCTCCACATCCTTTCCGAAGCGGTCCTCCGCAAGAAAGAGGATGCCGATAACGGCCATCATGGCCAGGCTCATGATGACCGCGGCGCTGGAAAGCTTATCGTATTCCAGCCGGCCGAAGGTATTGTTGATAAAATGCTGGAGCAGATACATTCCCTCCAGGGGGTAGTCTCCAGCCAGCAGCCAGACCTCCCGGAACACCTTGAAGCTGTTGATCAGCGAGAGAATCGTCACAAACAGCACTGTGGGAGAAAGGAAGCGCAGCTTGATCCGAAAGAAACGGTAAAACGGACCTGCACCGTCTATACTTGCCGCCTCCAGCAGCTCCTTGGGGATATTCCCCAGCGCCGCCGCGAACAGGACCATATTGTACCCCAGGTTCTTCCACAGGAACAGGACGACCGCCACCAGATAATTGCAGCTCGATCTGAGCCAGTCGATCCGGATGAGGCCGACGCGGACGAGGATACTGTTCAGCGCGCCCTGATAATGAAAAATGACCTGCCAGATCAGGACCACCGAGGCGATGGGGACCACCACCGGGGATAGAAAGATCACCCGAAACACGCTTTTTCCCGGGATGCCGCTTTCCAGCAGCAGCGCAAGAAGAAGGGAGAGGACCACCGCCAGAGGGACGGCGACGGCGGAGAACACCGCCGTATTCCCAGCCGCCAGCAGGAACGATCCGTTCTGCAGCAGCGCCTTGTAATTCTCCAGAAAGACGAAGCTCCGGTTCATGGGACTATCGATCAGGGAATACCAGATGAACACGCCGAAGGGCAGAACGAAAAACAGGAATACCCCAAGGATGCTGGGAGAGAGAAACGCGAGCCCGGTCAGGCGGTCCTTTACGCGGCACTTCATGGATCGGTCACTCCTTTCCGCCCGGTAATGATCGGGTTTCCTTTGCGGTTCCGCAGGAGACGCAGGGCATGTCCCGCCATCGGCACGAAGAGCAGGAGAAGCAGAACGGCAGCCGCAGGCAGCAGGAAGAAGCACAGGAGCATAGTCCAGAGAATGATCCGCATTTCGATGTTGCGGGCAGCATTTTCCCAGTAGGGCACCGGAGCGGAAAAGGGGTCCATGTTGTACCCAGGCAGCGACCGGATCGCCTCCCAGATCGCCGATGCCGAAAACCGGGTGGAGTTGGACACGGTATCGCCGACCCGCAGCCCCGCGAACAAAGCTTCCCCGTATCCCTTCACCGGCTCGGGCAGGACGACTTCATAGCAGGTCATCCCCGTCCCCATGGCGGAATACGGCACAAAAACCATACTCTCCTCGCGGCCCAGGGCCGCTTGGCTTGCCCGGTCATCTTCCAGTCTGACCACGCCGACGACCTTATACGCATTGCCGCCGATCAGCACAGGCTGATCCACTGCGTCCACGGCGCCGAAGAGCAGCCAGGCTGCCCCATCGTTCACGATGATCCCATTCCCGGCGGGGATCTCCGTCAGGCTTCCGTACAACAGGGGATAGGGATGAAAAAGGAAGAAGTCCCCACCCATCCCGATCGCCGGGATCTGAAACATACCCCGGGCGCTCTGCACAGCCAGGTCCGCGGAAACGGAGCAGGCAAAGGGGAATCCGACTCCCCCGTTCCCCGAGGACTTCAGTCCTTCCTGCAGAAATTCGTTGTACAGCAGGATATCGAACTCGCCCACCTCCTCCTGGGGGTGAAAAAAGGCGCTGAGCTGCACAAACCGCTTGCCGCTCTGCCCCGCATAGCGTTCGGCAGCCCGCTGGCTGAGGGGCAGCGTCTTCAGCGCGCTGATCCGCGCATAGGAAAACACGGCGAGCCATACTGCCATCCCGAGCAGGGCAAGACGGGTCGCCACCCGGCTTTTGCTCGTTTTCTGCTCCATCTGCTTTACGCCAGCTTCACCTGAAGCCCGGGCTCCAGTGGTTTGGAAGAATTGATGATCACCGTATCCCCCTCCTTGATCCCGCCGCTTACCGCCGCATTGGCGTCGTCCCGGTCCAGGAGGGTCACGTTCACCCGTTGGGCGACATACCGGTTCCCCAGGGGGGTTTGCGTTTCCTCCAGGGTCAGCACGAACAGTCCGCTCACATCCTGCCGAATCGCGCTGTTTGGCACCACTGCGGGATACTGGGTCCCCCGAGCCCCCAGGGTGATATACACCGCAGCCCCGATATTTACGTTCTGAATGTCAAACACCAGCTCGGTCCTGGAGATATCCCCGGCTTTCAGTTCCTTCCCCCGCAGGATTGCCGCGGCGTTTTTCGGTAGCTTGACGCCCATAAGGGAAGCTTTGTCTCCCCGGGAAAAGCGCTCCGCCATCTCCGTGGATACGGTGAAATGGGCGGAGGCCCCGGCGTCCGTCTCCTCCACCACGGCCATCCCCATGACCTTCGCTGCGATGGTTCCTCCCGCAACGCCGCAGACGGATACCTCCGGGAGGGACCAATTCAGGATCGTATTGGAGAAGAAGGTCAGCAGGAGCAGGAGCACAAAGAAGACGATAGCCGCATTCCTTACCCATCCCCGCCTTTTTTCCGCAGCCTCCATATTCGATCCCTCTCCCTCACTTCTGTTCTTCCAGATAGACGCTGTATCTGGTCTGGATATTCTTTGCGGTCTTCTCCGCGCTCTGGGTGCCGGCAAAGAAGGCCAGGGCCTCTTCCGCGAGAATCGGGTCGACCTTGCTGGAAAAGGCGGGCGGCACCGGAACGCCTGCGCTCTCGATCAGGGCCAAAAAGGCGTCGATGTCGGCATCCCGGAAAGGGCTGATGATCCCGCTGAAAACGATCGCAGAATACTCCCGTCCGTTTTCATCCGTAAAGGTCTGGCTGGAATGCTCCTTGTAGAACCGGATGTATTCCTCCAGAATGGAGCGCACAAGGGGGATGCTCCGCATATCCCCTTCATGGACCGCTCTGTACCGGAGATCCCAAAGGCTGTCCAAAAACTGCTTTGCTCCCTCCTGATCTGCGCACCGGGCCGACACCGCGATGGGCAGTTCTCCTATGCACCCGGCTGCTGCCGGAACGGTGCCGGGAATACCCACATGCACGATGGGCTCCCCATCCAGAGGCGTCACCTGCCCGGCATATTGGCCCAAAACGCTCCCCACTTCGCCCTGGATGTACAGCAGGCCCAGCAGGGCGTCCTCATTCTTCACGCAAAGCGCGTTGATCTGATCATAGGTGTACCTGCCCTCAGCATATGCCTCGCTCTGGGTGACCACCGCTTCCGCGGGGAGCTTCCGGCAGAATTCCAGGAGGGAGAGGAACTCAGGGGAATCGAAGCGGCAGGCGCCCGACGCCGCATCCACCCATTCGGCCATCCGCATTCCCGCCAGGACCAGGAAGGTATATTCGGCGTTGAAGTAAGGGATAAACGCATTTTCCCCGGTATGAAACCATTCCCATGCCCCGTAGATATCCTCCAGGCTGTACCCCGCTGTCCGTCCGAGGACTGACTCCAATCCGATGAAGGAGACGAGCTGGATGGAGGGCGAGACGGCGTAGAGTTTTCCCTCCGTCTCCATGGATCTCACCGGACCGGAGAAGAACTGATCCCGCTCATACCAGGAATAGAGATCCAGCAGCAGCCCCTTTCGGGCGTAGCTCTCCTTCGGCATCCCATAGGTCATCAGCATATCCGGCATGTCTCCCCCCAGGATCTCCGAATTGAGGGCATACATGGCGTCGGCGCCGGCGGCATCGCCGTAACTCCGAATCTCGATCCGATACGCTTCGTTCTTCCCGTTGAACCGGTCCACGGCCTTTTTTAACTGGGTATAGGATGGAAGATCGCCGCCAGCGGCTATGCTGCTGTCCGTTTGAAACGCGCCGATGGTCAGGATGATCCTGCCGTCCTCCGCATACCTGATCTCCCGCGCCGTCGGCTCAGCGCTCGTCTGAACGGGATTCCCTGTGTCCGCGTTTCCGCCTGTCGAACAGGCGGAAAGGAGAAAGGCAAACAGCAAAACCCAAATCCCAGCTTTTTTCATTCCCATTGCCTCCCTTTCCGAAATCCGGTTCAGCCCGCAGGCTTCTCCGCCGCTTCTTCCCTCTGCTTTTCCGCTTCCTCGATGGGGATCGGCCCCGTCATGCTCCCCTCATTCAGGAGCAGGGCCTGGGGACAGATCAGCCGGAGCCGCGCTGTCGCCCGGCCGGAGAGAAGCATTGCGGTCCCCTTCTCCCGCAGCGCATTCAGTAAACCGCACACCGCTTCCAGGTCCTCCGTGTCGAGCTTCGCCAAGGGATCATCCAGGATCAGGAGCCTGGGCTTGTTCACCAGGGCGGCAGCCAGGGCATAGCGCCCGATCTGATCCGGGAGCATCTTACTCAGCTTCCAGGCGCCGATCTGCTTCTCCCCGATGTTCAGCCGCTTCATGACATGCCGGATATCGCGTCTGTCCGGTTTCCCGTAGAGCCCCGTCCGAAGGAGCAGGTTTTTCTCCACATTGAAGCTCCCTTTCCCAAAGGGGGCGTCCACCAGGAAGCCTGCCTGCTGCCGGGCCTTGCGCAGCTCATCCTCCCCTATGCTGCCGAAGAGAGAAATGCTCCCCTCATCCGGGAAAGCCATTCCCGCCAGAATGCGGATAAGGGTGGTCTTCCCCGCCCCTTGGGGCCCGATCAGGGCCATGGCAATGCCGGGCTCCAAGCGGAAGGATACATCCTTCAGCACGTCTTTATCCTGGTATTTCTTCTGCAGATGCTCCACCTGCAATACCGATTCATTCATGGTCTGCCCCTCCTTTAATCCTGCTCGATCCGCCGGAAGCAGAACCAGCCCCCGATGACGGCTGCGAGGACTGCCGCGGCGGTGACGCAGCCTTGGGCGATCAGCGGTCCCGTGGGCGTTTCCGCGTTCCATTCCAGCAGCGATGTGATCCATGCAACAGGCACCGGGAACCTTTGCCCGCTGAGCCCGAAAACCAAGAACCACAGGGCAAGCGCCGCAGCGAAAGCCGGGAACGGCCTGCGCAGGAGAAAGGCAAAGAAATGTCCCGCGGCTGCCCCGAACAGAAGGGAAAGGAGTACAGAGGGCTTGATCAGCTTCAGACACGCCTCCTGCTCTTCGGTCAGAGGGAGGATCCGGTACCGGCTGAGCAGAAAAGGAACGGCAACCGCCCAGACCAGGAGGAAGAGGGCGAAGTACAGGATAGTCAGGAACAGATAGATCGCCCCGCGCCTGCAGCCTGCCGCCAGCAGCGGGCCCAGACGGCGTTTTCGAAACACGATACAGAGGTAAAGCATGGCCGCAGCCCCGGCCAGCACAGGCGCGAAATACGCGGTAAACCCGCAGGTATACCCGACGAACTCATGAAAGTGCCGCACATAGAACACAGGGTAGGCGTCGGCAAAGCTTTCGCCCAATTCCTCCCGAGGGATCCTGTAACGCTTGGCCAGATCATCCAGCAGATAATCGGAACTATACGAAAACTTATTGGTACTGCAGTATTGCGTCACGAAGGCATCATAGGTCATGGGTGCGATCCTGCTGTCATTGACCATGAGAAGGGCGTATAGGAACAGGGCAAAGACCGCCGCCGCGACTCTGATCCATTCTGAGCGCAGGTAGTAGCGAGCAACGCGGAAGAACATGCGGAACACCTCTTATTTCGTTTCGATAATCTGTCTAAGGAGCATCTATCCGGCATGCCGGGAACGGATGGTGTATTCCCGTGTCTCCAGGAGCTGATCCTCCCCGTCGTACAGCCGGATGACCGCGGGAAACTCCCCAGAGCTGAAAGTAATCTGATTCGTAGCGGCCAGCTCCTGCATGAGCTGCGCTTGAGCTGACGATCGGCTCACCGGCAAGGGAACGCTGAACAGGAAATACCGCTCCCGGACGGTCTCCTCCCCCGCGGCGGCTTTTCCCCGAACCTGGGACAGCTCCAGCCTGAAGGTATCGGAGAGGCGGATCTGCACCTCCGCCCGCACCGCCTCCGGTTCGTCCGAAAACAGAAAGAGGGGCAGGACCCCATCCCGTCTGCGTGGGGTGCCGAACACCCAATTCACATTGTACAGTGGCGTCAACAGGATCCCGTCGGTCTTTTCCCTGCGCCACAGGAAGCCATTCCCGTTTTCCGAGATCAGATAGAACAGGATCTCCTCCCCATCGTCTCCGATGAGCAGCCGATCATAGTTCACACTGGGCCACTCTTCCCGCACGTCGATCCGGTCCAGGATCTCCGAAGGGCCGACCAGCGCCGCTTTCTCTGCCCGGCGGAAACGGGTGACCTCCCGATTGGCCATCCTGCTGCTCAGGGCGACGAAAACCGCCAGCAGGAGGATCAGCGACAGCAGGGCATCCAGGATGAATCGGAGCTTCCGGGAGGTCTGTTTCTCCTTTCCGCTCATGCCGCCTCCCTCCTTCCCCGGAGATCCAGGGGCAGCCGCAGATGTCTGCCGGACTTATCGTAACGCAGCTCGATCCAATTCGCCTCCTGGGACCGATAATCCCGGAGGATCACCAGCCAGGTATCGGTAAAAGGGCCGCTGCGGGTACACGAAACCGAAAGACTGGGCGCCCGGTCCGTATCATAGGCAGAGGGATACACATTCCCCAGGGAATCCACGGCGGTAAACTCCGTGAAGGCCGTACATTCCTCCGCCCAGGGCCGGGGATTGAAAACCCGGATCTCCAGATAGAGGATGCGCCGAAACTCATCTCGCATGAGTCCGGAACCATACAGGCGCTCCGCCAGACGGGTGACGGTAAAGGTATACCCGTCAGACCGGCCCTGTACCTTTGGCTCATCGTACCAGACCCTTCGGTTTACGCCCTGCTCCGTCTCCAGACCCTCCCCGAAGAATTCATCGCTTCCGTGACGGGTGATCCCCAGCTCCTGCACATAACGGGGCAGGATGAACAGGGCCAGGATCGCGGAGAGGATCAGGCATACCCGGGCGGCCCGCAGGGCATAGCCCCAGAAGGGGCGGTGGATGCGCGCCAGCTGCCGGGAGGTCTCCCCCGGATCCCCCATGGCGGCGGCCACCTCCTCCTCCGCCTCTTTCTCGGAGAAACCGGCGGCGGTCAATTCCTCGTACTGGTCCTCCATGTGGGCGTAGAGCTCCTCATATATCTCCTTCCGGTCCGGTCTGAACCGGATCCCGCTCACCGCCAGGGAGCACCAGCGGTCGAAACGCAGGACGCTCATTCCCCTATCCTGTCCTCCCATACGTTGATTTGGATATGCTGTGTCTCCAACTGCCGACATGCTCCGGAAAAGCCGGTCTCTTCGGCCCGGGCTCCGGTCATTCCCGGACGGTCCCGGTGATCCCGGGGGACTGAATGAGATACTCCCGGGTCTCCAAAAGGGCGCCGGAAATATCGTACAGCCGGATGATTGCAGGAAACTCCGTCGTGACGGTCCAGACATAGGAGTTGATCTCAGCCAACTCCCCCAGCAGCTCCCACCTTTTTGACCAGCGGTTTTCCGGTACGGGGATGGTGAACAGGAAGAAATGCTCCCGGGCAAACCCGTCCCGCTTCACCTGCGGCACGTCTCTCCCCCGTCCCTGAGCTAGTTCGATCTCAATGCTGTCGGAAAGCCGGAGCGTAACCTCTGCCCTCACCGCCCGGGGATCGTCCACGAACAGGAACAGGGGTACCGCCGTGTTCCTGGCTCCGTACCCGCTGAGCCCATTGCTGGGAAGCGTCGTCAGCAAAAGCCCATCGGTCTTTTCCCGGCGGAAAAGGGGCCAGTCTCCGTAGATGGTCCCTAACTCCGTTTTTTTCCTCAACGGATAGAACAGGATCTCCTCCCCGTCATCCCCGATCATCAGCCGGTCATACCCTACTTCCGTCCAATGTTCCGGCAGATCAAGCCGGTCGATAATCTCCGACGGGCCGACCAGGTTTGCCCGTTCCGCCCGACGGAAGCGGCCCGTCTCCGTATAGCTTCGGCTGGTTACGGCGAAGAACACCCCGATCAGGAGCGCCGCGCTGAGCAAAGCATCCAGCGAAAACCGGATTTTTCGTGCAGTCCTTTTTTCCCTTCCGCTCATGACGCCGCCTCCCTTCTCCCCCGCAGGTTCACCGGCAGCCGCACATCCCTGCCCGACTTCTCATACCGCAGTTCGATCCAATCCGCCTCCCGGGACCGATAACCCTTCAGCATGATGATCCAGGTATAGGTAAACAACCCTGTACGCCGCCAGGTTCCCGTAAGAAAGGGAATGCGGTTTGCGTAACGGGCGGACGGGTACACGTTCCCCAGGGAATCCACGGCAGAAAACTCCTGAAGGGAGGCGCAGGCATCTGCCCAAGGCCGGGGATTGAATACCGTTACCTCCAGGTACAGTGTGCTCTGGGCATCCTCAGGCGCTTCCTTGAAGCCGGAGCTGCGCTCCGCTGCCCGGGTCACGGTGAAGGTGTATCCGTCGGACCGGTCCCGATATCCCACCTCGGTATAGAAGATCAGCAGATCGAAGCATTCTTCCTCTTCCCGGCTCTCTCCGAAGTACGCCTCGTCCTGCGTCTGCGTATGCCGGGAAGCAATGTTCAGCCCCTGAACATACGCGGGGAGGAAGAAAAGTCCCAGAAGAACCGACAGCACCAGGCACCACCGGGCGGCCCGCAGGGCATAGCCCCAGAAGGGGCGGTGGATCCGCTCCAGCTGCCGGGAGGTCTCCCCCGGGTCCCCCATGGCGGACACGACCTCATTTTCCGCGTCCGCCTCGGAACACCCAGCCTCCAGAAGCTCCTCGTACTGGTCCTCCATGTGGGCGTAGAGCTCCGCAAAGACCTCTTCGCGGTCCGACCGGATGCGGATGCTCCCCGCCGCCCGGGCGCACCAGCGTTCAAAGGGTACGATGCCCATTCCTCAGGCCAGGCCCGGGACGGCGTTCAGCACCGTATCCACGCTCTGGGAGAAAAGCCGCCATTCCCGCACCTTCTCCCGCAGGCGGGCCTCCCCCTTTTCCGTGAGGCTGTAATACCGGCGCTCACGCCCCGTGGGGGCGGTCCGGTAATAGGACTTCACCTCCCCGGCATTCTCCAGGGCATGGAGCAGGGGGTACAGGGTCCCCTCCTTCAGGGCGAAGACGTTGTCCGACCGGCGCTTCAGCTCCTGCACCATCTCATAGCCGTATTTATCCCCATCCTTCAGCAGACTCAGCACCAGCATGGCGTTGGAGCCGCTGACGAGGGATTTGTCGAATTCCATGCTATGACCTCCTATGCATCGATGTTCTAAGTATAGATTACCTCGATGTCCGAGGCTTGTCAAGACAAAAAAAACCCCGGATCCGCAAAAGGGATCCGGGGTAAGGCGCGAAGCGCTGTTTAGTCGCTCACGTAGGGCAGCAGGGCGATCTGACGGGCCCGCTTGATGGCGGTGGTCAGCTC
>CAMVBX010000055.1 GCA_947165825.1 uncultured Clostridia bacterium
GCCTTGGCCTTGAGCCCGGCCAGGACCTTGTCCGGAGTGGCAGGCAGCTCATAGACCCGGACGCCGGTGGCGTTGTTGATGGCGTTGATGACCGCCATATGGCCGGAGGACTGGAAGCACTCGGAGCAGCCGCAGGAGCCCTGAGGCCCGAAAGGCCGACGGTTTTCCACATAGATGACGTTGAAGTCGTCGGGCACGGCGTCGATCTGGGGAATACCGGCGCCCACAGGGTTCGCGGTCTTCTTGTTGGCCTGGTAATCCTCGCTTAGGGCGAAGCCGATGGAGTGGCTCAGGCCGCCGTAGGCCTGGCCGTCCACAGCCAGCCGGTTGCCGATGACGCCCACGTCCGCCACGGTGGTCCAGCGCTTGACCTGGGTCTTGCCGGTCTTGGTGTCCACTTCCACCAGGCAGGTGTTGCAGTTGTACATGAAGGTGGGGTTCTTCTCGCCTTCGCCGGTGTTGGGATCCAGTCCGGGAGGCAGGCCGATATTGAACTGGTCATAGTGGCCCACATACTTGGTGGGGATGTTCTCCGCCACCATCTCGTCATAGGTGCGCCAGCTGCCGTCGGGCTTCTTCATGGCGGCCATCAGCTGCTCAGCGGCATTGATGATGGCGTTGCCGCCCATATAGTGGCAGCGGGAAGCGGCGGCGAGGCCGGTATCCGGGCAGGTCTTGGTGTCGTTCATCACCAGGCGGACCTGGCTGGCCTTGATGCCCAGAGGCTCCAGCGCCTTGACGGTATGGGTGAGGGAGCCGATATCGCCGCCCTGGCCCACGTCTTCCCAGGTGTCGTAGCAGGTGATGCCGCCGTCGGGCATGAGCTCCAGAGCGGCTTCCGCCTGGTCGAACATGCCGATGGTGATAAGGAATCCGCCCATGGAGATGCCCACGCCCATGGCCTTGCCGGCTGCGCGGCCTTCCTCGGCTTCCTTCTTGTACTTCTCGTAGTAGGGCTTGATGATCTCCAGCAGGTCGGGATACACATAGTCATGATACGGCCGGCTGTTGATGGTCAGATCGCCGGGACGCGCGGCATTCTTGTACCGGAACTCCCAGGGATCCATGCCCACCGCTTCGGCGGCCATGTCGATCAGGGCCTCGGTGGCGGTGTAGATCTGGGGGGCGCCGAAGCCGCGGTAGGCGGCGTTGAAGCCGTGGTTCGTGGCAACGCCGCGGGCCAGGCCGCGGAAAGCGGGGATATTGTAGCCATGGAAACCGACGGAGACCAGGTTATTGAAGATCTTGCCGGCCACGACGCCGTATGCGCCGTGATCCAGGCCCACGTCGTACTCGCCGGCCAGGATCTTGCCGTCCTTGTCCACGGCCAGGCGGCCGTTGGTATAGGTGGCGCTGCGCTTGCCGGACATGTGCTGGAACTCTTCCCAGCTCAGGGTCATGGAGCAGGGCATATCCAGGTTCTGCACGGCGGTGGCTACCAGGGCATAGGTGTTGGCGGTAACGGCATAACCGAAGGAGCCGCCCACGGTATTCTGGATGACGCGGATCTTGTCCTTGGGGATGCCGCAGCCCTGCTCGATACCCTCGATGGCTTCGGTAAGCGCCTGGGCCTTGCACTGCACGGTCAGCATATCGTCGATGCCCCAGTAGGCCTGGACGGTATCGGGCTCGATGGGCAGATGGGGCTCATGCTGGCTGTGGAAGGAGCCCTCCACCACGATGGGCGCCTCGTCGAATACGGCGGGGGCGTCGCCTTTGTAGCAGGGCTGCTCCATGTAGAAGTTGGGTACGTTCTTGTGGAGCTGGATGGCGTTGGGCATGGCCGCCTCGGGCAGGGTCATGTAGGTGGGCAGGACCTCCAGGGTCTGCTTGACCTTCTTGGCCGCTTCCCGGGCATGCTCGCGGGTATCGGCAGCCACCAGGGCAACCACGTCGCCGGCGCGGACGATCTTCTCGCCGCAGATGACGGGGAAGATGGTGAGGCCGGAGCCCCGCTGCCGCGGTACCACCGCCGGGAAGTCCACGTTGTTGGCGCCCTTGACGTCCTTCGCAGTCATGACCTTGATGACGCCGGGCATTTTCTCCGCCTCGGAGACATCGATATTGATGATGTTGGCATGGATGGCTTCGCCCAGGACGGGAGCCAGATACGCAGTGCCCTCAGGCATCTTCAGGGCCAGATCATCGCCGTAATCCGCAAGGCCGGTGGCCTTGGCCAGGGCGGTGGGCCGGGGATGCTTGGAGCCGTAAATATCCTTTTCGCCCTCGAAATCGTAGGTGATGTCCGCCATGGTCTTCTCGCCCCGCATAACGGCGGCAGCTTCCATGACGCTGTCCACGATGGGCTTGTAGCCGGTGCAGCGGCAGATATTGTGGTTGGCCCGGAACCATTCGCGCACTTCCTCGCGGGTGGGGTTGGGGTTCTTCAGCAGAAGGCCGTAGGCGGAAACGATGAAGCCGGGGGTGCAGAAGCCGCACTGGATGCCGCCAAAGGTGATCCAGGCCTGCTGCAGGGGATGGAGACGGCCGGGAGCGCCGATGCCCTCGATGGTGAGGATCCGGCTGCCCTCGGGGATGCTGCTGATCTTCTTGGTGCAGGAACGCACAGGCTCGTCATTGATCAGCACGGTACAGGCGCCGCAGACGCCGATGCCGCAGCCGACCTTCACGCCGGTGAGCCCGATCCGGCGGAGCACGGTGGAGAGCTTGTCCTTCTCAGGATCGACGATCACATGGCGGTTGACGCCGTTGATCTCGAACTGAAGTCTGGTGAGCTTTGCCAATAATATCATCCTTTCCTTCTCAGAATGGTATGCGCAGTTTTATACCTTATGATTATACCAGTGGATCGGACAATCCACAAGGAAAATCCGATCCACTGGATTATTCTATTTACAGAAGAACACGGGCTTCTCAGCCCTCCTCATCCTCCGGAATGGGCTCATCTTCCGGCTCCTCCGCACCCGCGGGGTCCGCTTCGCCCCGCTGCGCCTTCCACTCCGCCAGGGTCAGGAGTACGGCCCGGGGCTTGGAGCCTTCGAAGGGGCCTACGATCCCCTTCTCCTCCATCTGATCCACGATGCGGGCGGCCCGGGAGTATCCCAGCTTCAGCCGACGCTGGAGCATGGATACCGAGGCCATTTTGCTCTCCAGCACCACCTGGACGGCGTCGTCGAACATCTCGTCCAGTCCGGAATCATCCCCGTCCCCGGCATCGGTCTGTTCCTTCTCCTTTTCCTTGCCCTTATCCAGGCTGCGCTCGATCTCATCCTGCACATCCTTGTTGTAATTGGCAAGGCCCTGTTCCTTGACGAAGTTCACCACGTCCTCCCGCTCCCCGTCCGTGACGAAGGTGCCCTGGACACGGGTGGGCTTTCCCGCGCCGATGGGGGCGTAGAGCATGTCCCCCTTCCCCACCAGCTTCTCCGCGCCGGAAGAATCCAGGATGATCCGGGAGTTCAGGGCGCTGTCCACCGCGAAGGCGATACGGGAAGGGATGTTGGCCTTCATGAGACCGGTGATCACGTCCGCGGAGGGACGCTGGGTGGCGATGACCATATGGATGCCTGCGGCACGGCCCATCTGGGCGATGCGGCAGATGCTCTCCTCCACGTCCTTGGCGGCGACCAGCATCAGGTCCGCCAGCTCATCGATGAGGATCACCAGCCTGGGCATGGGCTGGATCCCCTCCGTCCGCTCCGCGTACCGGTTATAGCTGTCCAGATCCCGGGTTCCGGAATCCGCGATCATGCGATACCGGCGGAGCATTTCCATCACCGCCCACTGCAGAGCGCCCGCAGCCTTCTTGGGATCCGTCACCACGGGGATCAGCAGATGGGGGATGCCGTTGTAAACGCCCAGTTCGATCATCTTCGGGTCCACCATGATCAGGCGGACCTCCTCCGGGCTGGATTTGTACAGCAGGGAGAGGATGAGGGAGTTCATGCACACGGATTTACCGGAGCCTGTGGTACCGGCGATCAGCAGATGGGTGAGCTTGCCGATATCCCCCACCACCGGGTTGCCGCCGATATCCTTGCCCACGGCAAAGGCCAGGTGCGAAGCCTTGTCCCGGAAAGCAGGCTGCTCCAGGATCTCCCGCAGGTAAACGGTGGTGGTGCTCTTATTGGGCACCTCGATGCCCACGATGGAGATCTTATCCGGGATAGGCGCGATACGTACGCCGCCCACCCCAAGGGCCAGCGCAATATCGTCGGAGAGGTTCGTCAGCCGGTTCAGCTTGACTCCCTGCTCCAGCTCCACCTCGTAGCGGGTAACGGTGGGGCCGCGGGTCACGTCGCAGATCTCCGCCGGGATGCCGAAGCTCTTGATGGTGGCGCTGAGGCGATTTGCGGTGACCTTCAGCTCCTCCATCCCCTCCTCCCGGGTATCTCCGTTTCCGGCGGAAAGAAGGCTCAGGGGCGGATACACGTAGCGCACAGGCTCCACCTCCGCCTCGGCAGCCATATTCTCCTCAATATCCGCCACCATCTCCGCCTTGGCTTTCAGCGTGTCTGCCCGATCGGCGGCTTTGGCCGCCTTTTCGTCGGCCAGGATCGCGGCCGCGGCAGGATCCACCGGCGCGGGACCGTCTCCGCCGGGGATCGGGTTCTGAACCGGTTTCACCGTTATGGGCGGCTGCGCCGGTTTCACGGATACGGGACGCCGCACCGGGGCAGCGGGTTCCGCCGCCGGTTCGACCCGGAGGGGGGTGACGACGCTGGGCTTTCGCTCTTCCTCAAGCTGCTGGGGGATCTGCCGGGGAATCTCCTCCCGGTTCTCCGTCTTGGGATAGATGGCGGTCTCCACCGGCTTCAGTTCCCGGGTTTTCACTCCGGCTACCCGGATTTCCCTCCCGCTGCCGGGGGCGGGCCCCTTGAGCCGATCCCGGGTGAGGATCTCCGCAAGCCGGTCCTTCTCCTCGGTGAGGGTGGAGGGCTGCTCTGCCGGATTTTCATTTTTCTGGGGTTCCATCCGTTTTGCCGGGTCCTTCTTCTCCGCCTTCCGTCCCTGGAAGAATTCCCCTTCCAGAGCAGGCGACCTCGCGGGCTTTTCCTGCTCCGGCTCTCTGCGGACAGGCTCATCGTCCAGCGGGATATCGATCACGGGTTTTTTCTGTCTGCCCCGGCCGGTGACCGGATGCTCCGGGAAATCGAAGCTCTGTTCCTTCCGGGTGTCCTTCGCTGCGGCCCGGGCGACCCCTGCGGCTCTGGCTGCTTCTGCCGCTGCGGCCTGTTCTTCCCTTCTCGCCGCCTGGCGGGCCTGCTCCTCCTCCCGGTACGCTGCCCATTCCTCCGCCTTGCGGGCGGCTTTATCCCGACTCCTCTGGATCACGGCGCCGATGGTGGTATCCGCAGCGACCAGCAGCAGGAAGAGGCTGGCAATGATCAGCACCACGGCCGCGCCCACCTGGTTGAACAGATGCCGGAATACCTCCGCAAAAGCGCCGCCCAGTACGCCGCCGCTGCCCTCGCTGCCGGACAGGGTCCCGGCGGTATACAGCTCACCCAGGAGCTTCCCGGACCACTCGAATTCCGTGGTACAGGCAAAGAGATGGATCAGCGCCCCGGCCATGACCGTCAGCAGAAGCGTACAGGTCACCCGGGCGCCGATGGGCTTACCCCGCACCATGAGGATCTGCAGCGCAGCCACAAGGAGAGTGATCGGCAGGACGTAGAAGCCCTTTCCCACCAGACCCATGGCAAAACGGCGGAAAAAGCCGATGAAGAGTCCCTCGCTGGAGAAGCAGCCGATGAGCGCCGCCACAGCCAGAGCCAGGCAGATAAAGGCCTTCAGTCCGCGGAAGGAAACCGGGTCCTTCGCCGGGGTCTTCTGGGCAGGCTGCTTTTTCGGCGCGGTTTTTTTCGTTTGTGCGGAGCTCCGGCTGCCGGCGGCGGGTTTGCGGCTGCCGCCGGATTTGGCGGACTTGGAGGTAGAAGATGCGGCCAAGAATGATTCACCCTTTCAGGAATATGCCCGCCAGGAAAGCCAACAGGCCAAGCCCCCAGCAATAATAGCGGAAGCGGCCGAAGGAACCCCGGTCGGACAGAATACGGACGATGCAGATAGAAAGGCATCCCGACAGGAGCGCTGCCAGCATGCCCGGAATGCAGACGGGCAGAAGAGAAAAATCCGGTCCTGCCCGCAGAGCTTCGCCGGCCTTCAGCAGACAGGCGCCCAGGATGGCAGGAATGGAAAGCAGGAAGGAATACTTCACCGCAAAGCTGCGGCGGAAACCTCTGGCCAGGCCGCCGGTCACGGTGCTGCCGGAACGGGACAGCCCGGGCAGGACGGCCAACGCCTGTACCAGGCCGACCAGAAAAGCATCCCCCGTCCCTGCCTCACCGGCTCCCTTTCTCCCCTTGGGCAACCGATCCCCGAAATACAGCAGGCATCCGGTACACATCAGAGCCAATCCGATGAAGGTGACGCTGCGGCAGAGACGCTCCACCTCCCTGTGGAAGGGCAGGGGCAGGATCATGGGCAGAGTTCCGAAAAACAGCAGGCAGAGGAGCTTCCGGGCCTCCGGATCCGACGGTCCCCGGCGGAAGGGCATGTGCAGGATGCGTCCCAGCTCCCGAAGGATCCCGCATACGTCCGACCGGAAGGCAGCGCATACGGCAGACAGGGTGGCCAGATGGAGCAGAAGATCGAACAAAAGCTGTTCTTGCCCCGTCGTTTCCAGGGGAAGGATCATCTGCAGCAGACAAAGATGGGCGGAACTGGATATCGGGAGAAACTCCGTTGCCCCCTGGAGCAGTCCCAGCAGGATGGAATACCATACGGACATGGCGAACCTCCGCGTCAGCGAGATATTGGCGCACCCGGCCAGTATGGCACTATATATATTATCACGGTTTACCGGAAATGACAAGCCGCCGGACAGAAAAGCACCCCCGGCCGAAAGCCGGAGGTCCCGGATCCTCAGATTTGTATTGCCATAAGCCGCTTCCCGGAGTCCCCCCTCCGGGCGTGAACGGAATCCGGATCCATGGAGGACGGGATTCCCCTCCGTCCCAGATCCCGCCCCCGGTGCGGACTGCGGCCGAAAGCGGCTGTCCGCACCGGAGCATGGGTCAGCTCCGACCGGGAGCCCGGCGAAGCGGGTCCCGGTCGGAAGCGAAGCTCAGCAGGTGGTATTGAACAGCGTGTACATGGCCCGGTAGGTCATATACAGATCCGCCTTGGCTATGACCTCGAAGGGGGCGTGCATGTTCAGCACCGGGACGCCGGCATCGATGGTATCGATATCCCGCATGGCGGTGATGCTGGCCACGGTGCCGCCGCC
The DNA here is from genome assembly GCA_947165825.1 of uncultured Clostridia bacterium. GTDB lineage: Bacteria > Bacillota > Clostridia > Oscillospirales > Oscillospiraceae > UBA1774. The sequence goes on from CAMVBX010000055.1 coordinate 7,250, forward strand.
GCCCTGATCCACCTTGCCCAGCTCGCCCATTTGCCAGGCTACATCGGCCTCGTCCAGCATCCGGCGGACGCGGCCCACCAGCTCGGCGGAGGCGTCGTTGGAGCCGGACTTGCCCCGGGAGCCGGTGAACTTGATGATGCCCGTGCCGTGGTTCATGCGGGCATTGTTCCGCTTATCCGCCGTCTCCGGGAAATTGGGATCGTAGGCGTTGCATACGTCGGCGGAAAGGCAGAGGGAATTATGGAAGCAGCGGCGCAGATCGCCGCCCAGGGCCTTGCACAGGCCCTCCATGAAATACTCGAAGTTCTGGCTGTTCATCCCCGTGACCCCCACGGAGCCCACTTCTTCCTTATCCGCAAACAGGCAGACGGCGGTACGCTCCGGCTGCTCGGTATCCAGGATCGCCATCAGCTCCGCATAGGCGCAGACCCGGTCGTCGTGCCCGAAGCCTCCCACCAGGGACCGGTCCAGTCCCAGGTCCACCACCTCGTCCGCGGGGACGACGCAGAGCTCGGAGGACAGGAGATCCGCCTCGATGATGCCGTATTTCTCATTCAACAGCTTCATCACCGCCAGCTTCACCCGATCGGAGCCCGCCTCAGCGTCGGGACGGGTACCCAGGAGGACGTTCAGGCTCTCCCCGGGGATGAAATCCGCTGCGGTCTTTTTCATCTGATCCCCGGAAAGATGGATGAGCAGATCGGTAATGACGAACCGGGGCTCTCCGGGTTCCAGCCCCAGGGATACGTCCAGTACGGTGCCGTCCTTCCGGACGACGGTTCCCACGATGGCCAGAGGGGTGGCCACCCAATAGAATTTCTTGATTCCTCCATAGTAGTGGGTCTTGAAGAAGGCCATTTCGCTGTCCTCATACAGAGGATGCTGCTTCAGGTCCAGCCGGGGATTGTCCACATGGGCGGCGGCCAGCCGTATGCCTTCCTCCAGGCTGTTTTTGCCGATCACCGCCAGCATCATGGCTTTGCCCCGGTTGACCATATAGATCTTATCCCCGGGCTTCACCGGTTCACCGGGCTCCCAGGCCCGGAAGCCCCTGGATTCCGCCAGCTTCACGGCCTCCCGGACCGCCAGCCGCTCCGTGCGGGAGGCGCTCAGATAGGTCTTGTAGCCCTCGGCAAAATCGTAAATGGCCTTGACCTTGGCTTCGTCCGCCTTTTCATAAACGCTCTTCGTTTCGTAGAACAGTTCTTCTCTCGTCATGGTTTTCTCCTTTTTCTCAAAGCACCGTCTTCATGGCGGCTTCGATGATCTCCAGCCCTTCGTTCAGTTCTTCTTTCTCGATGGTCAGGGCCGGCATGAGCTTCAGCACGCAGTCCTGGGGACCGCAGCGCTCAATTATCAGTCCCCGCTTGAAGCATTCGTTCTGGACCTTGCCGCAGATATCCCCGATCCCGGAGAAATCCACCCCCTGGATCAGGCCGATACCCCGGGTAGTCAGGCGCTCGTCCATGGGCAGGAGACGGCTGCGGATGAATTCCGATACCAGCGCGGCTTTCTCCTCCGTCTGCTTCTCCAGCCCCACCTGCTCCCGGTATTCCAGGGCCGCCTTGGCGCCTACGAAGGCCAGCTGGTTGCCCCGGAAGGTACCGTTGTGCTCCGCGGGGAGGAACTGATCGCACTCCGGCTTGATGAGCAGCAGGCTCATGGGGAAGCCATAGCCGCTGATGGACTTGCTCAGCACCACCATATCCGGTACGATCCCCGCCCGCTGGAAGGAGAGGAAGGGGCCGGTGCGGCCGCAGCCCACCTGGATATCGTCCACGATGAGCAGCACCCCCTGCCGGTCGCAGAGCTGCCGCAGGGCCTGGAGCCATGGGGTGGGCGCCACATGGATGCCTCCCTCCGCCTGGGTAGTCTCCACAATAATGGCGGCGGGCTTGTCCACGCCGGAGTATTCATCCGTCATCAGATATTCGTAATACGCGATGGTATCAAAGTCCACGCTGTTGGGATGGGGCACAAAGGTGGTAAAGCTGAGGGGAACATGCGCCCCATGGCGGTGGTACGCGCCGCTGGTGACGGAGAGGGCGCCCAGCGTCATGCCATGGAAAGCTCCCGTAAGGGCAAAGATCCCGGTGCGTCCGGTGACCTTCCGGGCCAGCTTCAGGGCAGCCTCCACCCCGTTGGTGCCCGTCGGCCCGCAGAACATGACCTTGTAATCCAGCTTCTGGGGCAGCAGGATCTTCTCCTCGAAGGTCCGGAGGAAATCCGCCTTGGCTCCGGTATACATATCCAGGGCGTGGGAAATGCCGTCCTTCTCCAGATAATCCCGGATCCGGGCCTTGATATACTCGTTGTTGTGTCCGTAATTCAGCGCGCCGGCTCCGTTGAAAAAGTCCAGATACGCTTTTCCTTCCGCATCGTACATCCGGGACATTTTTGCCCGGACAAATTCCGCGGGAAAGCTCCGGCTGTAGGATCGAACGCCGGATTCCCGCCGCTCAAAGATCGATGTGTCCATCTTGATTCCCTCTTTTCTCAGCGCCTCGAAGCGCTGCATGCATACTTCCAGAAATTCTTCCAGGGTGCCCCGGTTCTCCAGGGTGACGGTGCAGTGGGCCCGGAACCAGTCATCGGATTTTTGCGCTTTGATCCGCAGCCGGGCATACTCGGGGGTGATCCCTTCCCGGGCGACCAGCCGATTCACCCGGTCCTCCTCCGGCGCAACCACGGCGGCGGTAACATGGCACAGATCCCCCAGGCCGCTTTCCACCAGACCGATGGCGTCCACGGCGGCCAGAGTCTTTCCCTCCGCTTCTGCCGCGTCAAGAAGGCGCTTTACCTCCCCGCACACGTAACGATGGGTGATGCCGTTCAGTTGTTCCAGCTTTTCCGGGTCTCCGAAAACCTGGGCGCCCAGCTTTTTCCGATCCAGTACGCCCCCGGCCACCGTCCCGGGAAAGGCCGTGTCGATCTCCCCCAGCAGTTTCCCGTTCTCCCGCAGGAGGCGGTGATAAATGGCGTCGCAGTCCAGCACCTCGCCCCCCAGGGCGCGAACCGCATCCAGCGCCGTGGTCTTGCCCGATCCGGTTCCGCCGGTGATGCCGATCACAAACATAGGATTTTTCCTCCCGCAGCCTTTTTCAGCCGGTTCACCACCGCCAGGCCCACGCCGTCCTCCCCGGGACACCGCACCAGGATGCGGCGTATATCCGGGGTATCCAGCTCCCGCAGAGCGGCAAATACGTGGGCGGCCAGGGTTTCCGGTTCATCGCCCCGGCCATAGGCCAGGACCCGCTTGCCGGGGTAATCCCGCTCCTCCCCGAGCCAGCAGAGCACCGCCGTACCTTCGTCCGGTACGCTCTCCGCAAACCGCCGGAAGGTCTCCGCATCCCCGCAGCGCACCAGGGTCAGCTCCGCGGAGGGGGCGTAATGGCGGTATTTCATCCCGGGAGCCTTGGGGGTCTCCCCGGGCTGTACCAGTCCCCGGTCCAGTTCCACTTCTCCGAGACATTCCCGCAGCTGTTCCAGGGTCACGCCCCCGGGGCGCAGGATTCTGGGGGGAGAAACAGTAAGGTCCAGGATCGTGGATTCCAGACCTACCCGGCAGGGCCCGCCGTCCAGGACCGCCTCCACCTTTCCCTGCAGGTCATGGAGGCAGTGGATCGCTGTGGTGGTGCTGGGTTTGCCGGAGAGGTTCGCGGAGGGCGCGGCAACGGGCACCCCCGCCAGCCGGATGACCTCCAGGGTCGCCGGGTGATCCGGACAGCGGACGGCAACGGTATCCAGGCCTGCCGTCACCCGGTCCGGGATATGGGGCTCCCCGGTTTTCCGGCACCGGAGCACCAGGGTCAGAGGGCCGGGCCAGAACCGGTCCGCCAGGGTATAGGCCCTTTCCGGCACTTCCTCGCACCACTCCCCCAAAGCCTCCGGGCCCGCCACATGGATGATGAGGGGATTATCCTGAGGTCTGCCCTTCACTTCGAATATGCGCTTTACCGCATCCTCCTTCAGAGCGCTGGCACCCAGGCCGTATACCGTCTCCGTGGGCAGGGCCACCAGGCCGCCGGAGCGCAGGATGGACGCCGCCTTTTCTGCCTCTCCGGGATTCAGCAGAAGTGTATTCATTCCCCTTCCCCCCGAAGCTTTTCCGCTTGCTCCGCGCTGCGGAGGGCATCGATGAGCTCATCCAGATCACCGTTCATCACGGCTTCGATCCTGTACAGCGTCAGGCCGATCCGATGATCCGTCACCCTTCCCTGGGGGAAATTGTAGGTGCGGATGCGCTCATTGCGCATGCCGGTACCCACCTGGCTCTTTCGCTCCGCGGCGATGGCCGCATCCCGCTTGTCCTTCTCGATCTGATACAGGCGGCTGCGAAGGATGCTCAGAGCTCTATCCTTGTTCTTATACTGGCTGCGTTCATCCTGGCACTCCACCACCATGCCCGTGGGCAGGTGGGTCACCCGGATGGCGCTGGAGGTCTTGTTTACCTTTTGTCCCCCCGCCCCGGAGGAACGGAACACGTCGATCTTCAGGTCCGCTGGGTCCAGCTGAAAATCCACTTCTTCCGTCTCCGGAAGCACGGCCACCGTGACGGTGGAGGTATGGATGCGGCCCTGGGTCTCCGTATCCGGTACCCGCTGCACCCGGTGGACGCCGCTTTCAAACTTCATGCGGGCATAGGCACCCTCCCCCTCCAGCCGGAAGACGATCTCCTTGATCCCCCCCAGCTCCGTTTCGTTCAGATTGTCGATCTCGCATTTCCACCGTTTCCGCTCGGCGTACATGCTGTACATCCGGAACAGGGAATGGGCAAAAAGGGCAGCTTCGTCTCCTCCCGCGCCGCCCCGGATCTCCATGATTACGTTTTTATCGTCGTCCGGATCCCGGGGCAGAAGCAGCAGCCGGAGCTCCTGCTCCGCTTCCCCCACATGACTGCGGCATTCCTCCGCTTCCTCCCGGGCCAGCGCCCGAAGCTCAGGATCCGTCTCCCCGGCCAGGAGCTCCTCGGCGCTCTTCGCCTGTTCCTCCCAGCGGCACAGCTCGCGATATTTGCTCACCACCGGCTCAAGAAGCTTCTGCTCACGGGAGAGCTTCCGTACCGCCTCCGGATCGTTGTACCATTCCGGGCTGGCGATCTTCTCCTCCAGCGCCCGGAACCGGGCTTCGATCTGTTCCAGCTTTTCCCGCATCCTACCGCCTCATTCCACTGCGTCCCACCGGGCGTACAGATCCTCGATCTGCCGCTCCAGCTCCGCCTTATCCCGAAACAGCTCCTCCAGCCGCTGGTAATCCGTGGCGTTCTCTTCGATCAGCCGTTCCGTCTCTTTTGCCTTGTCTTCCGTCTCCTGGATCTGCTTCTCCAGCAGCGCCCTTCTCCGCTCCGGAGAGGGGCCGGAGGCTTTTTTCTTCGGCTTTACCCCGTTCTCCTGCTTCTTCTCCGCCCGGGCGACCTGCTCCCGGCGTTCCTTCCGTTCCCGGTACTCATCGTAGCCGCAGCGGTAATCCAGCAGTTCCCCGTCCCGGAGTTCCCAGATCCGGGTGGCAAAACGCCGGATGAAATATCGGTCGTGGCTCACCAGAAGAAGGGCTTCGCCGTAATCCTCCAGGGCGTCCTCGATCCATTCCCGGGACATGATGTCCAGGTGGTTCGTGGGTTCGTCCAGAATGAGGAAGTTCACGTCCGTTTTCATGAGAATGCACAGACGCAGACGGCTCAGCTCCCCGCCGGAGAGATCCGCCACCCACTTGAAGGCATCTTCGCCGGAAAAGCCGAATGCCCCCAGCCGGTCCCTGGCTTCCTGCGGGGAACAGCCCCCTTCATACAGCATGGTGTCCACCAGATTCCTGTCCATGCGCTCGAAGCGGATCTGCTGCTCCAGCATGGCCCATTTCACCGAAGGGCCGAATTTCACCACGCCTCGATCCCCCGGCTCCCGGCCGGTGAGGACGTGGAGAAGGGTGGTCTTTCCCGCGCCGTTATCCCCAAGCAGGGCAATGCGCTCCCCACCGGTGACCTGCAGCTCCAGATCGTGGAACAGGGTACGGTCGCCGTAGGCCTTGCTGAGCCCGTGGACCACCAGGGCGTCGTCCCCCCGGAATTCCATTTCTCCGAAGCGGGCCTTCATCCGCCGCTCCTGCTTCGGCTTCTCCGCCTTGGGCTTTTTCGGCTTACGCTCAGGCTTTGGA
>CAMVBX010000056.1 GCA_947165825.1 uncultured Clostridia bacterium
GCGAAAGAAACCCAGGAGGGGTGTCTTTCGCGTTCAATCAGAAGTTTTTCGAACGTCAGGGAGTTCGATACTTGGCAAGGAATTCTTCCGTCTCCTTGCTCACCCGGATATCCCCCATATTCTGGGCGTTCCAGTCGTCCAGCTTCCGGGCGATCCGTGCGACCCCGTCCCGGTAGATACCGGTATCCGTCTCCACGGACATCAGCAGGTCAAAAGCGGTCTGCCAGGCGGAGCGGTCCGACGAGACATAGTCCACGTATTTCTCTACCATCTGCAGGCCCTTTTCCATGCGGTTGGTTTGGAAATAGTACTGCGCCAGATAAATCGGCACCGTATTGGAGCTCACCTTGGAAAGGCGATCGGCATACTCATCCGCCTGAACTCTGGTTCCCAGGGGCACGTTCGGATCCATGGCGTTGTTCACGTAAGCCAGGGCATAATCCGCCCACTCGAATTTATCCAGTCTCACCGCCTGCTCCACGGAGTCCATGGTGGGCTGCCGCTTTAGGAGATTGTTTGCGGCAACATTGCATGCCACAAATATCCCGTACACGAAAATGCAGACCGCCAGCACGGCCAGGGTGATATTCTTTGCCAATCCGGAGAAAGCAGGCTTCGGCAGCGCCTGACCGCAGCAAAGGTTAATCAAAGCAAACACGCCGAACGCCAGGGTAAGATAAGCGTAGGTGGAAAACACCACTTCCACCGCCGCATGACCGGCCATGAAGACCAGGACGGCTCCCAGCACAGGCGCATAGGGCTGAGTCTTTCTGGAGCGCCAGACCGCAGCGGCGGAAACCCCCAGCAGGGCCAGGAACAGAAGCAAACCAACAATACCGACCTGAACCAGAACCTCGATATAATGGTCGTGTGCATACTTGGTTTCGTAATAGAAGGACTGCACGCTTTTGATCCCGTTCTCATAGGCGCCCATTCCCAAACCGATGATGGGACTCCGCCGGAACAGCTTCATGCCGTCCTCAAAGAAAACCAGACGCTGGATCGCATTTTCGTTAGCCATCAGACCCTGCAGGCGATTGGCCATGAAGCCGGGCAGGATCGTATAGTCCAGGGGGATCTTTTTGCCGCCGCAGGAGGCGGATTCGATCACCGCGTTATTCTGGGAAGTGAAGGTAAAATACTGGACCAGGCTGTCCTCCGGTACGGTAAAGGTCGCCGTCTCCGCGCTGCCGGAATACAGCCGCTCATTGGTATGCATCATGGTCTCCCGGCGGTTCTGGCTCTCGATCCGCACATTCACCGGACCGCTGGCCTTGAATTCCAGAGCGTACTCTCCGGGCTGCAGATAGAGGGCTCTGCGCAGGCTCTCCCCATTGGAGACCTCCGCCGGACCGGTAAGATTCCAGGCGGCAAAGATATATGCGGCAAGCAGGACCAAAGCGACAATCACCGTATAGGGAACGATCCGGCTGTGTCCGCTAAGCCATGTCGTTACCCGTTTTCCCACATACCGGTCAAGGACACACAGCAAGGCAGCGCCTGCAATAGTGCAGACCAGAGGGATCGGCTGGATACCGCTCCATTCCCGGAAGGAGGTGGCGGAGATCAGACCGGCAGAAATGACGACCAGCAACAGCGTCTCCAGCATCAGGATCAGATTCTCTCCCCTTTTCTCCTTGGGAAGGAGAAACAGGTAAACCAGGAAGGCGGCAAGGATGAAGATGCTCGCGCCGAGGCTGAAGGCCAGAAGAAAGGCCAGGGCGTTGAGGTAAAGCAGCGCCAGATAGAAGAAGCGCTCCCCCCGTTTTCCCGCTTCTCCGGCCAGGCCGAGAGACAGCAGCGCGCCGATCCCGGAAAAGCCGGCAAAGATATTCGGATTCGTGAACATGGAGGTCATACGGGTCCCGACCTCCACGCCGTTCAGTTGTGTGAACTCGTCGGTAAACAGATCCAGAAACCCCAGAACCGCGCCGCTGATGATTCGGGTGGACAGCAGGTCGATACTGACCAGGCTGCCCAGTGCTCCGCACACCGCCAGCGCCGCAGCCGCGCGCGTACCCGGCTTTTTTTCCGCTCCGGGTGACAGGGCCAGGATCATCAGGACCAGGCAGAAGGCGCAGAGGACCTTCAGAAACTCCCGCAGGGCAAATTTTCCGGAAATCGCATAGAAGGTGGAGACGCCGTCCAGGATGACAAACAGGGACAGCGCCAGGAACGGAAGATATACCCGTTCCCGAAGGAGATTTCTCCGAACAGCCATCAGGACCAAGCTCAGCACCGACAGGACCAGAGCCGTGATCTTGATCGTATCCGGCGCACACAGGCACAGGGCGAGAAAATACAGGCAGCCGAAGCCCAGAGTCAGCAGAATCGTCCATCGATCATGCTGAAGTCCCGTATTCTGAAGAATACTTTTTTTCGCAGATCGTTTTCCTATGGTGATCAACCCCTATCTGAAGGCGGAATGTGCGGGAATGCAGGATCCCCGCTGTCCGCTCATTTGATTGATTTCTATAAGTTATCATATGCGTTCTTTTCCGTCAAGGGCCAGGCCGGGACTCCCCTATGCCGGCAATACCCGTCAAAAAGTTTACGATTCTTTCATAGACATTCCTGTTCAATTCCTGTAAGATGGGAGCATCCAAGGATACGAAAAAGGAGAAGAACATGAAGCTGCTTCAGGCCTTCCAGGACCGGGTGGACCGGTTCCTCTGGAAGCATCCCAATTTCGGCATCCGCAATCTGATGCTCTATATCGTCATCGGGAACGCGGCGATCTATCTTCTGTCTCTGATGGACAGGAGTTCGACCCTGGCCTATTATCTTGTGTTTTCGGCAGACCGGCTCCTGAAGGGAGAGATCTGGCGCCTGGTCACCTTTATCTTTGTCCCCAGAGCCGGCAGTATCCTGGGCCTGGTCATCATGCTGTATTTCGAGTATTTTATCGGTAGGCTGCTGGAACAGGCGTGGGGCAAGGGGAAGTTCACGGTATATTATTTGCTGGGCATGGCCGTTCTGATCATCTACAGCGTGATCGTCCGACTCATCACCGGCAGGGATATTTACACGGACGCCACCTATCTCAACCTGAGCATGTTCTTTGTGTTCGCCACCCTGTGGCCGGAAAACCGGGTCCTGCTGTTCTTTATCATCCCGATTAAGGTAACCTGGCTGGCTTACGCCGAGGCGATTCTGTATCTCTATATGATGATCAGCGGGCATACCCTTCTGCCCTTGATCGGCATTCTCAACTACTTCCTGTTCTGCGGCGATGAACTGTATGCCCGGGTCCGGCCCCTGTTCCGGCGGCTCTTCGGCCGGGGCGCGGAATACCGCAGAGCATCCCGGCAGGCCCAGCGGGATGCCAGGACTCTTCCCTACACCTACAAATGCGCCGTTTGCGGCCGCACGGATGCAGACCATCCGGAGCTGGAATTCCGGTACTGCTCCCGCTGCGTCGGCTACCATTGCTTCTGCGAGGATCACATCAATAGCCACATCCATTTTACCAGCTGAACCGTCTGGACGCTGCTGGTTTTGAATAAGGAGGATAAGAATGAAAAAGTATGTCTGTGTCTGCGGCTACGTTTACGACCCGGCCGTGGGAGATCCGGATAACGGCGTAGCTCCCGGCACCCCCTGGGAGGACGTTCCGGAGGATTGGGTCTGCCCGGACTGCGGCCTGGGCAAGGATTCCTTCGAAGCCCAATAAGGCGAAACCCAAGCATCCGGGAGAAACGAACGTTTCTCCCGGATGCTTTTTTCAGAGCGATCAATCCCGGAACAGCTGCGGTGCGTAGTCCCGCAGACATTCCCGCCACACGCCCCAGACGTGTCCGCCATGGTAGATATGCCGGTCCTCCCGGACTCCCTTCTGCTTCACGATCTCATCATCCTCCAGGAATGTGCTCAGGAACTGGTCCCGATCTCCGCAGCCCCGGAAGAAGACCTTATAGGTCTCTCCGAACTTTTTCGCATCATCCATGGCCTTCAGATGCACGTTATCATCGGGGAAGATGTTCCGCAGGAAGCCGGAAAACAGGCCGATATAGGCAAACAGCTCCGGATGGGTCATGGTGGTGATGCTGGTCTGCACGCTGCCCATAGACAGGCCGGCCATGGCCCGGTCTTCCCGCTTGCCGGAAGCCCGGTAGCGCCCCTCCACGAAGGGGATCAGATCCTCCACCAACAGCTGGGTGAAGCGGTCGGAACGTACCTCCCCGTCCACCTGCACCATGCCGTTAGCCATGACGACGAGCATCTCCTTCGCCTTGCCTTCCGCCAGAAGGTTATCCATGATCCAGTTTGTTTTGCCCTGGTGGATCCAGCAGGTCTCGTTTTCCCCATGCCCGTGCTGAAGGTACAGCACGGGGTATTTTTTCGTGTCCGTGAAATACTTCGGCGGCAGATACACCAGGCAGGATTCCGTGCGTCCGGTCACCTTGCTGAAATAGTAATCCTGTACCACGAAGCCATGGGGCACGTCCCGGCAGAGCCAGAAATCATCGTCCCCGGGAACGTTGATAAAGTTCATGGGTCTGCTGTACCCAAAGCCGATGGGGAACGCGGGGTGTACGACGCTGGCTCCGTCGATCTTCAGGAAGAAGAACCAGAACCCCGGCTCCGGCCGGAATTCCAGGGTCCACTTCCCCTCCCCATCCCGGGTGAAGGGATACTCCTTTTCATCCAGACGAATGGAGATTTCCTTCGCCTCCGGGGCTTCGATCACCATACGCCAGCTTCCGTCATCCAGGCGATAAGCGCCCTCCTTGCTCAGAACGGGGTTGAAACACAGGGCTGTCTCCAGATAGGCTTCATTCATTTTCTTCCGCTCCTTTATTTCATGCTCTACGTTCATTCATAGGTCGCGGGCAGCGAACGGAGCAGCTCATCCCCGATGGAGGCCTGCAGTTCCTCCCCCGCCGCGGTAAAAAACGCCTCCCGGGTGCGGATCCCCTCCCAGAGACACAGCGCCTCCAGAAGACGCGCGCAGATCGCCTCGATCCGCTGACTCTGCCGCTGCAGCTCTCCGGCGGAAAAATCCGGGCTCAGGCTGAGTTCCAAAAGGGCTTCCGACAACTCCGGTCCGAGAATAGGCAGCTCTCCCAGTGCCCGCCAGGACCATTTATAATACGGACGATATCTCCGGTTCAGCAGGAAGGCTGCCCCCATGACGCTGTCGGAAAACCGGGTCAGCACCGTCCTCACCGTGACCCAATCCTCCCGCTTTGCCATACGCAGGAAATTGTACTGTCCGGTCTGGGCGATGGCCATACACTTCGCCGCCAGCTTCTTTTTCCGGACGTCGTCCGGATAGTGCTGCAGCAGGCGCTTGCGCACCGCGGTAAAGCTCCCCTCCCGATCCAGAAATACCTCTCCGTTCACCGCCATAGCCAGGTTTTCCTCCGGCACCTGGAGCCATTGCACCAGGGTTTCCGGGCCTTCCGGTCTCCCCAGAAGGGAACGATAGAATTCTCCTACGGTCTGCACGCCGATGCGTGCGCCGTAGGCGCTTCGCACCCGCCCCGCCCAGGGGGGACTGTCCCGGAAGACCTGCTGCCGCCAAGCCTCCAGCGTTTCCCGCTCCCCGGACAGCTCTTCCGGCAGCCAGAGGAAGTATTCCACACCCCAGTCATGGTCACGGGAGATCTCATCGTCATAGCCGAAGCAGTCCGATCCGTTCCCCACCAGTCCGGCCGCCAGCCGGGGTAGAAGCTCCGGGTGATCCCGCTCCAATCTGGGGAGCACGGCATCCTGAAAATAGGCCCGGCTCAGGTCCATTCCCTTCATCTGCCGCCCCCCTGCATATCGGACAATTCCCGCTGCCACTGCCGGACACGGTCGTGGTCCGGTCCGAGGATACGGCTCAGATCCGCGATGGCTTCCTTCATCCGTTCCGCCGCGTTTTCCCGCCTGCCCAGCCTTTCGCTGATAATGGCCAGGCTGTGCTCCGTTGCCGCGTAGTCCACGTTCCTGCCGAAGAAACGCTCCGTCAGCGCCAATGCCTGCTCCAAAAGCCTTTCCGCATCCGGGTACTCCCCCCGACGGGCGCGGATCGCCGCCAGGGTAGACAGGCCGGCGGCATGGTGATCATCCGGTTCCTCCATGGCTTCATAGATCGCCAAGGCCTCCCGGATCTCCTGCTCCGCGGAGTCCAGTTCCCCCATCTGCAGATAAATGGCCGCCAGATTGCTGTGCGTCGTGGCAATCTCGTGTTCGCTGCCCGATTGACCGCGGAAGTAGGTCATGGCCTCCCGGATCTGACCCAGCGCCTCCTCCAGCCGCCCGTTTTCCTGGTAAACCAGAGCCAGATTATTCAGAACGCTGACGTAAGCATAGGCGGGTTGTTTTCCCGTCTGCTCCAGCAGCGTCTTTGCCCGGAGGAACAGCTCCGCCGCTCGGTCGCCCTGCTTCATCAGCCGATACAGGCCCGCACAATTGACCAGGATCGTGGCGTACTGGGAGGTGCGGTTCATGCCCAGACGCTCCAGGATCCCCAAGGATCGGTCAAAGGCGTCCGCAGACTCCGCATAGCGGCTGACGCCCCGGAAAAAGCAGGCCAATTCATTGAGTACGGAGGCATACTCTCCGCTCTCCCCTTTCCCCTGGCCCTCCAGACGGCTCAGCGTCTCCCGCAGGAAGGCTTCGATCCGGCCCTGATCCCCATCCTGGTAGCGGCGGTCCAGCTCCTGGAAGAAACCGTCCATGCCTCAATCCTCCGCGGGAGGCTGCTGACAGCGTGCGCAGCCGTAGGAGATCTGGATACCCATGGCCTCCGCCCGTTTCTTCGTCTCCGCTTCCGCTTCATCCAGGCTGGCGTAGCCATAGCTGCAGACGCTGCCCTCCAGGATCTTCTCCGCCAGGGATACGCCCTTTTCTTCCAGGTCGCACAGGTGCCGGTAAAGCAGCTCCAGGGTGCGGGTGGAATAGGTCATCAGCTCTCCCCGCTGATAGGTCTCAATCGAGGTGGTCCCCCCCAGGTCCTGGGTGCTGAACAGCGGCCTGCCTGCACCGGAAACATAGGGATACCGCTGGAACAGAGATTCCGTCTGCCGGATCATCTTGTCGTTGATCCGGTCCACCAGCTCCAGACCCCGGGCATCCGGAAAGGTCAGCTGATCCTTCAGCCGTTCGTACTGCAGGATAGCCGTGTTCTTCATCATGTGAATGTATTTTTCGGCGCATAGGTTCCGGCCCGTGCGCTCCGCATCCAGGATATCCTGATAATAGGACTGGCAGGCTTCCATGCTCCAGGCGGAGAACTGGGCGCGCCGCATCATATCGAAGGTCTGCCGGTCGTTCTGGCAGTCCGCCTTTTCCCCGTCTCCATTCACGCCGTGAAACATGACGAATTCCTTATCCAGAAGCCTGGTGATCAATTCCTGCTGATCCATATCGATCCGCCTCCATTCTATACATTACAGATAGTATAATTGTCTCTGCGCCTTTTTGTCAACGCAAAGGAGAACCGCAAAAAAGACCGGCAGCGCAGGCTGTCGGTCCGGGAAAAATCAATGGATCATGGCGGGAAGGCCGTAGCTCTGGAACAGGGCAAGCTGTTCCTTCATAAAGCTGTCCGCCGGGGGCTCCACGTTGGTCAGCCGGTACGGGATCCCCAGCCGGATATACTTCATGGAACCGAATTTGTGATACGGCAGCAGCTGAACCACGTCGATCCCCGCTTCGATCTCCTTGCAGAATTCCGCCGTAGCCCGGATATTCTCCGGGGTGGCATTCAGCTTCGGGATCATGGGGAAGCGCACCTGGAACCGGGCGCCGGCTTTGACCAGCTCCCTGGCGTTCTTGAGGATCAGCTCGTTGGGCACGCCGGTGAGCATCTCATGATGGTGGGAATCCATGTGCTTCAGATCATACAGGAAGAGATTGACATAAGGCAGGATTTCCAGGTACTGCTCCGTTGGGGCAAAGCCGGTTGTATCCAGCGCCACATTGACACCCTCCTCCCGGCACCGCTTGCACAGGGCCAGGGTAAAGGCAAACTGGCTCATGGGCTCGCCGCCGGAAATCGTCACGCCGCCGCCGGACTTGTCGTAGTACTTCTTATCCAGAAGGATACGCTGGATGCACTCTTCCACACTCATCCGCTTCAGCGGATCGTACAGGGCGTTCGCCGGACAGGCTTCCACACACTTCAGACAGATATCGCACTTTTTCCGGTTGATTTCCGGCTTGTAGATATCCTTCTCTCCGGTGAGATCTTTGACCGCTTCTCCCCAGGACATGGCGCCGCGGTCGCAGACAGGGGTGCACAGACCGCAATCCTCCCGTCCCACGCAGCGGACGTCCATGAATGCCACGTCGTGACCAAAGCTCTGGCTCTCCGGGCTATGACACCAGAGGCAATGAAGAGGACAGCCCTTCAGATAAACGTCCGTACGGATACCGGGACCGTCGTGCACGGAGAACTTCTGGATATCGTAAACGTTGCCGTACTGCATTTCCGCCATGATCATGCTCCTCTTTTCTTAATCGCAAACCCGTGCCCTTCGGTCAGGCTTCCGGGTCCTCTTCCGCTTCCGGCTCGTTCACCGGCTTCAGGAGTTCTCTCGCCAGCTCCACCATCGTCTCCGGAACGTAAACGTCCATCCCGGTCCCCGCAAACCCCAGGATCAGCTTGGCCAGATTCCCGGTGGCGGTAAAGGTTCCCAGAACCGGTACGCCGTACGCCCGCAGCTGGGTCAGCAGCATCTGGTAATCCAGCTGCGTGCCCGTAACCGTGGTCAACAGGGCGGGCGCGACCGGCTCGCCGTTATCGTCCGTCGGCCAGATCCCCTGATCGCAGTTCCCGCTGCAGCTCTCCTCATCCTCGCAGATCCCGCATGCGGAGCAGTCCCCGCTGCAGCCTTCCGCAGGCTTGCCGTCCTCCAGCAGATCGCCGCAGTCCGGGCAGATCTCGGTCCCCGCAGGAAAAATCTTTTTGCAGTTCATACACCAGGGCATGGTACGTTCCTCCGTCACTTATGATACTTGCTTCCCAGCTGGATCTGAAAGGCGCGATAGAGCTGCTCCAGCAGCATGACCCGCACCAGATGATGGGGAAAGGTCATGGGAGAAAAACTGAGCTGCAGCGCTGCCCGATCCTTTACCTCCTGATGAAGGCCCAGGGATCCGCCGATCACGAAGCAGAGCCGACTCCTGCCTTTCACAGCGCACATCTCCAGAAACTGCGAAAACCCGACACTGTCGATGGTTTTCCCCTCAATGCACAGGGTGATGGTCACGGCGTTGGCGGGAATGCGCAGGAAGATGCTTTCGGCTTCCCGGCGGAGCGCATCCTCCGCTTCCGCCGCCGAGGGTTCGGCGGAGATCCGGGTCTCCGGCAGTTCCTCCACCTCCAGGCGGCAAAGTCCCCCCAGGCGCTTCTGGTACTCCGCTGCCGCGTCCAGATAAAACCGTTCCTTCAGCTTTCCCACACAGATGATCTTAATATTCAGCATAACGGTATCTATATCTCCAATTCTTCGCTGCGTCCATCCCGGGGCGCGACCTGAACCCGGATCTCGCCGGACAGGCACTGCGTTACGGCATCCTTGGCCAGCCCGGGCTGATTGTTCTCCTTGCTCAGATGGGCCAGGAGAAGCTGTTTCGCCCCGTTTTCCGCCAGATGGACGCAGAACTCCGCGGCATCCCGGTTGTCCAAATGGCCGTAATTGCCCAGGATCCGCCGTTTCAGGTTCATGGGATACGGGCCGAACCGGAGCATGTCCAAATCGTAGTTGGCTTCCACGACGACGGCGGAGCAGCCCTCCGCCGCTTCCCGGACGCTCCGGGACACATACCCCAGGTCGGTCACGATGGCCAGGGCGCCGGTCTCCCCTTCGAAGCGATAGCCGAAGGGCTGCGCGGCGTCATGGGAGGTCTCGAAGGCCAATACCCGGAGCTCCCCCAGGGACAGGGGGACACCCGCCTCGATGGGTCTCAGGCTCTCCTCTCTGCATTTCGTCTGCCGCAGGATCGCCCGTGCGGTGCCGCCGCTCATGTACATCGGCAGATTCGTATACTTGCTCAGCATGGCAAGTCCGGATACATGGTCGCTGTGCTCATGGGTGACCAGGATCCCGTTCAGATCGCTCAGTTCCAGTCCTTCATCCGCCAGGCAGCCTCTGATCCGCTTGAGGGAAATACCTGCGTCCACCAGCAGGGAAACGCCTCCCCCCTGCAGCAGGCCGCAGTTGCCGGAGGAACCGCTGGCAAAGCTCACATAACGCATGAAGAACACCAAAAGAGACGCATTGACCTGCGGCTAATGCGTCTCATCCTTTCCCTTCAAGTCGCCGCAGCGGCAGGCTTGCTCAAGCCAGTTCCAACGCTTTGCGGACGGGATCCTTTTCCTCCACCAGCCGGATATCTGCCCCGATGCCTCTGAGCTTCTCCACCATATCCTCGTATCCCCGCTCGATATGATGGATCTCGTCGATGGTGGTCACACCCTTGGCAATGAGTCCGGCAATCACCATTGCCGCCCCCGCGCGAAGATCGCAGGCGCGCACCTCGGCTCCCGTGAGCATCGGCTGCCCTTCAACCACCGCGATCTTCCCGTCCACCTGGATCTTGGCACCCATCTTCAGCAGCTCTGACACGTAGTTGTAGCGGTTATCCCAGATGTCCTCCGTCACAACACTGGTACCGTCCGCAACGGTCAGGCACGTCAGGATCTGGGGCTGCATATCCGTGGGGAATCCGGGATACGGCATGGTCTTCACGTTCGCGCAGCATAGCTTGCCGTCAGAGGTGATGCGGATGGCATCGCCCATCTCCTCCACCTCGGCGCCCATCTCTTCCAGTTTCGCAGTGATGGAGTACAAATGCTTGGGGATCACGTTCTTCAGGACCACGTCCCCGCCGGTCACAGCAGCGGCAGCCAGATAAGTTCCGGCCTCGATCTGATCCGGAATAATGGAGTAAAACCCGCCATGCAGCTTTTCCACCCCATTGATCCGAACCACGCTGGTACCGGCTCCCCGCACATCGCCGCCCATGGCATTGAGGAAGTTCGCCAGATCCACGATATGCGGTTCCCGGGCTGCGTTTTCAATTACGGTTTTTCCCTCGGCCAGGACGGCGGCCAGCATAATGTTCATCGTGGCGCCGACGCTGACCACGTCCAGATAAATATTGGCGCCGTGGAGCTTGCCGCTTTTCGCCTGGGCATAAATATATCCGTCCGCTACTTCCACCTTGGCGCCCATCGCCCGCATCCCCTTCAGGTGCTGGTCGATCGGGCGGACGCCGAAATCACAGCCGCCCGGCATGGGGACCTTAGCTCTTCCGAAACGTCCGAGCAGTACGCCGATGAAATAATAGGAGGCGCGGATCTTGCTCATGGATTTGCTTCCCTCCGCAACGGGGGGAAGATCGCGGCAGTCAAATTCCATCGTGGTCCGGTTGATGGTCCGGATCGCCGCGCCCATTTCATCCATATTGGTCAGCATCAGACTCACGTCGCTGATCTGCGGGATATTTTCTATTCTGCAAACGCCGTCCACCAGCATGGCAGCCGGGATGATCGCGATGGCGGCATTTTTCGCACCGCTGATCTCCAGTTCGCCATGCAGAGGTTTTCCGCCGCGTATCTCTAACTTTCGTGCCATAGAAGCACCCCTCTGTAACGGAGTTCGGGTTGACGCCCGGCCCTCCGGCCTTTTGTTCTGACCCTGGGCAGGGTTTACATATTATATATATTATACAGGCTGACCGCAGGAAAGTAAAGCATTTCCTTCACCCTTGCGGGAAAAGTTTGGCGGGATACCTTCCGGTTCAGCCGGAAACGTATTCGCTCAGCAGTTCGCCCTTTTCCAGGCTGACATACCATATGCCCCCGTCCGTCTCGATACACCATACGGGTACCAGTTCAGCCGCCGGCACAGCCGGCCTGAGCAGATATCCGGATCGGATCGAGCGGATCGCCGTAAAGACCCTTCCGGTCTCCTCCACCTGGTCGCGGAAGCGGAGGATCATGGTCGGCGCATTCAAAGTGGCGATCGTTTTCCCGGGCTGCAGCGTTCCCAGCATGCACCGCCCGTAAATCCGGTAGCTTCCTTCTTCCTGGGCGGAAAGCCGGATGCGGCAGTTGAAAACCGCCCGCTCCTCCAGAAGACAGACGAACTCGTCCCCTTCCCGCGCCAGGGACAGGCCGTTTTCCATCAGTCTCTTTTCGATCGAGCTGCCGGGCGAAGTCACCTGTATCTCAAAATCTCCGGAATTCCGAAAGCTGGCTCTGCCGTTTTCGTTTTCATAATTGTGGATATTGCCGCCCATATCCTGACCGGCCGCATCCCCCAGAAACGCCTGGACCAAAGCGGTCTCCAGGGACATATCTCTGGTGAGCGTATACTGCCGCATGGATATCTCCTTGGGAAGGATGCTCTCCTCCATCGTCACGCCCATGTTGGCCATCACCTGCACCAGCTCGTTTCGGGTCTGGGCCTGCAGATCGGCTTCGTTCTTCCGCTGCGTCAGGAGGATCCAGGCAAAGGCGGCGTTCACCAGCAGCAGGATCAGAATCACGGCGTTTTTCAGTTTCCCGCTGTCCATCCTCAGGAGCTCCTTTCCCGCAGGGTCCACATCGGTTCCAGAAGTACCTCTCCGCCGGGATCCGAGATCACCAGTTCGGGCGCGCTTCCCCGCCGAATGCTGCCGGAAGCTGCGGCTGCCTGAAGAGGCGGAATACGATCCACCGCGTTTGCCGTGAGGGAATAGGTCCTGGGACGGAAACCGATTTCCTCCAATCGGCCTTCCCGGAACACAGCCCATCCGGCATTTCCGCTGGAGAGCTTTACCAGCACGCCGTCCACCCGGTAATCGAAACAATACGTCCTTCTGTCCGCTTCGATCCGCACGTCCGTCAACTGCAGTTTTCCCGCACCGCCGGCCGCTGCGGAAAGCCGGGCAAGCAGGCTCCTGCACAGCTCGATCTGATCTTCCTCTGTTTCCGCCGTTTCCAGGCTCTGCCCTTCTGCGGCCAGGTAGCGAAGTCCGCCGTTCGCCTCCAGACGAAGCCGTCCCGTTTCCCCCAGATAGACCGTATCCTCCTGCTCCTGGAAGCTTCCGGCAGCATTGAGCTTGAGGCCGAAAAGATCGGCAGCCGTCTGCACGGCGGTATTCTCTCCTTCGTCCGTAGCCGTAACGGCATGCAGGGCGGGCAAATCCCGGAGAATGAGCGCATAGGGATCGCAGGCGGCCAGGGCATCATT
>CAMVBX010000057.1 GCA_947165825.1 uncultured Clostridia bacterium
GGCATCACCGCCATCCAGATGGACCTGAAGAACGACGGCCTCATTCCCGAGGTCATCCGCAGCGCCCTGGACATCACCCGGGAAGCCCGGATCCAGATCCTGGACGAGATCATGCTCCCCGTCATCCCCGAGCCTCGGGCGGAGCTGGCTCCCACCGTGCCCAAGATGCTGAGCATGCGCATCGACGTGAACAAGATCCGGGAGGTCATCGGCAGCGGCGGCAAGACCATCCAGAAGATCGTAGCCGAGTCCGGCGCCAAGGTGGACGTGGAGGAGGACGGCATGGTCTACTTCTCCTCCCTGGATATCGAGAACTGCAAAAAGGCCATGCAGATGGTGGAATCCATCGTCTTCGTGCCGGAGACCGGCGCCCTGTATTACGGCAAGGTCACCCGGATCATCCCCATCGGCGCCTTCGTTGAGCTGGTGCCCGGCAAGGAGGGCATGGTCCATATCAAGGACCTGGAGTTCAAGCGCACCGAAAAGGTGGAGGACGTGCTGAATGTGGGGGACATGACCTGGGTCAAGTGCCTGGGCGTGGACGAGCGCGGCCGCCTGAACCTGTCCCGGAAGGACGCTTACCGGGAGCGGGAGCAGCAGGGCTTGAAGGACTAAGTAAGCAATTATCACCGGCGCGGAAGGTCAGATGGCCTTCCGCGCTTCTTATCCTTCCCCTTATTTCTCAAACTTGATGGTAAAGTAATACAGGTACTCGTTTTCGTCGGGGATATCTCCCTGCTCCAAGGAACGGATATCCCGTGCCCACAGGAAATCCGGATCGCAGGTCAAGGCCAGCAGGCCGATCTCCTCCCCGAATCGGATGGCCCTTGTGTCTTCCAGCCGGACGGAGGCTCGGCCCAAACGCTCTCGTTCCTCAGCATCCTCCAGGATCGGGATCTCGGTGGACAGCTTGCTGCACGCATCCGCCAGGACCATCTTGACGCAGTCATGCGCAAAATCCGGGACCAGAACGACCATTCCTCCCGACGAGGGTTCCAACCGCCCCGCGTCACTCGTGACCAGCGCCTGCCGGTCTGTCAGCTTTCCCCTCCGGTACAGATAAACCGTCACCGTGATCGTTTTATCCGTTTTGTCCGTTTTGTCCGTTCCGTACCGATAGAGGAAAGCGCCGTCCACACCGGAGAGAAGCTCCGCCGTCTTCTGCTCCGGACTTTCCCGATCCAGGGCGGCGACGTAGTTGCTCGGTCCTCTGTCCCGAAAGAGGGCCCAGCCTGTGACGGTCAGCGCCAGGACCGCTATCGTCAGAAGGATCGCGGCGATTCCCTTCAGCTTTTTCTGCCGCCGTTTTCCCTCTGCGGTCACCTGGATCAGGTTATCCTCGGACCGTTTCTCCAGTTCCTCCCGGCTGATGGGCTCCCCCGCCAGGAATTCATTGATGCTGATGCCCAGAATATCGCAGAGCTCCTGGTACACGGATACATCGGGCAGACAGACGCCGCGCTCCCACTTGGAGACGGATTTGTCGCTCATCCCCAGTTTCTCCGCCACCTGTTTCTGGGTCAGCCCCAACGTCTTCCTTCGCTCCGCGATAAATCTTCCGATCTTCGGCAGGTCCACAGGACAGCCCCCCTTTGCAGCAGGATCGTACCATCTCCGGGAGAAAAAGAACACCCCTTCCGGGTAGAATCCGGCGTTTTTCCGCAGAAAACCGCCCGGGACGACTCTCCTCAGAAGAGAGCTCCCGGGCGAAGCTGCGCGCTTTCCCTATATTCTTGGGCTCAGGTCTTCCTGGTTTCCGTGCCGGGTTCCGCCAGCATCTCCCCGACCTTATAGACGTCCCCAGCGCCTACGGTGAGGAGCATATCCCCCGGCCGGAGCTCCTGCCGGACGCTCTCCGCAATGGAGGCGAAATCCGGATAAAACTCCGCTCCGGGAATCCGGTCGGCCAGATCCCTGGAGGAAATGCCCAGGGTATTCTGCTCCCGGGCAGCGTAGATCTCCGCCAGCCAGACCTTATCCGGCAGGGACAGGACCTTCACAAATTCCTCAAAATGCTGCTGGGTCCGGGTATAGGTATGGGGCTGGAACACCGCCAGAACCCGCTTGTAGCCCATTTTGGACACCGCCTGCATCAGGGCGGCGAATTCGCTGGGATGGTGGGCATAATCGTCATAAATATCCGCGCCGCCGCAGCTTCCTTTGAAGTCGATCCGTCTGCCCGCTCCGTGGAAGTCCTCCAGACCCCGGGCGGCATCCTCCGGACGTACCCCCAGACGGATGGCCACGGCGCAGGCCGCCAGGGCGTTGTAAACATTGTGTCTTCCCGGGATCGGCAGCCGGATATGGCCCCATTTCTCTCCCCGATAGAGCACGTCGAACTCCGCGCCGCGGCCTTCGGAAAGCCCCTCCGGACGAACGTCCGCCTCCGGGGCAAAGCCGAAGGTGCAGATCGGTCGGTCCAGCCCCGCCAGGGCGGATACGGAATTGGCATCGTCCAGATTCATCACCACAAGGCCGTCCGCCGGGGTCCGCTCCGCGAAGGTGCGGAAGGATTTCTTTACGTTTTCCAGGTTGCCGAAAAAGTCCAGATGATCGTCGTCGATATCCAGAATGACGGCGACGGTGGGGCTGAAGCTATGGTACGAGTTGTAATACTCGCAGGATTCCAGTATAATGGTGTCGCCCTGGCCCAGACGGTAACCTGAACCCAGAAGGGGCAGGGTGCCGCCGATCATCACCGTGGGATCCAGCCCCCCCGCAAGGCACACATGGGTGAGCATGGAAGTGGTGGTGGTCTTCCCATGGGTCCCCGCCACGCAGACGCCGTTGCGGTAGTGCTGCATGATGGCACCCCAGGCCTGAGTCCGTTCAAACAGAGGGATACCCAGTTCCCGGGCCGCCTTCACTTCAGGATTGTCCTCCCGGGCAGCGGCGGTGCGGACGATGAAATCCGCCCCACGCACATTTTCTTCCTTCTGCCCGATGGCTACGGGAATGCCCTTCCGACGCAGGGCTTGCACCGCGGGACTGTCCTGCATATCGGAGCCGCGGATGGTCAGGCCCTTGCTCTGCAGGACCTCCGCCAGGGGAGACATGCTCACCCCGCCGATGCCGATCAGGTGGCCGACCTTCCCCGGCTTCATATAGGCAAAGAAATCGGAAACCGTCATGATAATCCCCTCTTTTGCTCCGTCTCCCCGGAATGGGGCAGACACGGCAGTTTATGCTTCGTATCCATCATATTCCGTTTTGATCGAGATTACAACTCCCCGGGTAAAAAAACTCCCGCTCCGCCCGGAGAAACCAGGAGGTGAAGGGCCTTGCGCGTACTGATCCTCAGCGTCACCGCAGGCGAAGGACACAACAGCTGCGCCGCCGCCCTTCGGGAAGCGCTGGAGCGCCGGGGCCATGAGGTGAAGGTGGCGGACCTGTACCGCAGCTGCGGCATCCCCCGCCGTCTGACCGAGGAAATCTATCTCATCTGTGCCAGGTGCTTTCGTTCAAAGTACAGGCGGGTATACACACGTATGGAACGGGACGAAGCCTTTCGGCGCAAATGGGAAAAACGCTTCCTCCCGGACTGGCTCTATCCCAGGGCGGCGGCTTTCCTGCAGGGGCAGGAGGCGGACTGCGTGGTGGCCATGCATGTTTTTGCCGCCCGGCTGCTCACGGTCCTGCATCGGCAGGGTCTGATCAGCGTCCCCATCCTGGGGGTGAATACGGATTATTGCCTCCATCCCTACTGGGAGGATTGCCCGGGCCTGAACGGTCTGGTGATCCCTGATGCGGCAAGCCGGGAGGACATGCTCTCCCGGGGCGTACCGCCGGAGATCCTGAAGCCCCTGGGAATCCCCATCCGCTCCCCGGAACGGTATCTCCTGACCCGGAAGGAGACCCGGGGCAGGCTGGGTCTGCCCGAAGGAAAATGCATTCTCCTCATGGGCGGGTCCATGGGTTACGGGCGTATTTTTTCCACCGCCCTCGCCCTGCGACGACAGGAGGCGACCACCGTATGCGTCTGCGGCAAAAACCGCGGACTTTATCTTCTGCTGAAGCCGTTTCAGAACCGCCGGCTGAAGGTGCTGGGCTTTATCCGGAACCTTCCGGAATATATGAGAGCCGCTGACCTGGCTGTGACCAAGCCCGGCGGTCTGTCCCTTACGGAGCTGGCGGCTGCCGGACTGCCCGTCCTGCTCACCAGGCCCATCCCCGGCCACGAGGAGCGGAATCTCCGGCTCTGGACCGGGTTGGGTGCCGCCGCCTCCGCAGCGTCCTGCCGATCCGGCAGAGAGATCGCCGCCCTGGCCATGAGGCTTTCCGGGGACGGAGAGGCTCTGGCACGCATGCGCGGCGTCCTGGAAGGTCTGCGTGATCCACAGGCCGCGGAAAATCTCTGCAGTTTTGTGGAAACCCTTGACAAAGCAGCAGTGCATGATTAAAATCTAGTCGAAACAAAAGTCAGAGTAGGTGCCGCGCATCAAGTGCCGCCGGGATGGGAAGTCGCCCGCGGACGAAAAATCCGGAAGCCGGATTTGTGTTGCGGTACCGCGTCCGCTGACACATAGGGCAAACATCGTTCTCCCCTTCCGGGAGCATCGTGTGTCTTCCTTCTGTGCCGGCGCAGCTTGTGCAGAGAAGGAAGGCTTTTTTTGTGAACTATCAGGAATCTCTGGACTATATCCTGGGTACCCCGAACCCCGGCGGCGTCTACGAGCGCAACGTGATGGAGACCCTCATGCATGAACTGGGAGATCCCCACAAGGATTGCCGGTATGTGCACATCGCGGGCACCAACGGCAAGGGCTCCACTGCCGCCTATATCGCCTCCGTCCTGCAGAAGGCCGGATACAAGACGGGTCTGTACACCTCCCCCTTCATCCAGCGCTTCAATGAGCGGATCCAGGTGAACGGGGTGCAGATCCCGGACAATGCCCTGGCGGAAATCACCACGGAAATCGCCGCCGCCACGGAACGGGTCCAGGCCAAGGGTTACCGCCGTCCCACCATTTTTGAGCTGATCACCGCCCTGGGCTTCTGCTGGTTCAGCCGGGAGAAATGCGACATCGTCTCCCTGGAGGTGGGCATGGGGGGAAGGCTGGACGCCACCAACACCATTGAGCGTAGCGAAGTCTCCGTCATGGTGAACATCGGATTCGACCACATGGAGTTCCTGGGGAACACCCTTCCGCTCATCGCCGGAGAGAAGGCCGGGATCATCAAGCCCGGCGGGGACGTGGTCGTCTACGGTCAGAGCCCCGAGGTGGAGGAGGTCTTCCGGAAGGCCTGTCAGGCGAAGGGTGCTTCCTTCGCCGTATCCGACAGCAGCAAGGCCGTGGTGAAGGAGAACACCGTGGACGGCACCGTCTTCGATTTCGGCGGCTACGAGGATCTGCGCATCTCCCTCCTGGGCAAATACCAGGTCCGCAACGCCTGCACCGCCGTCACCGCCATCCAGCATCTGCGGCGCCACGGCTGGAATATCTCCGACCTGGCCCTGCGGGAGGGGCTGTGGGAGACCCATTGGCCCGGCCGTCTGGAGCTGCTGCGGAAGGATCCCATCGTCATCGTGGACGGCGCCCATAATCCCCAGGGGGCCGAGGCGCTGATGGAGGCCATGTCCGCCCTCTTCCCCGGCCGGAAGTTCCGCATCGTGGTGGGGGTCCTGGCGGACAAGGACTATACCGCCAGCATCGATATCGCCGCTCCCTTCGCAGAGAAGTTTTACGCCGTGACGCCGCCCTCTTACCGGGCCCTCAGCTCTGCGGAACTGGCGGAGGTGATCCGGCACCACAGCGGCACCCCGGTCCAGCCCTTTGACAGCATCCCCGCGGCCATCGAGGCCGCTTTGCAGGAATCGGATAAACAGGATATCCTCTGCATCTTTGGTTCCCTCTATCAGGTGGGGGATGTCCGCCGTTATTTCGGGAGGGACGTATTTTGAATACCCGCATGAACGTTTCCGAATGGGCGACCACGCTGAAGAAGCCGAAGACCCTGGCCGTATGCGCCATGCTTGCCGCGCTCTCCGTGATCTTCGCCCGGTTGATCATCCCCATGCCCAACGCCTTTACCCGGTTCTCCATCGAAGCGATCCCCATCTATATCGCCGGCGTTCTCTTCGGACCCATTGCCGGCGGCATAGTGGGCTTCGTAGCCGATCTGGTGGGCTGCCTGTTTTCCGGTTACGGCTACAATCCGATGTTCTGCATCCCCCCCATCCTCTACGGGGTGCTGCCGGGACTGCTCCGCTTCCTCCTGTTCAAAAAGACAGATCTCTGGCGTATCGCTCTGGTGTATCTTCCTCCGGTGGTGATCGGCTCCATTCTGTATCAGAGCTGGTCTCTGGCCACGGTGTATACCCGGCCTGAGGGGGTTTCCGCAACGCTGACCTATTTTCTCACCAGCCGCAGCATCCAGTTTGCCGTCACCTTCGTCATCGACGCGGTGCTGACCTGGCTTCTGTTCCGTTCCAGGCTGTTTGAACGCGCCGGATTGTGGAAGGCGCCGAAGGAGGGCTCTTCCGATGGATCTGACCCCGCTTGAATTTTTCTCCCAGGAACGCTTCCAGGGCTTCAAACCCGGCTTCGCCCGGACCCAGGCCCTGCTGGACGCCCTGGGGAACCCGGAGAAGCAGCTGCGCTTCGTCCACGTGGCCGGGACAAACGGCAAGGGCAGCGTCTGCGCCTGTCTCTCCTCCATTCTGACCAAAGCCGGGTACAAAACCGGTCTTTATACCTCCCCCTACGTGGTGACCTGGAACGAGCGAATCCAGGTCTGCGGGGAATATATCGCCGAAGGGGATCTGGAGGAAGCCGTTTCGGTCATCCGGCCCATCGCGGAATCCATGGAGGACGCCCCCACCCAGTTTGAGGTGGAGACCGCCCTGGCAATCTGGTACTTTGCCCATGTGCACTGCGACATTGCCGTGCTGGAGGTGGGCATGGGGGGCGAATGGGACGCCACCAACGTCATCCCCGCCCCGGATGCGGCGGTGATCTGCGCCATCGGTCTGGACCACACCGGCGTGCTGGGGAGCACGCTGGGGGAGATCGCCTCGGTAAAAGCCGGGATCATCAAATCCGGCAGCAGCGTCGCCAGCTATGGCAGCGGAGACGAGGCGGAGGCGGTGATCGAAGCCCGCTGCGCCGAAAAGGGCTGTCCGCTGGTCCGGCCCGACCTGTCCAAGTTGTGCAATCTCCGTCCCGGTCTGGAGGGCTGCCGCTTCGACTACGGTGCCTGCAAGGATCTGTTCGTTCCTCTTGCCGGGACCTATCAGCCCCGAAACGCAGTCCTGGCCGTCACGGCGGCGGAGCTGCTGGTCAGCCGGGGCTGGAAGATCACGGAGGCACAGATCCGGGAGGGCCTTGCCTCCGTCCGCTGGCCCGGCCGCTTCGAGGTGCTGCGCCGGGATCCCATCTTTATTCTGGACGGCTCCCATAATCCCCATGGCATGGCCGCCACGGCGGAAAGCCTCCGGACCTACTTCGGGGGGCAGAAGCTCTGGTTCGTGTTGGGGGTAATGGCAGACAAGGACGTCGCCGGCATCGCTCGGCTGCTGGCCCCCATGGCCGCCGGATTCGCCGCGGTGGAACCCCCCAATCCCCGGGCCATGAAACCCGTCTCCCTGGCGGACCTGCTCCGGGAGGAAACGGGGGCCGAGGCCATCCCCTTCACCGCCATCGAGGCGGGGGTAAACTGGGTCCTGAACAAGGCCGCCCATACCGGGCAGGCCGCCGCGGCTCTGGGTTCCCTGTACTTCTCCGCCCAGGTTCGGGCGGCGGTGGAGAAGTGGTCGGAAGACCGCTGATCCCGTTTTTCCCATTCGGCGAAAAAACCACTTGACACCGGTAGGGAAACCTGCTATATTCACATGGATAAAAGGAAGCAGACGGTTATGCCGTCTCACCCGGCCAGAAGCTGCGCCGCGGTCAACACGGAGCTTATTCCCCCTGGGGGGATCTGTGTGTGCGCGGGCCTTTTGGCCCGCGCACACTGATTTGGAGGTGTTTGAGCATCAGCAACGCGGCATATCAGATCAATGAGGAGATCCGTGACAAGGAGATCCGTCTCATTGGGGATGACGGGGCCCAGTTGGGCATCATGTCCCCTGCGGCGGCTCTGGAAATCGCCATCGAGAAGAATCTCGACCTGGTGAAGATCGCCCCCGGCTCCGAACCCCCGGTCTGCAAGATCATGGACTATGGCAAATACCGTTTCGAGCAGTCCAAGCGGGAGAAGGAGACGAAGAAAAACCAGAAGATCGTGGAGATCAAGGAGATCCGTATGTCCCCCGGCATCGGCCTGAACGACTTCAACGTCAAGCTGAAGAACGGGCAGAAGTTCCTGACGGACGGCGACCGGCTGAAGGTCACCGTGCGGTTCCGGGGACGGGAAATGACCCATACGGAGATCGGTACGGAACTGCTTAACCGCTTTGCGGATGCCTGCAAGGACATTGCCGTCATCAGCAAGCCCGCCAAGCTGGACGGGCGGCATATGACCATGTTCCTGAACCCCAAGGCAGCCAAATGACCTGATCCAGCAATGTAATCATACGGAAGGAGAAGCAATCATGCCCAAGCTGAAGAGCCATAGCGGCGCAAAGAAAAGATTCAACCTGACCAAGAACGGCAAGGTTAAGCGCGCACATGCCTTTAAGAGCCATATCCTCACCAAGAAGGTCACCAAGCGCAAGAGAGGCCTGCGCCACGGAACCTACGCGGACGTCACCAACGTGGCGGCGATCCGGCAGATGATCCCCTACAAATAATCCAAACAACAATTACTGCTTCATATAGGAGGAACAGGAAATGGCCAGAATCAAAGGCGCTCTCATGACGCGCAAGAGAAGGAAGAAGATCCTCGGCTTCGCCAAGGGTTATTGGGGCAGCAAGTCCAAGCACTTCAAGATGGCAAATCAGGCCGTCATGAAGTCCGGGAACTATGCCTATATCGGCAGAAAGCAGAAAAAGCGTGATTTCCGCAGCCTGTGGATCACCCGCATCAGCGCCGCCTGCAAGCTGAACGGAATGAACTACTCCACCTTCATGCATGGGCTGAAGCTCGCCGGCATCGAGATGAACCGGAAGATGCTCTCCGAGATCGCGATCCACGATCCCGCCGCCTTCACCGCGCTGACGGAGAAGGCCAAGTCCGCCCAGTAAACCGAGAATATACTGCGAGGCAGTCTTCCCAAGCGGAAGACTGCCTCCGTTTTTCTGCTCATGCCCGGCGCTTGCGCCTGCAGACAGGAAGGAAAGCGGCCCCATTTCCCGTGGCCGGTTTTCGCATCTAGGGCTGCCAGAAGAAGAAGCCCTCCCCCAACGCCAGCTGCCGGATCATCTGCCGGAAGTCCGGTTCCGGACACCAGACGGTCATCCAGGTATCCTCCGGATCGATCCCGATCATCGCCTTCCGGCCGGGAAACAGGGCACGGAAGTCGGCATGGGACGGCAGAGCGGATAGTCGGGCCGCAAACCCCTCCGGCTCCGGATTCCGCTCCCAGCTTTCCCCGCCGTCGAAGGAGACGTCCATCTCCTGATAGCAGTTCAGCCGAAGGAGGATCTCCGCCTGTCTCCGGTGGATGGCTGCCAGTCGCTCCGGCTGCCGGAAATACCGGTCCACCGCAGGGTACTGTCCCCCCGTCTCCGCCGGTACCTGCTCCGGGAGAATGTCCGCGATCCAGTACGGCCCCTCCAGCAGTTCCTCTATCCTCTCATCATACGAATTATCCATCTTGATCACTTTTCGTCCTGTTCTCCGGGATTCCCGATGATTCTTCATTATACACCGGATCGGAGACGAATGGGAAGCGCTTTTCCCTTCTCTTTCCTTGCAGAGCAGACGGCAATATGGTATACTCTATACTATATCAAACACGCGGACGGAGGACACGGTTCTGGATCGGAATGAATGGGATCCCGAGTCCCTGCAGGAGACTCCGGAACAGCAGAAGGAAAAGACGGTTCGGCGGAGAAGGCTGCGCCTTGCGGGCATCCTGACCTTTATTCTGCTGAACGGCGTCGTGCTGTTCTTTTCCGCCCGTGCAGATTTTTCCAAGAAGGATCTGGGGCTTTCCTTCGATCTGTTCAGTGCCCGCAACCTGTTCAGCTTCACCTGTGCGGTGGGCTGCGTATGCCTGGCGCTGTTTGCTGAGATCTGCAAATACCTGAAAATGATGCGGCAGCTGGGGGAGCGGGTATCGCCCCGTGCCGCCTTCGAAACGGTGGTTCTGGGCCGGTACTATGACTGCATCACCCCCTCCGGCGCCGGGGGTCAGCCCTTTCAGATCTACCATCTCCATTCCCACGGCTATACCGGCGGCACCAAATCCGCCATGCCCCTGGCCTCCTTCATCACCACCCAGTATGCTTTCGTGATCCTGGCTCTGGTACTGTTCATCTTCAACAACAACACCGCCGATGTGGTGGGAATCCGGATCGCCGCCTATGTTGGCCTCCTGGCCTACTCTGCCGTTCCCACCATGGTGGCCCTGACCGCCATCTCCCCCGCCCTGTCCGGACGGATCGTGGGCTTCTTCGTGCGCATCGGGGCGAAGCTGCGGCTGGTGAAGGATCCGGAGGGCACCATCGGGAAGGTGGAGGGCGCCCTGCAGCGGTATTCCGGCAGCCTGCGGCTCATTGCGGCCAACCGCTCTCTTCTTCTCACCCTCTTCGCCCTTTCCCTGGTTTACCAGATCTCCATCTGCTCCATCCCCTTCTTTGCCGTGCGCATTTTCGGCGGCAGGCTGGGTTATCTGCAGTCCCTGACCATGTGCCTCTACGTTTACGCCTCCGTCACCATTGTTCCCACCCCGGGGAATGCGGGGGCCGCGGAGGGTTCCTTCTACCTGCTCTTTGACCAGCTGGATACCTCCGGCGTGTTCTGGGCCATGCTCATCTGGCGGTTTTTGTGCTATTACCTGTTTATCCTTCTGGGTCTGGGGATCTACGCATACCGGGGCATTGAACGAAAACGCAGGAAAAAACAGGCTCCCTGAATTTTCCAATGGGACGGCGGCTGAACCGGTGCACCGTCCCTGTTTTTTTGCAGAAATACGGATGTGCGCATCCGGAAAGGAAGATGGGAATGAATTACAGAAAGCTGGGCAAGACCGGCCTTTCGGTCAGCGAGATCGGATTGGGCGGCGAATGGCTGGAGCGGCATAATACCGAGGAATGCGCCGCCGTGATTTCCCGGGCTAAGGAGGCGGGGATCAACATTCTGGATTGCTGGATGTCGGAACCCAACGTCCGGACGAATATCGGCAAGGCCATTGCCGGGGACCGGGAACGCTGGATCATCCAGGGGCACATCGGTTCCACCTGGCAGGACGGGCAGTACGTCCGTACCCGGGATGCGGAGAAGTGCCGGGAAGCCTTTCAGGACCTGCTGTCCCGCCTGGGCACGGAATACATCGATCTGGGCATGATCCACTATGTGGACGAGGCAAAGGATTGGGATGCCCTGGAAGGCAGTCCTTATCTGGACTACGTCCGGGAGCTGAAGGCGGCGGGGACGATCCGGCATATCGGTCTTTCCACCCATAATCCCCTGATCGCCAAACGGGCGGCAGAGAGCGGATTCGTGGAAATGATCCTGTTCAGCGTGAATCCCGCCTTCGACCTTATGCCGCCCACGGAGAATATCGACAATTACTTTGCTCCGGAATATGCGGAGGAACTGGCCGGCATCGACCCCGTTCGGGCAGAGCTCTACCGCCTGTGCGAGGAACGGGAGGTGGGGATCACGGTGATGAAGGGCTATGCCGGCGGTCGTCTCTTCGATGCGGAGCGCTCCCCCTTCGGCGTTGCCCTCACCCCGGTCCAGTGTCTGCATTACTGTCTGACCCGGCCTGGTGTCTGCAGCGTCATGGTGGGCTTCGATACGCCGGAGCAGGTGGACGCCGCCGTTGCCTATGAGACCGCCTCCTCCCGGGAACGGGATTACGCCACCGTTCTGGCTGCCGCCCCCCGGCACAGTTTTTCCGGCCAGTGTACCTACTGCGGCCACTGCAAGCCCTGTCCCATGGATATCGACATCGCCATGGTGAACAAGCTTTACGATCTGGCGGTGATGCAGCCTGCGGTGCCGGCCTCCGTTCGGGAACACTACCTTGCCCTGGGCTCCCGGGCAGACGCCTGCATCGGCTGCCGGAGCTGCGAGGAACGCTGCCCCTTCAGCGTCCCGGTGGCGGAGCGGATGGAAAAGGCCGCCGCCCTCTTCTCCTGAAAAAGGATGGCCAATTATCTCCTCACCGGCGCCTGCGGCGGCATGGGCTCCGCGCTCTGCCGTCTTTTGACGGAAAGCGGGGATCGGGTCTGGGGACTGGACGCCGCGGAGAGCTTAGACGCCTGTCCATGGACGGTACTGCAGGCGGATCTCACTTCCCCGGCGGACCTGGAGGCCGCGCTGGCACGGATCCGACGGGAGGCCGGCAGCCTGGACGGGATCATCCATATGGCGGGGATCTATGACCTGGACGCTCTGGCGGAGATGGATGAGGCCCGCTTCCTTCGGGATTTCGACGTAAACGTATTCGGGGCATTCCGGGTGAACAGGCTTTTTCTACCTCTGCTCCGGCCGGGAGGAAGGATCCTCATCGTGACCAGCGAGCTGGCGCCTCTGGATCCCCTTCCCTTCACGGGGATCTATGCCATCACCAAATCCGCACTGGATCGCTATGCCGCCGCCCTGCGGATGGAGCTGCAGCTTCTGGGCCATTCCGTCATCGTTCTGCGCCCCGGCGCGGTGGAGACGCCGCTCCTGGCGGAATCCCTTCGGCGGCTGGAACGGTTCTGCAGCGGCACGAAGCTCTATCCCCTGCCCGGGGAACGCTTCCGGCGGATCGTGGAACGGACGGAGAGCCGGAGCATTTCCCCGGAAATGCTGGCCCGGGTCGCCCGGAAGGCGCTGAAGGCGAAGCGGCCCCGGCTCACCTATTCCGTGAACCGGAACCCTCTCCTGCTCCTCCTCTCCCTCCTCCCCCTTCGCCTGCAGCTCCGGATCATCAAAAGGATACTCACGAAGTAAGGAACAGCCGCCGGTCTCCCGGCGGCTGTCAGACTGTAGACAAACCCGAAAATGGAACGAAAACGGGAAGGAAGATAGCGCG
>CAMVBX010000058.1 GCA_947165825.1 uncultured Clostridia bacterium
GTTCCTTGTTCAACCGCGCTTTGGCTATATACCATTTATCGGAAATAGACTACCGCTTACCGAGAGTAACCAGTTTGAAAGATATCTGCAGATTCATGAGATTGCCACATTCCTGTATCAAAACCGTGTTGCGATACGGGCAATTAAAGAGCAGTCTGTATCTGGAATCGTGGAACAGTATCGTAAAAGCAGAAATTTCCGAAAAAAAGCCCCACGAGAATGGAAAGAACAAATGGATGATTATTATGCGCTGGAATGTCAAAGGGTGCTTGCGGAGTTTTCCAATCCTGCTGGCACGGAGAAAGGAGATTATCGTGTCAACGTATAACGGCAGAATGTTCGCTACCGAGTTTTCTAAAAGAACTCAGGCAAATATGGAGTACATTGAGTGGGCGGTGAACGCCGAAAAGGATTCAGCAGAAACTGTGGATGGTTTCATTGAGAAGCTTGATAAAACTATTCAAGATGTAGACGACTTGAAAAACAGAATTCGTGAAGAAGCCATTAAAGTTTCTAATGCACGAAAAAACGACGTGAAACGCACACTCAATGCCGTTGCTGACAGACTTGAGGAAGGTAAAAAGGATCTTGACAGGAAGCTTAGAGAGCTTGTGAGTCCCCTTAAGGCAGCGGAATACAAGCCCTATGAGGTCACCCAACTTCTGAATTCACTTGTGGGTATCGTTGTTTTGCCTTATGAAATGTATAAAGATATATTCAAGGGGAAAGACCATAAATCAACAGAGAAGCTTAATAAAATCATCGGATCCGAAGAATATCGGGATTTCCAAAAGTATATTATGTCGCTATATAGATCCGGTAAATGGAATTCAACTTATTCGGATGACAAAGATCAAGAGGGAAATGTCAATGAGAAAAAGATCGTCATCAGTTTTC
Source organism: uncultured Clostridia bacterium (assembly GCA_947165825.1). Lineage (GTDB taxonomy): Bacteria > Bacillota > Clostridia > Oscillospirales > Oscillospiraceae > UBA1774. Next base: position 898 of record CAMVBX010000058.1, read on the forward strand.
TTAAACACATTCGCAACGCGATTTGCCATTCTGGCGACGACGGTGCATTGAGTGTATTTCCTTTGGACGATGGCACGATCATTACTGACGTAATATTCTATGACCGGAAAAAACCTCACAATCAATCAGACGAATCACTTGACGGCCAGAGCACAAATAACCAGAAGGAAGAGTTCGCATTAAAACTTTCGGTTCGAAAAGAGCGTCCGGAAGTTCAAGAAATGATAAAGAAGATTGCCAATTTTTATCGGATGCATGAACTTCGACAAATTGATAAAACTGAAGAAATACAGAAAGCTGAAACAAGGGCGTGGAGAATACTGAACGAGTAAAGCGCGCCGGTACATTGAGCCAAATGGATTCTCTGATCTTGTTTCAAAATTGAGAAGTCCAAGACGGTAACGATATTATTCTTGCCTCCCTTTTTTCCATATTAGCGGCGAAGTTTGTATCCTCCTGACCAATTCGAGATCATGAAAGAATAGATTCTTTCGCGGCTTCATAGATTTTGCGATTCGTCAGAGATAGGAGTTTTAACCGATTACATCAGAAGAAGACACCGCCCAGCGGGCGGTGTCTTCTTCTGCACATCGGGAATATGGGCTCGAAGGGAGGCGTGTTAGAAAACGTGCCGGCGGCACGTTTTCCCGCCGACCCGGCCCGTCCGCAGACGGGCGAGCCCATTAGTCTCCACCACAATTGAGAAATCCGAACTTCGTTCCCATTGGGACGGCGTTCGGATTTCTTGTTTTTATCGCGGATATCAAGGATATGTGATACATACGCCCAGGAGCACCTGCTTAGGCAGCTCTGTCTTCGTAGAACTGCGATGGTATGTATTTTTAAGTGTGTCGTTCTTGACATTTCGGAGCAATTCTGCTAGTTTTATTGGCAGAGAAGCAGACGGAGGATATGCGTGGTCACCGTTTTCGGTGTCAGTACGGTACCCCAAGATGTCTGCTTAATTTATTTTTTCTAGCGTCATGCTCACATATTGCGTTTTCCTTCATAATGTGCTAGTTTCTTTTAGGAAATACTTCGTTCAAATGTGAAGGCCAGATTCGGTTGGATCCGCTTTGCGAGGTATTCTCAGCATCCCTTGTGTCCAGCGACGTCCCTTGACTATATAGAGGTCAACACGGCTGGAAGGTCCTCGGGATGCGTTGGAGTAACACCCATTGTGGGTAGAGCCGTCCCTTTGCCAAATCGGGAAAAACGACTGCCGTGACCTTTGGGTGTTACTTTTTTGCGGCTATGTTCACCTTGGTTAAACCACCCGAAAGGGAGAGAACACCGTTAGTGGACATAGCCGCTTTTCTTGATTCAGGGAATAGAAGACAAAAGAACCGTCCCCGAGTCTTTCGCAGTCATATCGCTAAATTCAATCGTTCGCTTTTCCTTCCAATTCTTTAACGACCGATTGCATGATATGAGAATATTCCAAAAACGACTCTTTCAAATTCGGAAGATGCGAAGAACTCTTAATTCGTTCCCACGCTGCTTTGTAGTTGTCTATTTCAAATTGTGTGCGATATCTGAGTATAAACAACTTCCTTGAATCAGTATTCCCATTAAACCATTTCTCGTAATCGGACAATGTGACCTTTTCCCACCAAGACTTCCATTCACAAAAAGCAATCTGATGCGTTGCCATATAGGTTACCGTATTAAGAAACAGACTGTGTTCCGCCGTTGTGGATGGTTTGATGTTTGTATATTCGGACAATGCTTTACGGAATTCAAATACAGACTTATAGAATATTTTTTCGTTTTTGTATTCTTGGATAACGCTTTGTCCTTCCCCATTTCTACGAATTTCGCAGTAATCGAGATGATAAGGCACTTCGAACACATCTTGTTCAGATGCGACCAAATCGTTATCCAAAACAAATCGTTGAAATTCGGGGGTATCAACTATCTTGTCAAAAACAGGTTTTGCGTCCTGCTTTCCATTGATATATGCCCAATGGAGCCAATATGCGGCAACAAACACATGAAAATTGTGTTTGTGTTCCAAAAACACTCTACACCCACGCAAAGCAACATCAACCCAATACACCGTTGAATTTAGTTCGCGCTGCTTTTTCGCAATGCCCAAAAAGCCGGTTGCGGCTTTTTTCTTTTGTTTTAACAAATCCTGCTGATATTGCGTAATGCTTGAATTTGCGTCCAAGTATTCCTGAGAGTATGTTATGTTTGTCATAATAATCAATCCTTCATCGTCTGAGAATCAATCCATTTTGCGTAGTTCTTCCATCATAAAGGAAAACTCCAATTCGTTGCCACCACTATATTTCTCATACGGCGCGATAGCATCAAATCGCTTGATAATTTGAATGGCTGTTTTATAGTATCCTTCAATGTCCATGTTCATTCTTGTATTACACTTTTGGAGTTCCTTATACAGAGAATACACTTTTGTAAAATCGATTTGTGAAAGATTCCTGTGAGCATCAGGTAAGTTTATAAGGAGATTTGAAATTTGAGCGATTGAAAGATTGGCTGTTCCTCCGTTTTTTATTCTTTGGACATCTTTCATTGCTTTTATGTTAGCGAAAATTCCCATTGTCAAGCCCCCTCAACTTATTGGAAATGATGGCTCTCTCATATCGTTTTGCTGATTCTATCAGATATTTTCTGTAAGAACAAGACAGAAAAGTATCACAGCAGGAGAAATCCCACCGCTTTACTCTTCCAGCATCCCAATATACTTATACGCCGTAGTCCTGCTAATATCGCATACCCTTGCCAATTCGCTGACATTCAAACTCCCTGATTTATAAGCAGGATAATGGCGCAGGAACGCAGAGGGAATATCCTCTTTCGCTAACTGCGGCCTGCCGATTCGCCGCCCCTTTGCTCTGGCATTCTCCATCCCTGACCGCACCCTTGCCCGTATCATGGCAAGCTCCAGCTGGCTGAATACCCCCGCCATTCGAAGAAAAGCCACGCTCATATTGCCCATTCGATCCTCTCCGGTCCCATGCCGAAATACCGCCGCATCCTGGCGGCGGAGCTGTGCTGCGAAAGCCGCTGAACATAATACGGAGTCAGCGGGGATCATCCCCGCTGACTCCTGACTTTTTCCTGCTGATTCTCCTGTATGCGCGGATTGGCTCCCGGTGATTCCGGGCTTGTATCCCCCTTACTCCAGATACCGCCGGCGGAGCTCCTCCCGCTCCGCGTCGCTGACGCCCAGCCCTTCCCGGAGGAAGGCGTCGAAGCTGCCGTACTTTGCTTCCGCCGTTTCGTAAACCGTGAGGGGATATCTCTCGTGGGCGCCCATCAATACGGTGAGGCCCTTTCTCGCTTCCTCATCCATGCCGCCGCTGCGCTCTTCCGCCTTATCCACAAACTCCCGGATCTCGTCCTTCAGGTATTCGTTGGTCATCAGATAGTCGGCCAGGATATCCTCCCGGTCCACGCCCAGCAGCTCCAGGATGAACAGCGCGCCGGTGCCGGTCCTGTCCTTGCCGGCGGAGCAGTGCCAGAGGATCGCCTTCTCCCGGGGCTCGAACAGCAGCCGGATGAACCGCCGGTACTGGCAGAGGCAGAACTCGTCGTTCACAAACCGGGCATAGACCGAGGACATGCTTTTGATCGCCGCCTCTACGTTCGGCGCGCCCATCCGCCGGTCGGATTCCTTGTCCCGGGAGACGCCTGCGGCCGGCATCTCAAAGATCGGCAGATGCAGATAATCCACCCCCGGGATATGCGGATCCGGATTCTCGTTGACCTCCCGGGAGGAACGCATATCCACCACCAGGGCTACGTTCCGGGCAAACCAGTCCTTGTCCTCCAGTTTGCCGAGCTTCGAGCTCCGGTAGAGCAGGTTCGGCTTGATCACGTGTCCATCCTTCGTGCGCATTCCGCCCAGGTCGCGGGTGTTGTTCATCCCCGGAATATCGATGTACTTGCTGGTGATTCTGCTCATTCTGTTTCCTTTCTCCGTTGCGGCTGCTTATTCATGATAATGGATTATATCATCCGGCGCAGCGCAAATAAAGCCCCCGACGAGGATTTCGGCTTTTGCATTTTCCATGACAAAATGCGAATGATCGTGTATAATCATACATACAGACGAAAAATACGGTGTTAAGGAGGCTGCTGACATGAAAAAACGGATCTCGCTCATCCTGTGCATCATCCTGGTTTTCTCCCTGCTCCCTATGGGCGCCAGCGCCGCCCGGGTCGTCCTGTCTCCCCAGAATCTGACGGTGGACGGGAGAGCGGTGGAATGCGAGAAGTACAACATCGACGGAAGCAACTATTTCAAGCTGCGGGATATCGCATACCTGCTTTCCGGGACCGCGAATCAGTTTGAGGTGGGATACGATCCCGACAGCCGCACGGTGACCATCACCTCCGGCCGCCCCTATACCTCCAACGGGGAAGAACTGGTGGTGGGGCTGGACAAGTCTGAAACGGCGAAGCCCTCCACCCAGACCATCAAGATCAACGGGGAGATCAATTCCGGCATCAGCGCCTACAATCTTGCCGGAAACAATTTCTTCAAGCTGCGGGACCTGGGGGCCGTGATCGGCTTTGAGGTGGATTTCGACCAGGCAACGAACACGGCGATCATCCTGAGCACCGGCAGCGCGCCGAATCCGCCTCCGGCGCCCCAGCCCTCCCCGGAGCCCTCGCCTGAGCCCGGGAACCGAAAGCTGACCTCCAAGGAGGTCTTCGATCAGTGTTCCCCCGCGGTGTTCTATATTGAGACCTTCGATGCCAGCGGCGACAGCTACGCCACGGGCAGCGGCTTCTTTATTGACACCGACGGCATTGCCGTGACCAACCACCATGTGTTGGAGAACGCGATTTCCGCCACGGCCACCCTGACCAACGGGAAGAGCTACGAGATTTCCGGGGTGCTGTACTTTGACCGGGACCGGGATTATGCGGTGATCCGGGTGAACGGCACCGGCTTTGCCGCCTTGAAAGCCGGCGATTCCGCCGCCGTGTCCGGCGGGGAAGTCTGCTATGCCATCGGCAGTCCCCAGGGACTCCAGAATACCATTTCCAACGGCATCATCTCCAATCCCTCCCGTACGGACTTCGGCGGGGAACTGATCCAGACCACGGCGCCCATCTCCTCCGGCAGCAGCGGCGGCGCGCTGGTGAACGAGTACGGCGAGGTGATCGGGGTGACCACCGCTTACCTGGCTTCGGGCCAGAATCTGAACTTCGCCGTTCCCATCCACGCCGTCCTGAACGAGAGCAAGCTCCAGGCATACAAGAACGGAGGGTCCTGTCAGACGCTGCCCAAGTATGCCGAGGCGAACGCCTATCTGGACTACCAGACGCGGCCGGAGATGTTTGACAGTATGGTCTACGGCACCACGGGCTACAACGAGCTCAGCAACGGGGATACCGCTTACGGGACGATCGTGGGGGACCGCTGGGACACGTACTATGTATACTGCAATGCCGCCGGCCATATCGAGGCGTACCTGGTCACGGACGGGGGGACGAAATACGCCGAGGATATCACCATAGCCGCCACGGTATACAACGGCGACGAGGACTATATCCTGGGGGATTACATCGCCTATGACGACGGCAGCGAAGGGCAGTATCTCTGCTGCGTCGTGCCGAAGCCCGCAGTCTATGAGATCTCGATCCTCTCCTACGAGCTGTATGAGAGCGAAAACGTCAGCATGGATTATGCGATGTATTACGTTTTCGTCCCCGGGGACACGAACGTGCAGAATACCACCGGGTCGGTGGGGGAGAAGGAGGATCCGCCGCAGTCCCGGCAGGAGATGGCCTTCGGCGCCTTGAAGGACTGGATCCTGACCCATTATAACGACACCATCGGCAGCACCGCGGACAAGGGATATTTTGAAGAGAAGACGATCTCCGAAGGGGTGGAGCGCACGGTCGCCGTGATCTATTCCCCCGGCAGCACCCCGGCGGAGGACAGCCTCGTCGTGTATTACGCATACTATTATGCAAACGGGGCGGAGGACTACTCCTATATCTGGATCTCCCCGGATACCCAGACGTACCGCTTCAGCTACTACTATTACGACGAAAACAACACGTCGGAGGACGAATCCTTCTGGGGGTCCGCCCTCGTCTCCGCCCCGAGCTTTTCGGGCAGAAGGAATATCGTGTTTACGGAGGTGTCCGGCTCTTCGGCCAATACCATGAACCGGGAGAAGATCACTACCCTGGCCATGATCTCCTTCTGCAACTCCCTGAATTTCGCCGAATACCTCTTTGAATCGAAGCTTCAGCCCAACGGAGAGTACAGCCTTTCCGATTTCGGCTTCAATCCCGACGATCTGACGGTTCCGGACTGAACCGCGGACAGGGGGAGCCCGTATGGCCGATATATTTGAGCTTCTGATGATCGTCTGCTTCGGCGTATCCTGGCCGCTGAACATTTACAAGGCCTGGAAAGCCCGGACCGCGAAGGGCAGCAGCGTGCAGTTTTACTTTCTGATCCTCATCGGGTATCTGTTCGGCATCTCCAGCAAGATCATCAAGCTCCGCCTGGGGATCGCCACGCCCGGATACGTCTGGTTTTTCTATATCCTGAATTCGGTGATCGTCACGGCGGGGATCCTGGTCTGGTTCCGCAACCGGCGGCTGGACCGGCAGGCGGAGACGGAGTGCTGACGGGCAGGGCCCGCAGCCGTCCCGGCATCGTCGGACCCCGGGAAATACGTCCTTTTCCCCTCTGGTCCTGAGGGACAAAAGGTGCTACAATAACGAAAGCTTCTGAACGGGTATGGAGAGGGGGAAGGCAAGATGCTGGAAGCGGACCGCCTGGTGATCTATGCGGCCTCGGAAAACGAGATGAACAAGATCCTTGCCGAAGAGGGCGACGAGCACCTTCGGAGAGCCTATGGGGAAATGCTGCGGGGCAGCCTGGAGCACCCGGAGGACTGGGGCTGGTATGCCCTGTGGATGATCGTCCGGAAGGACGGCAAATATATCGGCAATCTGTCCTTCAAAGGGGTTCCCGAGGACGGCGTGGCGGAGCTGGGCTATGGGATCGCGGAGGAATACCGGGGCTTCGGCTATGCCACGGAGGCGGTGGAGACCATCCTGGCCTGGGCCTTCGATCAGCCCGGCGTGACCTCGGTGGCCGCGGAGACGGAGGCGGACAATGCGGCGTCCCGCCGCGTTCTGGAGAAATGCGGCTTCCTCCCCGCCGGGGAGGGCCGGGAAGGCCCCCGGTACGTGCGGGATTCCGACAGCTACGGGGATTTTGACGGCTTCGGGGACGACCCGGATCCCTTCCTGTAAGCGGATGCCCGAAGCAGGAGGAAAAGATATGGAAAACAGAGACTGTCCCCGGGTCGAGCCGGAGGGATTCTGCGCCCGCTTCCGGCGCTGCAGCAGCTCCCTCATCGAGGAACCGGAATACTGCGAGGTCTGCCGGTTTTACCGGGACCGGGATTCCGTCTGCCGCTGGCCGGAGCCGGCGCAGGAATAACAGCGCAAAAACATACAGGGCTGGTCCGTCCGCAGACGGGCCGGCCCCGTTTTTTGCCGATAGCCGATCCGGAGTCAGCCCTCCAGCTTCTCCAGGGTCATATCGGTCACGTATTCCGCCTTGATCTCGTCCATCCGCTTCATATGCGGCTGCTTCGCGTGTCTGACCAGGGCGTCGAAGTCCTTCCATTTTTCGATGAGCAGCAGGTCGCAGCCGTTTTCTGCGGAGAAGTAATAATCATATCCCTGGTTTCCCTCTTCTGCCCGGCATGCGGCAACGATCCCCTCCGCCGTGAGCTTTTCCCAAAAGGCCTCCCGCATTCCGGGCCTGCATTTGAAGGTGACGTGAAATACCGGCATGACTTCCTCCTTGCTCCGGGCCGTATGTCTGCGCAGTCTGTCTGCGGCGGTTTCCGCCCGGTGGTTCCCGTATCCGTTCCTCATTATACCCTCCCGGGGCCTTGGGGGCAAGCGCCCGCTGTTGCGGCCGCCGTTCCGGTATGTTATGATGGATCGAAGAAAAAGAGAAAGAAGAGGATGATCGAATGACTTTGAATGAGGCCATAACTCTTGTGATCGCAGCAGCGGCTCTGGCGCTGTCCATATATACCTTTATCACGGAGCGGCTTCGGGAGCGGAAGAAAGCGACCATGGATGCCTATAACCAGCTCCAGAACGAGGTGCTGGATAAGCTGAGGGACTACACTCCCGCGCAGATGAGAATGATCGCCGAGAATTCCAGATCGCAGGAATACAAAGCGGAGTACAAGGCACTCGGCACGCTGCTGGCCCGGTTCAATCAGTTCGCCGTCGGGGTCAATACCGGGGTCTACGATATCAAGACTCTGCGCCGCCTGGCCGGGAGCTATATCGGCATCCAGTACAATCTGCTGAAGCCGCTGATCGACAGACGGCGGATCCACAGCCCGGGGGTCTATCAGGAGCTGGAGAAGCTGGTAAATGCCATGCCGGACAAAAAATGGAAGAAAACCGGAGAAAAATCGGAGCGGAAGTCGGTGAAGCCGACCGGATCGGAAAAGCCGGACAGCTCCGCGGAATCCCGTTGACGAATACCCATTTCATGGAGTAAACTGCATATATCTTGCAGGCAAAGGAGAAATCATCCATGCGTGTGGTCATTCAGGAAAACTATGAGAAAATGAGCCTCTGGGCCGCCAACTATATCGCCGGAAAGATCAAAGCCCACAATGCCGGACCGGAAAAGGATCGTCCCTTCATCCTGGGCCTGCCCACCGGCTCCAGCCCCATCGGGGTGTACAAGGAGCTGGCCCGGATGAACCGGGCGGGGGAGCTTTCCTTTGCCAACGTGGTTACCTTCAATATGGACGAATACCTGGGTCTGCCCCATGAGCATGACCAGTCCTACTGGTACTTCATGCATGAGAATTTCTTCGATCACCTGGTGGATATGAAGCCGGAGAACATCAATATCCTCAACGGCATGACCGACGATCCGGAGGGGGAATGTCGGCGATACGAGGAGAAGATCGCCTCTTACGGCGGGATCGATCTGTTTATGGGCGGCATCGGCGTGGACGGGCATATCGCCTTCAACGAGCCCTATACCAGCCTGACCTCCCGCACCGGCGTGCGGAACCTCACCACGGACACCCGCATCGTCAACTCCCGCTTCTTCGGGAACGATCCCGAGAAGGTCCCTGCCCAGGCTCTGTCCGTGGGCGTGGGGACGGTGACGGATTCCAAAGAGGTGCTGATCCTCATCAACGGCCATAATAAGGCCCGGGCCCTGGCGGCCACGGTGGAGGGCAGCGTGAGCCATAAGTGGACCTGTTCCGCCCTGCAGATGCACAACGGCGCCATCATCGCCTGCGACGAGGCGGCCTGCGGCGAGCTCACCGTGGATACCTACAAATACTTCCTGGATATCGAGAGGAAGGAACGGCTGTAAGAACTGCCGTATGGCGCGGAGCCGGGACACGAATCCCGGCCCCGCGGTGCGTACGGGCAGGCGGCGGGGCAAAGGCCGCACCGGGGAAACGGGCCCCGCCGCTTTGCCCTTGACCCGGCGGCCGGGGCTTGATATAATGCCCCTGCTGAAGAAGTACGCAAGAGTTCGTTTACTATAAAGAAATGGAGAGGTAACCGCAATGCTGAGTCCGAAACAAAATTTTTACGAGGCGGCCAAGGGCCGGAATCCCGACCGCTACGCCAACCAGTACGAGGCCATTCGTCTGGTGCTCCATCCCGCCATGTTCCACAGCGCCTCCCCCAAGTACGGTGAGGAGAATGTGGTGAACGCCTGGGGCGTCACCAATTCCTATCCTCTGGGCACCCCCGGCGCGTTCCCGGTGCACACGCCGGATAAGATCGTCATCAAGGATATCGAGCATTGGCAGGATTATGTCCATGCCCCCAGCCTGGATTTTCCGGACGAGGAATGGGCCATGATCAAGGGCATCATGGACAAGACGGATTCCAACCTGGCCTGGAAAGCCCCCTTTATCGCCCCCGGCCTCTTCGAGCAGTGCCATCATCTGGGCGAGATCCAGAACACCATGATCAACCTCTACGAGTATCCGGATGAGATGCACGACCTCATCAAGTATCTCACGGATTATGAGCTGCGCCTGGCGGAACTGATCTGCGCCAAGCTCCAGCCCGATGCCCTGTTCCACCACGATGACTGGGGCAGCCGGACCAGCACCTTCATGAGCCCCGCGATGTTTGAGGACTTCTTCGTGGACGCCTATAAGCAGATCTACGGTTACTACAAATCCCATGGCGTACAGCTGGTCATCCACCACAGCGACAGCTACGGCGCGACCCTCGTGCCCGACATGATCGAGATGGGCATCGACGTCTGGCAGGGCTGCATGAGCTCCAACAACCTGCCCGAGCTGACGAAGAAATACTGCGGCAAGATCGGCTTCATGGGCGGCTTCGATGGGGCGGACTTCGACTACGAAGGCTGGAACCCCGAGGAGACCAAGCGGAAGGTCTGGGAGCTGCTGGACGTCTGCACCCCCAAGGCCCTGATCCCCTGCGTCGGCCAGGGCGGCCCGGGCAGCGTTTACGACGGCGTATATGACTGCATCATGGACGCCATCGACGAGTACAACGCCAAGCATTTCGGCATCGACCGGAGCCAGATCGTCCGCAGCCCCCTGCAGTACGAGAAGACGGGCGATATGTAATTCCGCAAAAACAGCAAACGCGCCTGCCGCCTCCGGCTCTGCCGGGGGCGGTTTTTCCTTGACGAGTATCCGGGGCTGGGCTATAATCATTACCATACAGGAAACCAAATAACGAAATGAACGGAGGTCAAACGCAGATGTTCTTTACCAAGTTCAACCCCCTGACGGATGAAGAAGTTGCCCGGAAGGTAGACGCCCAGCGCCGCCCCGCGGGCGGGGACTGCGGCATTCTCGTGGGTAAATCCTTCAAGTGCCGCCTGGATGGGGAATTTGCCCCCAAACAGCTGGACTACGTATTCAAGGATAAGGAAACTCTGGTCTGCACCGAGAACGGAGAGGAGTACACCGCACCCTATTCCGCCATCACCCTGGACCATGTGACCGTGTTCAGCCATCTGGTTCCCGGAACCACCCGCGGCTGGCATACGGTGCTGGACTGGCGGACCAACGCCATTACCGTTTTCGAGACCTGGTTCGGCATCCGGGTCGCCGTGGGCGGCAGCCTGTTCGGGGACAAGGAACCGGATTATTACCGGGAAGTGCCCCGGGAGATCCAGCGGCAGTATTACTTCGGCTGGGCGGACTTCGGCGACAATGAGAAGCCTGCGCTGAACACCACCACCAACCGCATCGAAGGCCGCGGCCTGTACTGGAAGTTCTCCACGGGTTACGAGATGCTGACCTTCTTCCCCAGCGTGGTCTGCTGCACCCTGGTGGAGCTGGGGGACAAGATGGGCGGCATTACCATGGCGAACCCTGCGGATTATCTGAAGATCGACGACGAGAATTATATCTTCAGCCGCGGCGAGGTGGAGTTCTCCGGAAAATTCTGGCTGGAAGTCATGAACTTCTTCGAGGACAAGGCCATCGGCCTGGAGTTCGGCTTCGATGAGGACGACAATTTTGTTTATACCCTCCATACCGCCGATATCAAGATCACCGGCGACGCGGCGCATCTGGAGAGCATCTACACCTTCGGCGACAAGGAGCCTCCCATGGCCCGCCTGGCGGGACGCAAGGGCGGCCGCTATGCCTACCGGCCCATGGATATCGATATCCCCATGAGCCATGAGGAAGCCCTGAAGCACGCCAACGAAGCCCACCGCATCTTTGAGGTGGACGGCCCCAACATCATGGCCAGTAAGAACACCCTGCCCTTCTCCAAGTTCCTTATCGGCAAGAAGTTCAAGGTCAAGCTGGACATGGAAAAGCACGCCATCGCCCCCTGGACCGGCGATCAGAGCACCGTGTACGAGTACGACGTATTCAGCGAGCGGTACCTGAAGTACCGGGAGAACGACGGGGAGTGGAAGGAAGCCAAGTACATCTGCTTCGAGCCCGCCAAGGACATCTATTTCTTCTCCCATATGGTCACGGACGATCCGGATTGGGCCAACCTGACCCATGCCTGCGATTTCTCCAACGGCCTCACCACCACCGTCCGGGCCCAGATCGGCAACTGGCACAGCGAATGGGAGATCGGCT
>CAMVBX010000059.1 GCA_947165825.1 uncultured Clostridia bacterium
ACCGACGCCAAGATCATCGTGTCCGGCGGCCGCGGCATCGGCGGCCCCGAGGGCTTCGATATCATCCGCAAGCTGGCTGACGCCCTGGGCGGCGTTATCGGCTCCTCCCGTGCCTGCGTCGACGCCGGCTGGATCGACCATGCTTACCAGGTGGGCCAGACCGGCACCACTGTGAAGCCCGACCTGTACATCGCCTGCGGCATTTCCGGCGCCATCCAGCATCTGGCCGGTATGTCCGGATCCAAGTACATCGTGGCCATCAACAAGAACGAGAGCGCCCCCATCTTTGAGGTGGCGGACTACGGCATCGTGGGCGACCTGTTCCAGGTCATCCCCGCCCTGATCGAAGAACTGCAGAAGTAAGCGGAAAACCTTTCAGACCTGCGGAGGGTCCCTGACCTCTCCGCAGGTCAGTTTTCAAGGAGGAACGACAATGGCTAAATTTATCACCGCGCAGGAAGCTGCTGCGCTGATCCCCGATAATGCCACCGTCGGCGTGGGCGGCATGGGCCTGGCCGGCTGGCCGGAGGAAATCGCCTGCGCCATCCGTGACCGGTTTAAAGAGACCGGCCATCCCTGCAACCTGGACGTGCACCAGGGCAGCGCCATGGGCGACTGGAAGGAGCGGGGCATCACCCGCCTGGGCGAAGCCGGACCCGGTCTGGTGACCAAGTGGAGCGGCGCCCATGTGGGCAGCGCCTTCGCCCTCCGGGATCTGGCCCTGCAGAACAAGCTCCAGTGCTGGTGCTTCCCCCAGGGCGTCATCGTGAACCTGTGGCGTGAAATCGCCGCCGGACGTCCCGGCCTCATCACCAAGGTTGGCCTGGGCACCTACGTGGACCCCCGGGTCCAGGGCGGCAAGATGAACGAGTGCACCACGGAGGACCGGGTGGAGCTCATCAACTTCCAGGGAGAGGAATACCTCTTCTACAAGGGCTTCAAGTGCGACGTGGCCCTGCTCCGGGGCACCGTTGCGGATGAGAACGGCAACATCACCTTCGACCACGAGAGCTTCATCACCGAGGCTCTGCCCGTGGCCACCGCTACCCACAACTCCGGCGGTATCGTGATCGTGCAGGTGGAGTACCTGGCGAAGAAGGGCACCTTCAAGCCCAAGGATGTAAAGATCCCCGGCATCCTGGTGGACTATGTGGTCCAGGCCACCACCCAGGACGCCTGCTGGCAGACCGAGGGCATCTACTATGAGCCCGCCTTCTCCGGCCAGATCAAGAAGCCCATGGACGCCATCGAGCGCATGAAGTTTGACGAGCGGAAGATCATCTGCCGCCGCTGCGCCGCCGAAGTGAAGAAGGGCGACGTCATCAACGTGGGCGTGGGCATCCCCGCCGACATGGCCAAGGTCATCAACGAGGAGAATCCCACTTATATCGACCAGATCACCATGTCCACCGAGAGCGGCATGGTGGGCGGCGTGCCCTCCGCGCTGCCCCATTTCGGCGCAGCCTACAATGCCGAAGCCTGCATCGACCACGGCTATATGTTCGATTTCATCAACGGCGGCGGCCTGAGCATGACTTGCCTGGGTCTGGGCGAAGTGGATGAGGACGGCAACAACAACACCAGCTTCCTGGGCAAGATGATGACCGGACCGGGCGGCTTTATCGACATCACCCGCGCCACCCCCAAGGTACTGTTCTGCGGCACCTTCATGGGCCATGCCAAGCTGAAGCCCGGCAACGGCAAGCTGGAAATCGTCCAGGAGGGTGATATCCGCAAGTTCGTGAAGAAGGTCAAGCAGATCACCTTCGCGGGCCAGTACGCGGAAAAGGGCCAGATCGTGCTGTACATCACCGAACGTGCCGTGTTTGAACTCCGGAACGGCAAGGTCACCCTGATCGAGATCGCCCCCGGCATGGATCTGGAGAAGGATATCCTGGCCAACATGGATTTCAAGCCGGAGATCAGCCCCGACCTGAAGCTCATGGATCCCGCCATCTTCTGCGAAACCTGGGGCAACCTGGCCTCCACCTTCGAGAAATAAGAGAATCAAGCGGCTATCTGATCCCCGTGCCCATGGCACGGGGATCATTTCTGCGCTTTTATGTTGACAAAAGTCAGCATAAGTGCTACCTTGATGCTGACATATGTTATCTTATTCTGGAGGTATACGCCGCGCCGAAATGGAGGATAATTCCGGTGAAGGATTAGAGCTCCGTATCCGGCAGAGAGGTGCGGAAGATGTCCATAATTGTATGCCTGCGACGTATGGATTAAACAGAGCATAGAACGATTTGCCTGGGAGGTGAGGGCCGATGCTGTCCGTGGTGATCCCGGCTTATAATGAAGAAGGCACCGTGGCCGAGGCGGCCCGAAGGACGGCGTCCGTACTGCGCCTTGCCCGCATCCCCTATGAGCTGATCTTTGTGGATGACGGTTCATCGGACGGTACCTGGGACGCGGTCAAGGCCGCTTCCCGGGAGAATCCCCGGGTACGCGGCCTAAGCTTTTCCCGGAATTTCGGGAAGGAGGCGGCGATCCTGGCAGGTCTGGAAGCGGCGCGGGGGGAATGCTGCGCGGTGATGGACTGCGACCTTCAGCATCCGCCGGAGAAGCTGCCGGAGATGTTCCGCCTCTGGCAGGAGGGATGGGAGCTGGTAAACGGCGTAAAGACGGAGCGGGGCCGGGAAAGCGGCTTTCATCGCCTTGCCGTCCGGATCTTCAACCGCATACTGGGCGGGGCGACGGGGACGGATATGTCCCGGGCATCGGATTTCAAGCTCATGGACCGGCAGGTGGCGCAGGTCTTGCTTTCCCTGCCGGAGCGCAGGACCTTTTTTCGGGCGCTGGCCCCCTGGACGGGATTCCGGGAGACGGAGCTGGAGTACCGGGTGGAGGAGCGGAAAACGGGAAAGAGCCATTGGTCCTTCTTTTCCCTGGCCCGCTATGCCGCGGCGGGGATCGTGGGCAGCACCGCGGCGCCGCTGCAGATCGTCACGGTCCTGGGCTGCGGGGTTTTGCTTCTTGCCCTGGTGCTGGGGGTGGTGACCCTGGCGAATGAGATCCTGGGCAGGCCGGTGCCGGGGGAGCGGGGAATCGTCCTTCTGCTTCTGGCCCTGGGGGGATGTCTGATGCTGAGCATGGGCCTGATGGGATACTATCTGGGCAGAGTGTTCGCGGAGGTCCAGCGCAGGCCGCGGTATCTGGTGGCCCGAAGCTGCGGGCCGGAGGAGGAAAAATGAAGGGGATGGGAGACTTCCGGCTGCGTTCCGCCGGGGAAACGGCGGAGACCCTGCTTCGGCGGGTTCCGAAGCCTGTCCGCTTCACCTTTCTGTCCGCGCTGATCCTGGGCTTTCTCACCCACAGCTATGCCTTTCTGAACAAATTCACGAACCACGACGATCTGAACCAGATGTTCTTTGCCGGTTATGGTGCCGCCTCCGGCCGCTGGCTCCTGCCGCCCGTGCTCCGTCTGGACGGGAACCTGAGCATGCCCTGGCTCATCGGCGTCCTCAGTCTGTTTTTCCTGGCGATGACAGCCTGTCTCACCGTGTCGCTCCTGCGCATCCGAAGCCCTTTGGGCTGCGTGCTCACCGCCGCGCTGCTGGTGAGCTTCCCCGGGGTGACTGCCACCTTCGGCTATATGTTCACCGCCTCCGGTTACTTTTTCAGCCTGTTTCTGGCCGCCCTTGCCGCCTGGGCCGCCTGTCGGAGGGGCTGGCGGGGGAGCCTCCTGGGGGCGGTCCTCCTCATCCTGTCCATGAGCATCTACCAGGCTTATCTTCCCGCGGCGGCAGTGCTGATGGTGGGTGCCCTGTTCCTGGAAACCCTGGACGGGGAGCTGTCCCTCCGGCAGCTCCTGGGCAAGGGGCTGCGGCTGGCGCTGACCCTGGCTGCCGGGGTGCTGGCCTATCTGCTCACCGTGCGGCTCACCACGCCCTCCGGCGGGCTGACGGACTATGAGGGCATCGCGGATATGGGGAAGGTATCCCTCTCCCAGCTTCCCCGGCTGGTGTTTACCGCCTATCGCAAGTATTGGTTCTTTTTCTGGGAGAACGACTGGGGCTGTCATCTCCGTTTCCTCCGCTGGGGTTTTCTGCTTTCCGCCCTGGGGAGCCTCTGCCTGGGGGCGGCGCTGCTCCGGCGGAGGAGACCGGGAAAGGGGAGGATCGTCCTGGCCCTGGTCCTGGCGGTCCTGTATCCGTTGGCGGGGACCTTCATCTACGTCATGGTCCCCAAAGGGTATGTGCATATCCATATGCTGTATCCTATGGTCTATATCCTGCTGCTGCCCCTGGCCCTTTTGGAATATGCCCAGGGGGAGGGGAAACAGCTTGGGAACGGCCTTCTGCCCCGGCTCATGAGCTGGGTGCTCCTGCTGACCCTGGGGCTCGCCGCCTATTCCTACTGGCTCACGGACAACAACGCCTATCTGAAGGCGGACTTCGCCATGCGGCAATGCACCGCCTGGTCAAACCGCCTGGCGGCCCGGATCGAGGATTGCCCGGATTATGAGCCGGGGATGAAGGTGGTGCTCCTGGGGAGCCATGAGCGGGAGGCGGCCCTTTCCCCAACGCCGGAGCTGGAGCTTTCCCGGCTGGTGGGGATCTATGACCTGGGAGACCTGCGGACCTATTTCACCTATCAGCATTTCCTCCGGTACTTCCTGGCCGTTACGGACCCGGTCTATACCGGGGAGAGCGAGACGGCGGAGCAATACGCCGAAAAGCCGGAGGTGCAGGCCATGCCCCTATATCCCAGGCAGGGGAGCGTGAAGGTGGTGGACGGGGCCGTGGTGGTGAAGCTGAACGGCGATGCGCCATAAATCGGATCCGGACGCTGATGGCGTCCGGATCTTTCGATGTTATCAGGAGGCGTTTCCCATGGGCAGAGGGCATGTCCAGCAGGATCCTCTCCCGGGAATATTGCTTCGGAAGACCACGCGGTATTCCTTCTCCGGGGAGAACTCCCCGTAAAACCCGCTCAGGGTCAGGATGCATTCCGCCGCCGTCTCTCCCGGTATCCATTCGAAGGAGGTCCACTCCAGCCATGTGGCGGAGGTGGACTGCACCTGGGGGAGCTCCAGCCAGCCGCCGCCGGAAGCGTCG
Organism: uncultured Clostridia bacterium; assembly: GCA_947165825.1. Lineage (GTDB taxonomy): Bacteria > Bacillota > Clostridia > Oscillospirales > Oscillospiraceae > UBA1774. The sequence continues at coordinate 5,067 of CAMVBX010000059.1, forward strand.
TATACCTCCAGGGCATAGGGGGGAAGGCCGCCGAAATCGTAGAATCCCTGGTCATAGCTGACGGATCCCTCCCCGGTCCAGGTGAAGCGCAGGAGCCAGATCCCCACGGGGTCGGGCAGATCGAATTCCTGCTCCAGGGGGATGGCCTCCAGCCTGCCCCGGCTCCCCAGGTTTTCCGCCGTCACCTTGCTGGGCTTCGGCGGAGGGTCCTCTCCCCGCACCACGTCCGCGAAGCCGTAGACCGAAAGGAGCTTTTCCGCCCGTTCCACGTCCCGGTCCCGCCATACTGTCACCAGGAGACGGTCCTGACGCCGCTGCACCGTCCAATGGGAGACATAGAGATCTCGTAGGACAGTAAATCCCCCATTCTGCATATACCGGCGGTTAAACTCGCCCAGAAGCTCCACCGGTACCCGGTACGGATACTGCGCGGCCAGCTCCCGGGCATAGTTCCGGATCAGCAGCTCCGCCTCCCGTACTTCGTCCCAGGTCCCGGTGCCATCCTCCAGAATGCGGAATTGGATGACGATGCATGATCCCTGGGGATCCTTCGCCGCCTGGCCCGGGGCGGTGCAGGAGATAACCATCCGGTAGATGCCGGGCGGCAGCTCCCCGAAGTGCGGGGTGAAGGGGAAGGCCAGCTCCCTGGTCTCCCCGGGTTGCAGGAGCCCGGCCATGAGGCCATGGGAGGAATACCGCCTGTGTTCCACCGGGAACCATTCTCCCTTGTATTCGAAATAGAGGTAGTAATAATCGCTTTCCACCTCCACGTCGTACCATAGATCGGCGGGGTTAAGGGTCAGCTGCAGCCTGGCCTCCCTGGAGGTAAAGACGCTTCCCTGGGCGGAGACCAGCACCGTGGAATCCAGCCCGTGATAGCCATTTGGCCATTCGTCCACCGGGTCGACCCCCCGGGGCACCTTTTCCAGGGGCATGGTCAGCTCCATCAGCTGGTCGCCGTAGCGGATCCGCTCCGGCGGGATCTCCTCCGTCACCCGGGGCCAGGAGGACATGGTCTCCCGCTCCTCCTCCGTGAGCCGGATGAAGGCCCGCCGGACCACATAGGTCCCCATGGGCAGATCTCCGTATTGGGCGGCCAGATCCACCTCAAAGGAGGTTTCCCGGTTTGTCGGCAGCGTTTGTGGCCTGCTCAGCCAGTTGGACAGACGGTACGCAGGTGGAACGTATTGCAGCTTGCCGTCCTCCGTTTTGCGGAAGAGGGAGAAATCCTGCGCCGCCTTCCATCCCTCCTCCTCTGCGATCAGGATCTGGGTCCGGCGGTAGCGGGGCCCCGTGAGCACATAAGGCCCCGTCGTGATGCCCTCGGGCAGGGGACAGAAGGTGAGGGGCCCCGGCCCTTCCGGTATCTCATCTTCCAGGGTAAAGCCTGCCCGGAGATACACGACCTCCTTTTCTATCCCTACGCCCAGGGTCCCCGGGAGTTGGATGCAGTATTCCCCCGCAGGCAGGGTCCCGTAGGCATGGGACCAATCGAAGGTCTGGCTCTGGTTCTCCCCGCCCTCCGCCTTGAGGGAAAGCCCGTACATGGGCCAGCGCAGGGGCTGCATCCATTCCCAGCCCCCGGCGGCATTCCGCCGGAGCAGAGCATAGGCGCCGTCGAAGGCAAAGGGTCGCTCTCCACGGTTTTCCAGGGTATAGGAACAGCCGTAGGTGTCCGCCCGGGTGACGGTGAGGAGCGCCTCCTCCGTCTCGGTCCCTGCCGGGGCCAGCTCCGCCGCTCCCTCGATCAGCAGGACGTATTCCCCACTGCCGCTGCCGCCGTACTGGATCCAGTCCCAGGTGCACACCAGCAGATAGGTATTCACTCCGGCATAGGGGGTGAAGCGGCCATCCCGCAGCTCCACCGGCGTTCCCTCTCCCAGCTCCGAGAAAACGCTGAGGCGCAGTTTCGCGGGCTCCCGGGAGGCGAACTCCAGCGTCACCTCGCCGTTTGCCCGGAGAATGGGCTGACCCAGGCTGAGCCAGGAGACGCTTTGGTGCCCGTTGCCCCAGTAGCCTTGGCTGCGATCCTGATTTTCCAGATGCTCCCCGGAGCGGGTGGTATGGCTCCAGGAGAAAGTGCCCTCCGGGAGGGCGGGAGCGGTTTCCTCTCCGCAGAGAAGGGTGAGCCGGGGCGGAGCGCACATGTTTTCTCCAGTCTCCTGCAGGGCGGCATAGTTCTTCAGCAGACTCTCGCCGCCCCCGTTTCCGATCGGCCGCAGCAGATCCCCGTTCCAGCACAGGTCCCCGTTCTCCTCCAGGCGGAAGCAGGCCGCTCCATCGGCCAGGGTGATCTTTATTTCTTGAGAGCCGCTTCCTGGAGTCTCCGCTGCCGGGCCGGTATTAAGCCACTGGTAAGAATAAAGGAGGGGTTGAAGGGCGTCCTTTCCCGCCTGGGGGTCCAGCTCCCAGTCCCCCAGCACCAGACAGGTCCAATCCTCATTCCAGGGGAGCTCCTCCGGCCAGAGGGAGAAGGCCGCCCCGGGCAGGGCAGCCTCCTTCTCCGCTTTGGCCTCCACGGTCCCGTCCACCAGGGCCAGCAGGTCGCTGTCCTCCAGGCCGCCGCAGGCGGCGCTGAGGGCGTACCAGCTCCGCCCCAGGCGGACGTAGCTCTCCGCGGTGTTGGGCGCGCTGCCGTCGATGGTCCAGACTCCGGTATTTCCGCCGGTTTCCGTTAAGAAGTCCTCCAGCAGCTCGACTTCAGCCCCCGCCAGCCGCCGCCAGCCCAGAGCCAGGGTGCCCCCGTCCTCCAGGGAGAACAGGGCGGTCATCCGCCCGGTGAGGCTGTCCGCTCCGGTGAGCGTCGGTTCCGCGCCTCGGTAGGTGAAGGTCAGGGCGTCGTCGTATTCCCCGGTGAGCCGGTCCGGCCAGTCCGGTACCGGTTCCTTCGCCTCGCCGCTGCAGGCGGTGAGGAGGAGAAGAAGCAGGATGGAGAGAAGGACTGCTTTTTTCATGGGTTTCACCCCCCTTTCGCTTTCACCCTACAATTTGACGCCGCGTCAATGTCAAGGGGTATTTGCAAATTTCTGCAGAAATTTCCTTCTTATTTTCTTTTCCGCCTTCTGTTACGCCCCGGTATACATCCCGGATCCATCCTCCCGGATGGAGAATTCCACCACCAGGGGATACCTGGTCTGGTTGTCCTCCCCCAGGCAGGCCTGGAACACCAGACGGTAGGCGCCCTTGGGGAGAGGACCGTATTTAAAGTAGCGGCTATTTTGGAATGCAGTGCGCCATTCCCGGCTTTCTCCGGGCGGGATCTCCACCGGGATGAGCCAGTTGGCCAGGTGCCGCCCGTTGCCCACGGGGAGCCATTCCCCGTTCCCCTCCAGGTAGAACAGGGTATCCTCGTCCTCCCCAAAGCTGACGGTCTCCTCTCCCAGGTTCTTCACCGCGAAGCGGCATTCCGTGGAGGTAAACCGGCCGTTCTGGATGATCACGGGCAGGACCTGATCCTCCCCGGCGTAGAAGGAGACGGACGCGGGCTCCACCTCCCGGGTGGAGGCGGCCAGGTCCCGGTCAAGATGCAGGCGGGTGTCCGCGTATAGGATCCGCTCCGCCGGGAAGGTGCGCCAGCTCCGGTCAAAGGGCCTTTCCGTGGTCTCTCCTTCCTCCCGCCGGAGGAAGCGGCGGCGGATCACATAGGTCCCCGCTTTCAGGCTGCCGTACTGGGCCGCCAGGTCCACATCCAGCTCCGCGGTCGAAGAAACCGGATGATTCATGCCATAGGGCAGATGATACCGGGGGAGGATGTGGGTGAGGGTCCCGTCCGCCTCTTCCCGGAAGAGGGAGAAATCCCGCTCCGGGATATACCGACCCTCCGTCGGGACGGCAAAGGTTTGCGTCCAGCGGTGGGGGCCGAGCGCTCTGAGGGTCAGGGAAAACCCATCCGGCATGCCCTGGAAGGCGAGGGGACCCGGCGGCTCCGGGAGAGCATCCTCCCCCAGGGTGAAGTACAGGGGAAGATATACCGGCTCTCCCACCAGGCCGCCCTTCCGGCCCATGAATTGTCCTCGGAAAAGGAGGGCGTATTCCCCCGCCTCCAGGGGACCCAGCGCCCGGGACCAGTCAAGCCCCAGGCGGAGCGTATTTCCCCCGCTGCACGACCAGTCCTCGTCCTCCGGAGCCCGGACGGGTTTCACCCATTCCCAGCTCCCGGACGCCGTTTTGCGGAAAAGGGGATGGCCTCCGGCATTGAAGAAGGTGGGCAGGAGGAAGTCCTGCTCCGTCCGGTTCTCCAGGGTGAAGCTGCAGCCGTAGGCGTCTGCCGCCAGAAGGCTCAAGCGGACTTCAGCGTCAGACTCCGGCAGATCGATGGCGCAGGCTCCATCGATGAGGAGAATGTAGTTCGCTCCGCCATAGCCCCCCTGGTCTGCCTTTTCCCAGTAGGCGCTGAGGAAATAGGCGTTCACCCCGGCGTAGGGCACGAAGCCCCCGTCCCGCAGCTCCACCGGGGCCTTGCTCAGGTCGGTGAAGACCCCAAGGGTCATCCCGTCCGGCTCCCGGGTGGGGAAGGAGAGCCGCACGACTCCCTCCGCCCGGAGGACGGGACGGATCCCGTCCAGCCAGTCGATGTTCTCGAAGGAGTACCCGTCGGACTCGGCGTGGTACGGCACCCCCGCCCGGGAGGTATAGCCCCAGGAGTAGGAGGGGGCGATGCGGGCGGTCAACGTCGTCTCTCCGCAGGAATAGGTCAGGGGCGGCGGGCTGTAAATGGGTATCCCCCCGTCCCGCAGGGCCTCAAAACCGGCCAGGAGGGTCTCCCCAGCGCCCTCTCCCACGGGCCTCCACAGGTCCCCGTTCCACCAGACGTCCCCGTTTCGCCGGAGATGGAAGCGCAGGGGAGAGCCGTCCCCCGACCAGATCTGCGCCTGCCGGATCTCGGGGATCAAAGAATAGGCTTTGCCGCTGATCTGGACCGTCTCCTCTTCCTCCGCCTCCGGCTCCGCCAGAACCCAGGAATAAACGGAAAACAGCGCCAGAAGGTCTTCCTTTCCCGACCCCGGCTCCAGCTCATGATCTCCCAGGATGAGGCAGGTCCAATCCTTCCCCCAGGGAAGCTCCGCAAGCCAGGGTTCCCCGGTGAGCCGGGGCCAGACCCGATCCTCTCCCGCCTGGGCGGAAACCTGCCCGTCCAGCAGGGCGAGCAGCTCGTTCCGATCTTTGCCGGGGCAGGAGGCGCTGAGGCAGTACCATCGTCCCCCCAGGGAGGCGTAGGCCTCCGCCGCGCCGGGGGAGGAGGGATCCTCCGACCAGATCCCGGCAATGCCGCCATCCGCCAGGAAGCCCTCCAGCAGCTCCGCCTCCGCTCCGGCGACCCGACGCCAGCCCAGGGCCAGGGGACTTCCATCCTCCAGGGTGAACAGGGCGGTCATTCTTCCCGTGAGACTGTCCACGCCGACAGAAACCGGCTCGGCCTTTCGATAGGTATAGGTGAGGGTATCGTCATATTCCCCGGCGAGCCGGTCCGGCCACTCCGGGACCGGTTCCTTCGCCTCCCGGCCGCAGCCGGCCAGGAGAGCCAAGGTCAGGATCAGAAGGAAAAACAGGGCTCTTTTCATGGAGAAAACCTCCTTTATGCCTGCTCAGGGATTGTGAAGTCTGCCGCCGCATAGCCGGAAATCATCCCGCCCTCCCGGGGAAGGATATTGCATGGGCTGAGCAGCCGGTAGTCTCCGGGAGCCAGAGGAATAGAGTACCGATTGCTCCAGTTGTAATTGCACTCCTCTGCAGCCTCCCCGGGGGCTAAGGTGGGATAGTAGTCTCCTGCATAGATGGAGTCTCCCCCCTCCAGAGGGAACCATTCCTCCCCATACCGGAAGTACAGGGTGTAATTCCCGGGCCCGAAATGGACGCTTGCTTCCCCTTCCGCTTCCGCCCTCCAGGTTACCAGGGCCCCGGCGCTGCCGAATACCGCGTTTTCCGCATTCACCGGGGCAAGGGGGCTGTCCCCGGTATACCGGTACGGGTCAATGGGCTTCACCGGCAGGGGCACATCCTCCAGGGCTTCCTCCAGGGTGAACACCGTGTCCCCGTAGATCACCCGCGCTTGCGGCACCTCCCGCCACTCCCGAAAATGGGCCAGGGGGTATTGGAAGCTGTCCAGATAGGTGACCTCCGCCCATTCCTCCTCCGTGAAGCGGATGAAGCGGCGGCGCAGCACATAGGTCCCGGCGGGAAGCTTCCCGTACTGGGCGGCCAGATCCGTATCCAGAATGCAGGGATTATTCGCCGTCAGGTAGTGAAAGCCGCTGAGGGCCTCCGGCAGACGGTATTCCGGGGCGACATAATCAAGCTGACCGTTCTCCAGGCGGTAGAGGGAGAAGCCCAGCTCCACCCCGTAACGGGTGGCCTCCGGGGTGAAGCTCTGCATCCAGCGGTGGGGGCTTCGCATCTCCAGCTGTGTCTGGATGCCCTCCGGCAGGGAGCAGAGGGTAAGGGGCCCCAGATCCGGGGGCAGGCTGTCCGAAACGGTGAAGGTCCCCCGGATCAGTACCGTCTCCGTCTTCTGGTGTCTCGTCAGGGTCCCCCGGATCTGGAGGCAGTATTCCCCGGCGGGGAGGATCCCGTAGGCATAAGACCAGTCCCAGGCGTCCTCCAGACGATGGCCGCTCCGCACGTCCGGGAGTCTGGCCTCCTGAATGTACCGCTGCGGCTGTACCCACGCCCAGCCCCCGGCTTCGGTCCGCCGCAGCAGGGTATACACATTGGGCGCGTTCGCAGCCGTATTCTGATAATCGTCGATGGTCAGGTGCCGCTCTCCCTGATTGACCAGGGTGAAAGCACAGCCGTAGCCGTCCGCTTCCGTCACCGTCAGAAGGGTCTCTCCGTCCCCCGCAGTATCCGGCCCGCAGTCCTCGCTGCCGTCGATGAGGAGGATCCAGCTCCCGTAGCCGTAGCCGCCCTGCTCTACCTTGTCCCAGCGGCAGGAGACCATGTAGGCATTCACTCCGGCGAAGGGAGCAAAGCGTCCCTCCCGCACCTCCACCTGGGCGTGGCCCATTTTGGTCCAGGCGTAGAGCTCCAGGCTGTCCGGCTCCCGCCCGGCAAAGTCCAGGCGCAGCTCCCCCCTCGCTTTCAGAACGGGATCGCCTGTGGCAAACCAGTCGATCTCCGTATAGGGGATGATGAGATCGAAGCCGCCCCAGGTGGAGGAGTAACCTGAACGGTAGACGTGAGTCCAGAGATTGCCGGAGAGCGGGATGGGTTCATAGTCCGTCTCCCCGCCGGAGATGGTCAGGCTGGGGGGCGCGGAAACGTACTCCCCGGTCAACTCCAAGCTCCGGATGCTTTCCAGGAGATCCGCCCCGCCCCCGTTTCCCAGAGGCCGCCGCAGGGTGCCGTTCCAGTACACGTCCCCGTTCTCCCGGATTTGAAAGAGCTGCCGGTGCCCATCCTTGCTCATATGGATATACGCGATTTCCCAGGAGGAGAGGGCACGGATTATCCCCAATTCCGGGTCATATACCCGATCCGCCGCCGCCGGATCGACAAGCAGCCAATCATAAGAATGGAATAAGGTGTAGAGGGCTTCCTTTCCCGCCTCCGGTTCCAGCTCCCAGTAACCCAGCAGGAGGCAGGGCCAATCCTCTTCCCAGGGCAGCTCCTCCAGCCAGAGGGAGGAAGCCGCCCTGGGCTGGGCGGTCTCCCCATTGGCGCTGGCCTCCACGGTCCCGTCCACCAGAGTCGTCAGGTCTTCCGTGCTGTCCCAGGCAGCGGTGAGGCAGAACCAGTTTCTCCCCAGGCGCACATAGCTCTCCAGGGCATTGGGCGCACCGGAATCCTTTTCCCAAATGCCGGGGGCCCAGTCGGTTCCCGCCAGGAAGTCCTCCAGCAGCTCCGCCTCCGCTCCGGCGACCCGACGCCAGCCCAGGGCCAGGGG
>CAMVBX010000060.1 GCA_947165825.1 uncultured Clostridia bacterium
CCACGCATACCGGCTGGCCTGCGTCCGCCGGAGTGATGAACCGCCCCTCCTCGCATTCCAAACGTCCGTCCACCGCTCTTCGCTGGGCGGCCATATCGTCCCCATACACCACATCGAAGGTATGCACATCGTCATTCGTGACCCGGATGAGCTCCCGAAGGTTGGCAAACTCGTCCAGTTCCAGCCAGTTGTCCGGCAGGTCGGTGATATCCGTGAAGTAAGGCCACCAGCCGATAATACTGTCGTCTCCCAACGCAAAGAGGTGCGCCTGACCGCTGGGATAGGCTTCATACCCCTCCGCACCGGCGATGGCCTGCAAATAAGAATCGTTTCTCAGAACAAACACATACCTGCGACCGGCTTCCACCATCTCGGTATCTACCGTGAATATGCGGTTATCCAAGGTAAGCGCGATCAGCCGCTTTCCGGAAGAATAATCGATCACTGCTGTCGAATTAAATTTATCCCGGTTTTCCTCGTCGTTGATTTCTGCATGGATCGCCTGCAGGTCCATGTCCTGAAGCCAGGATGGGTCTCCGGCCAAAACCTCAATATCTTCCAGAAGGAAATACTCATAAGAAACTTTCATCCTTTTTGCAACTACACCACCACTCAGAAAAGTTGGGTAACGGCTCTGAACCGTGGCGGCAATGATGCAGCGCGCATCATACGGGAACATCTGCTTATCCGTATCTAAACGCACATAAGCTGGAGTCACGCCCGCGGTGAGATACCGTTTTTCCACGCGGGACACATGGGGCAGGGCGCTCAATTCCTTGATCGTGTTCTCGTCCAGGCTCTGCTGATGAAAATGATCATAGGTCAATTCGTGATCCAAATATTCCTTTCCGTAAACGTCGGTTCTGCCGGTCTCATCTGTCAGGAGAAAAAAATCGTAAACGCCGCTTTCTTCCGGGATTGAACCTGTCTCTACGGTCAGGACTCCTTCATACTGATCCCTGGCGTCCCGGTACTCCCGGTCAGACACGCTGTATTCGGAAAGGTTGTACAAAAACAGGAAGGATGCCGCCGCCAGCAGCAGCAGAGTGATCAGAGTTTTCAGCGGGCTGCGGCAAAGGGATTGAAGATAGGTTTTCATCGTCATGACTGCTCGCCTCCTTCAGCTTGTTCATAAAGGGAATCAATGATTCGTTTGACCTCCTCAAAGGGGAGATTTGCGCTGATCACAGTTGCATAGTTCTTCGTATACCAAACCGCTGTGATGGTCTCATCGTTCTCAAAAATATAATGCTCCGATTTCCCGCTGTGGTATTCCCGCACAGGCGTTCCGCTTTTCTGGTATATGGAGGATTTCACGCCTTTGATCGAGGTAACGGTGATGCTCAGCCTGCCTTTCCCCCGGGCATATTGCTCCACCAGCAGCAGCGGGTCCTCGCTGATGTGGGATTCCGTGATAACGAAGCCCTCCGGCAGCTTTGCGGGGTACACCGGCTCCGTGATTCCCAGCTCCGCCAGGGCTTCCCGGATGGGGCTTTCTCCGGAGACCTCCGTTGCCGCAGGCTCATACCGCCCCGCCGCGGCGTTCCATTGGGGGGCCCAGGCCCACAGCCCCGCGAAATTCGCAGCCAGGGCAGCGCCCGCCAGGAGGACCGTGATCACCGCCGCGATCAGGACGCCGCGCAGCACCCGCCCGGGACGGCTTGACCGCATTCGGGAGCCGGCGGAGACCCGCAGGCGCTCCGCATCGTCTCTCCGGGAGATCGGATCCGCCTCCCGGCGGAGGATCGTTTCCAGCTCTTCCTCGTTTTTCTCCCAGAAGCGGGCCCAGGATTCCTCCGGGGTATACAGGTATTCCACAGGCCGCTTCCGGTTCATGGCCTCCCGGATCTGTTCCAGTTCATCATTTAGGGGCTCGTCAAGGATATCTGTATCCAGGAATGCCTCACGCAATTCCCGCTGCAGCTCCTCCAGGGTCATATCCCCGTAATTCTTTCCCGTGTGGTTCATTCCGGTCCCTCCCTCCTTTCCCCGGATGTGCCTCCCGGTCCCGCCGGAGTTTCCGGCCCGGGAGACCTGTCCTCCTCCATCGCGCAGCGCAGATGCTCCTTTGCCCGGGCGATGCGCTTCTGGCAGGCGTTTTCCGTGATCCCCAGCTCCGCTGCCAGTTCCTTCTGGGACCAGCCCTCCAGATAAAACCGGATCAGCAGCTTCAGCTCCGCTTCGTTCACACTGCCGCCGAGCAGGGTTTCGGGGGAGAGCTCATCCCGGTGCGGTTCGGCCGCAAGACGCTCAGCCTCGTCCTGCAGCTTTTTCTGGAGTCCGACCGCGTAGCGGATGCTGCGAAGCCGGTAGCCGATCACGTTTTTCAAGGCCTGGTTGAGATACCTTCTGGGGTTCTTTGCCTGCCTCAGCTCCCCGATATGCCGGATCGCCGTCATGAAAGCGTCCTGCACATAATCCTCAGCCGCTTCCCTGCCGATCCCCAGGTGACAGGCATAGTCGAACAATGCCCGATAATGGTTCTGATACAGTCCGCGGAGGAAGTTCCGTTCTTCCTCCATGAGCGGGCGTTCACCGTTTATCCGCATGATCGACACTCCTCAACTGTTCTTTCCGAAAGGGGCTCCGATTTTTCCCTCTGGTATATATAATGCATGAGCAGGGCAAAAACCGCCATATGCCGCAGGATTTTTGTTTTTTCCGGAAAACTGGCGAATCCGGGTCTTGGTATCCCCGCGGCTTTGCTTTTGCATCGCCGCAGCGAACGTGGTATACTTTCCCTATGATGAAACCGTTCAAGCATCCGGCCTTCACCGGGGAGACCGTCTGTCTCTGGTTCTGTTATGCGGCTTCCACATTATTCCTGCTGGGCTTCGGCCCTTCCGGATACCGGCAGATCACCGGGGCAAAGCTGATCCTGTTTTTCGCCGTTTTCGGCAGCTTTTTGGCTGCCCTGGTTATCTGCGCCCTGATGGGGCGGCTGCGGCTGCTGCGCAGGCCCGGACCGGCTCAGATCCTGGTGCTGCTGTACTGGCTCCTGACCCTGGTTTCAGCCCTCTGTTCCCCCTGGCGGAAGGAGGCCCTCCTGGGGGGCGCCAGGGACGAGGGGCTGGTGACTATCACCCTGTACGCGGCGGCCTTTCTGGCCCTCTCCTGCTTCGCCGTACCCGGAAAATCCATGGCGGCGGTTTTCGCCGCCGCCATCACGGCGGACTGCCTCATCTGTCTGCTGCAGCTCGCGGGCCTCAATCCCCTGGGTCTGTATCCCGGGGACCTGAGCTGGGCGGACCGGTACACGGGCTACAACGGGGCCTTTATCGGCCTCACGGGCAACGCGGACTTCACCGCGGCGGTCCTCAGTCTGGCCTTTCCCCTGTGCTGGGGCGCCGCCCTGCGGCTGAAAAAGCCTCTGTACGGGGTCCCTGCCCTCCTGAGCCTGCTGCTCCTGATCCTGGGAGAGACCCGGGGCGGACTCCTGGGGGCGGTATGCGGCAGCGTGCTGGCCCTGCCCGTGGTGCTCCCCCTGGGGAAAAAGGGCCGGAAACGGCTATGGACCGGGATCCTGGCGGCGGGCCTGCTGACCCTGTTTCTGCTCTGGCTCCTCCCGCTGCCCGGAACCCTGGGGGAAGCCCACGCCCTGCTCCGGGGGAAGATAGCGGACGGCTATGGCTCCGGAAGGATCTATATCTGGCGCAATACCCTTCCCCTGCTCCGGGAGCGGCTGCTTCTGGGGGGTGGAGCGGATACCTTTTCCCACCGGATGACCGCCGTGTTTACCCGGACGGCGGAGGACGGCCGGGTGATCCGCCGAACCATCGACTGCGCCCATAATGAATACTTGAATATTCTGGTGAATCAGGGCCTTCCCGCCCTGCTCTGCTGTCTGGCCGCCCTGGCCTGCTCACTTTTCCGCTGGTTCAGACGGTCGGGCGGGATCGCCGCCGCCCTCACCGGCGCGGCGGTGCTGTGCTATGCCATTCAAGCCTTTTTCGGCATCTCCACCCCTTCCAGCTCCGGCTTTTTCTGGGTGTTCTGGGGGCTTCTGGAAGCCGCTCTCCCCGGATCCGGCGCCCCGTCCGAAGGTTCGGCGATCATTGACAAAGAAGGCCCCGGCATGTTATGATTGTGTAAAATTATGCATGATTTCTCAGAATACCGGCGGGTTCGACCATCGGCCCGCGAATACGATGCTTTACTGTGGAAAGGGAGCATGGACATGGATCTGTTTCAGAAATGCGTAGATTTCACCCAGGCGGACGAATACCGGGAAAAGGGCATCTTCCCCTATTTTCGGGAGCTCCAGTCCCGGCAGGACACGGAGGTCATCATGGAAGGCAAGCGCCGGATCATGCTGGGCTCCAACAATTACCTGGGTCTGACCACGGACCCGGAGGTGGTTGAGGCGGGCCTGAAGGCCCTGCGGGATTTCGGCACCGGCTGCTCCGGCTCCCGCCTGCTCAACGGGACCCTGCAGCTGCATAACGAGCTGGAGGCGGAACTGGCCTCCTTCCTGGGGAAGGAAGCGGTCTGCACCCTCCCCACCGGCTTCCAGACCAACCTGGGCATCATCAGCGCCCTGGTGGGCCGCAACGACTACGTCCTCTGCGACCGGGACAATCACGCCAGCATCTACGACGGCTGCAAGCTCTCCTATGGCCGGATGCTGCGATACAAGCACAACGATATGGACGAGCTGGAGCAGCGGCTGAAGAGCGTACCCAGCACCGCCGGCATCCTGATCGTGACGGACGGCGTTTTCAGCATGGGGGCCGACCTGTGCCGCCTGCCGGAGATCTGCGACCTGGCCGAGAAATACGGCGCCCGGGTGATGGTTGACGACGCCCACGCCCTGGGTGTGATCGGCAAGGGCGGCCGGGGCACCGCCAGCCACTTCGGTCTGGAGGACCGGGTGGACATCTATATGGGCACCTTCTCCAAATCCCTGGCCAGCCTGGGCGGCTACTGCGCCGCCTCACGCCGGGTGGTGGACTACATCATGACCAATTCACGCCCCTTCATGTTCGCCGCCTCCATCCCCCCTGCCTCCTGCGCAGTAGCCCTGGCCGCCCTGCGGAAGCTGGAGGCTCACCCGGAGATGGTGGACCATCTGCGCCATCTTGCGGATCATATGCGCAGCGGCCTGGTGGCCCGGGGCATGCGGATCCGGGACGGCATCACCCCCATCGTACCTATTTTCATGCACGATGCGGAAAGCACCCTGATCAAAGTCACGGAGCTGTACGAGGCCGGGGTCTACGTGAACTCCGTCCTGCCTCCCGCCGCTCCCGCGGACGGATGCATGCTCCGCTGCAGCCTGATGGCGACCCATACCGAAGCCCTGCTGGACGAGGCCATGGACATCATGGGCCGGGTCATCGGCGAGTATCATGCGTGAGCCTTCCGTCGCCCTGGTTTCCGGCGGCAGCAGCGGCATCGGACTGAGCTGCGCGGAAGCCCTGCTTAGGGCGGGCTGGCGGGTATACACCCTCTCCCGCCGGGGCGGCGGACCGGAAAACGCCGTTCCCCTCACCGGGGATGTGACGGATCCGGACCAGTGCGCCGCCGCGGTGCGGCAGATCGTGGGGGAAACCGGACGGCTGGACCTGCTGGTGAACTGCGCGGGCTTCGGCATCTCCGGCGCGGCGGAATTCACCCCCATGGAAGAGGCCCGGCGTCAGCTGGAGGTGAACCTCCTGGGAACAGCCAACCTCTGCAGCGCGGCGATCCCCCGTTTCCGGGAACAGAAGAGCGGCCGGATCATCAACATCAGTTCGGTCGCCGGCGTTACCCCCATTCCCTTCCAGGCCTGGTACTCCGTCTCCAAGGCGGGGATCAACTCCTATACCATGGCCCTGGCCAACGAGGTACGCCGCTTCGGCATCTCCGTCTGCGCCGTCATGCCGGGAGATACCCGCACCGGCTTTACCGATGCGCGAAAGAAATCCTCCGCGGGGGATGAACTCTACGGGGGTGCCGTCTCCCGGAGCGTCAGCCGCATGGAAAAGGACGAGCGCGGCGGCGTCAGTCCGGACAAGGTGGCGCAGAAGGTCCTTCGCCTCGCCCGGAAGAAGCGGGTGGGCCCGCTCCATACCGTCGGCTTCGTGTACGGTCTCTGCGTTCTGCTCATGCGCATCCTTCCCTCCGGTCTGGCCAACCGCATCCTGGGCATGCTCTATGCAAACTGAGGAGGGCGAATCGTGGACTTTTCTCCCCTCTCCGCCTATCTGAACGAAATAGCCGAATTCGTCCCCGGTTACGACTGCATCCTGCGTCTTGACCGGGAGACGCTTTTCCGGCAGACTCACGGCTGCCGGGAGGATGGGCTTTACTGGTTCTATTCCGCCACCAAGCTCTATACCTGCACCGCGGCCTGCCGCCTGCTGGAGCGGGGCCTGCTGGATCTGGAGGATCCGGTGAGCCGCTATCTCCCGGAGTTTGCCCATCTGCAGGTCCGTCAGGCGGACGGCAGTCTCCGTCCCGCCCGGAACCCCCTGCTCATCCGTCACCTGTTCACCATGTGCGGCGGCCTCACCTACGATATCGTGAGTCCCCAGATCCGGGGCGCGGAGGACCGGAGCACTCTGGGCATCCTCCGGGCCGTTGCGGATATGCCTCTGGCTTTCGAACCCGGAGAGAACTATCTGTACAGCCTCTGTCATGACGTACTGGCCGGGATCGTGGAAACCGTCACCGGCGAGCGGTTCGCGGACTACGTGCGCCGGGAGATCATGGACCCCTTGGGCATATCTCCTGCGGACATGATCTTCCACCCTTCGCCGGAGCAGGCGGCCCGTCTGGAGCCCCAGTATGACTGGCGGGGGGAGGGCAAGCCGCTGCTTCCCGTCTCCGGAGACAACCAATTCTGCTTCTCCGATACTTACGATTCCGGCGGCGCCGGTCTCTGCGGCACAGCGGAAGCCTATATTCTCCTTTCCGAGGCCCTGGCCTGCGGCGGAAAGGGGCGGGACGGCTATCCCCTGCTGCGCCCTGAGACCATCGAAGGGATGCGTAAGCCGCGTCTGGCGGTAGCGCCGCTGGCGGCCTTCCGTGCGCAGCCGCGCTTTGCCGCCTACAGCTACGGGCTGGGCGTACGCACCCGGGTGGATCAGCGGGACGGAAGCACTGCCCCCCTGGGGGAGTTCGGCTGGGACGGCGCTGCAGGCGCCTATACCATGATCTGTCCGGATGAACACGTCAGCTTTCTCTATGTGCAGCACGTCCGGATGATGGGCCCCGTATTCGACGTGATCCATCCCAGGCTCCGGGATCTGGTGTGGACGATCCTGCGGTAAAGAAAAAGAAATGCAGACGAGAGGGTCATTCCTCTCGCCTGCTGTACTTTCGGCGCGGTATACCGTTTCCCTTCCCGCTTGTTCCTGCCCATAGGGAGGGATTCCGGAGGCTCAGGGATTGAATTCCGGCATCTCATCCGCTTTCAGCTGCTGGTAAGCCCGGAGCAGGGATTCATCCAGGATCCCGTTCGCATAGAGCTGCTCCTTCGTCTCCCGGTTCTGCATGAACAGATGCATCAAGGCAGAAAAATGCAGCCAGCTCATCATGCTGCGTCCGCTTTCGATCTGGGACAGGGTCACCCGGCTGATGCCGCTGATTTCCTCCAGTTCTTCCTGGGTGAGACCCAGTCTTTTCCTCAGGCTGACCAGCTCCCCGGTAAGCCGGGTACAGTAGTTTCTTTTCTCTTCCGCTTCGAGTCCATAGTCCTCTTTCATCTGCGTTCATCCCATCGTGTCTATTTGTCTGTAACAATTGTATAGTGTATTGTTACTATACAGTCAACAATTAATTTACAATATAAGGAGTGTTTTCCCATGAAACTGCATCATGGACTCCTGTCGATCAGCGATTTTGCCGCATACTGCGGTACCACCCGTCAGACGCTGCAGTACTATGACCGCATCGGATTGCTGAAGCCGATCCAGCTGGGCGAGCAGGGTTATCGGTATTACCACCCGCTCCAATCCCACGAGGTCCGCATGATCCGTTCTTTTCAGGGGAGCGGCAGCTCTCTGGACGAGGTCAAGGAGATCCTGAATTTCTCCAGCCTGGATGACCTGGAAGACTGGGTCTCTTTGAAGCAGGAAGCCTTTGCGCAGGAACTGAAACGGATCAAGCGGGAGATGGAATTCCTGTCCCGCTACCGGGCGTTCCTGGGTATCGCACGAGACAATCCGCTGGATGTGCCCTCGCTTTTTTCCATCAGCCAACCGCTCCGGTTTCATGTGATTCCCTTCGATGAGCCGGTGGAGCTGTATTCCGATTATTACTTTGACATGCTTGTGCGCTACAGCGAGTACTGCAAGGATCACAACACGATCCAGGAATATCCGTACTACTTCTTCGTCAGCGAATCGGAAATGCGGGGTAAGCTGCGATTCAGCAAAATGCTGTGCATGACCGAGGATATGCAGGTACAGACGCAGGATTCTCTCCTTGCGCCGGCGGGCCAGATCCTGATGATGCGCTGTCACCCGGATCGAAACCGGAAGGAGGACAGCCGGAAATACGCCTATGAAACCATGTTCCGGTTCCTGGAGGAGCACGGACTCCGATCCTTCGGCGGCTGCCTGGAGCAGCCCATGCCGGTTCCTCCCGGGCTGCGGAAAGGCGATTATCATTTCACGGTGGTTTTCTATATGCCGGTCAAACCGGCAGACCGTCACGCGGAGAGAGGTGAAGGCGCATGAGCGGGTATTCTCCCCAGGCCCAGGAGCTGTTGGCCAGGTGGAACTGTCTCTCCGCCAATATGCACAGCGTCATCGCCAGGGCCCGGTATCTTCAGCGCAAGGCCGGGAGCATGGGTCCCGCTGCGGTGCGGGATCTGGAGCGTCAGCTGGAGCGGGCGAACGTCAGCTCCCTGTATCGTCAGGTAGGTCTGGAAATGCGCAGGCTCTCCAGCACCGAGGGGGTGGAGAAGGAGTTTCCCGAGGCGGGCGAGGTCCAGGGGGAGTTTATGGTGGGCCGTTTCGTGGATTTCCATATCTCCGAGGAGGCGATCCCCGGCATGCTGGGGCAGATCGACCTGGTGAACCGGAAGATCCTCCGGCTCCTGGCCACCCTGTGCTTCGTCATCCGGCTCCATCCGGACCTGCCGGAGGAGGAAGCCGACTGAGGGCGGATCATTATTCGCAGAGAGGCAAAGCCTTTCTGCGGATTTTTTGCGCATATTCGATCCGGCAGGGGGAATACTGGAAGCATGAAACAGAAACGGATCGGTGCCCAGACCGTATGCTTTTCGGATCCGCCCTCGGTGATCGGCAGCGCCTGCGTCGGCGGAAAAAAGGAGGGCGAGGGTCCCCTGGGCAACAGCTTTGACTTCATTTCCCAGGACGCCCGTTTCGGGGAAAAAAGCTGGGAAAAAGCAGAATCCGCCATGCAGCGCCTGGCCTTCTTCCATGCCCTGAACAAAGCCAAGCTCAGCTGCTCCGGGCTGGACTATATCTTCGCGGGGGATCTGCTGAACCAATGCAGCGCCTCCTCCTTCAGCATGCGGGATACGGACGTGCCCTTCTTCGGCCTGTACGGGGCCTGCTCCACCATGGCCGAGGCGATCTCCCTGGCCGCCATGAGCATCGACGGAGGCTATGCGGATACGGCCTGCGCAGTGACTTCATCCCATTTCTGCTCCGCCGAGCGGCAATTCCGCATGCCCCTGGAATACGGCGGACAGCGTACGCCCACCGCCCAGTGGACCGCCACCGCCTCCGGGGCAGTCATTCTCTCCGCTCAGGGCTGCGGCCCCTACGTCACCGCCGTGACGACGGGACGGATCCGGGACGCGGGGATCACGGACGCCAACAACATGGGCGCCGCCATGGCTCCCGCCGCCTATCAGACCATCAGCGCCCATCTCCGGGACCTGGACAGGAAGCCGGAAGACTATGACCTCATCGTTACCGGGGACCTGGGCCTGATCGGACGGGGCATTGTTCTGGATTTCTTTCTCCGCACCGGTACGGATATCGCGCCCTATTACGATGACTGCGGCCTTCTTCTCTATGACCGGGAGCGGCAGGACGTACACGCGGGTGGTTCCGGCTGCGGCTGCGGCGCTTCCGTCCTCTGCGGCTGGCTGCTGGACGGCCTGCGCGCGGGACGCTGGAACAGCCTTCTCTTCTGCGCCACGGGAGCCCTTCTCTCCCCCACCACGGTCGGCCAGGGAGAGAGCATTCCCGGCATCTGCCATGCGGTGGCCTTCTCCATGAAGAAAGGATAACGCGATGCTTCTTCCCTATCTGAAAGCTTTCCTGGCCGGCGGTCTGATCTGCGCTGTGGGCCAGCTGCTCATCGACAAAACCAATCTCACTCCGGCGAAGATCCTCAGCGCCTACGTGGTGACCGGGGTGGCCCTTGGGGGTGTCGGCCTATACAAGCCCTTCGCGGAATGGGCCGGCGCAGGAGCGACGGTACCCCTGCTGGGCTTCGGCAATACCCTGGCCCAGGGTATCCGAAAGGGCGTTGCGGAACGGGGACTCCTGGGGATCCTGAGCGGCGGTCTTTCCGCGGCGTCTGCCGGGATCTGCGCCGCCGTCTTTTTTTCCTGTCTGACGGCCCTGTTCTTTCGCCCCCGGGAGAAAAACTAAGCAGCGAAGCCGCCTGCAGGTCAGGCGGCTTCCCGAAGCGAAAAAAGCACCGCACCCCTGGGAGGGTGCGGTGCGCAATTTCATGCAAAACAGACTCAGTCGTCGTACTCGTACTTCGCGGCGTAGGCTGCGCGGATCCGGTATCCGATGAACCAGAAGACCACGGAAACCACGATTACGATGGCGGCGAAAATGGCGTTATTCACGCATTGCTGCGACTTTGTCTGCAAATTGTACGTCAAGCCGAACAAAGCCATCGCAGGAGCATACACGCCGTAGCCATAGCTCACGAAGAAATTGAAGTTGGCGAAGAAGCCGATGGCCGGAAGAACGTTCATGATAACGATGGCAGCCAGACCGCCGGGATTGCGGTTATAGCCAAGGAGCATGGAGAAACCCCAGGTGCCAAGCACGATCAGCAGGGAGCAGACGATGTAGTTCCAGCCGATGTTCGCGCCAACCAGCGCAAGGGAGGTGATCTTCTCAGCGCTCATGCCGGTGCCGTACTTGTTCGCCGCGCTGCCGATCTCCACAAAACGGTAGCCGGAGAGAATGCTCATTTCGAACATGATCAGAATGATGATCAACATGGTATAGATCAGAGATTTGGGCTTGCTCTCAAGAAATTTCATGAATTTCACACGTCCCTTCGCTTTTATACGGGCATTATAGCATAACCGCCTCGCCTTGACAAGAGGATTCCATAAGTTTTTCTCTTTTCAGCGGGCAAAAACTATGCGCTTTGCATAAGTATGGCCGGATTTACGGCGGAAGAATACTCTGTTCCGGGGCTTACTCGTACCGGTGGCCGCCCTTCTTTTTGTTTTCCAGGTCGGCGGGGATCTCGTTCCGGCGCTGGAACGCGCTGATCTCCTTCTCCATTTCCTGATAGAAGGAGTCCTGGATCTTCAGGGATTTCCGGCCGTCTTTGAAAACCAGCTCGGCAGAGGTGTTATTGATCCGGGCCGCGCGGGAGTTCACGGGATTCTCGCCGGGGAACTGCCAGAGGATCGCCCGGATGTCGTCCGCTGTCACCACGGTCTTGCCGAACAGGTTGTTCTGCACCAGGGCCTTCTCATAGACCTCCATATTCACGCTCACCGCCTGACGGATGAGCAGGATCACGGCGATCAGGAAGGCGATGCCGAAGCCGATGAACACGCCCCAGCCGCTCTCTCCTCTGGACGCAGGACCCAGCGAAGCAAAGGTAATGATGCCGAACAGAACGACTGCCATACCGGTGGGCAGATAGATCATCCCTGAGGTTTTCAGGGTGCTGACCTTTTTCCCATACTTTTCTTCCATTAACCATTCCTCCAAAAACAGTGTATTTTTACGTATCATATTACTGCAGAATATACCACACTGAAGAAGCGAAGTCAATCGCGGAGAGACCAATCCGCCACTTTTCTCAGTTCCTCATGCAGGCGGACGTAGCTGTTATGCCGGGTCGGGGGGATTCTTCCCGCAGCCACGGCGGCGGTCACCGCACAGCCCGCATCCCGCACATGGGCGCAGTCCGGAAACCGGCATTCCGACAGGTAGGGGCGGAACTCCCGGAACAGCTCCGGCAGCCGGTGCTTCAGCTCCAGGGTGACGTCCTCCGCGTCAAAGGCGGCAAAGCCGGGGGTGTCCGCAGCCCAGGTCCCTTCCCCCAGGGAAAAGAGTTCCACATGGCGGGTGGTGTGCCTTCCCCGTCCCAGCTTCCGGCTGATCTCCCCGGTCTCCAGCTTGAGGCCGCTGCTCAGCGCATTCAGCAGGCTGGATTTTCCCACGCCGGAATTCCCGGTGAAGGCGCAAAGCTTCCCGGCCAGCATCTGCCGGAGCTCCGGGATCCCCTCCCCGGTCTCCGCGCTGGTTTCCACCGTCGGATACCCGCAGGCCCGGTAGGTGCGGACAAGCTCGTCCGCCCGAGCCAGGTCGCTCTTATGGAAGCAGAGGATGGGTTCGCAGCCCTTCAGCTCCGCAATGGCGATCATCCGGTCCAGAAGATAGGGATCCGTTACCGGCGGTACGGCTGATGCCAGGATCACCAGGGCATCCAAATTGGCCACCGCGGGACGCACGAAGGCGTTCTTCCGGGGCAGCAGATCCACCAGACTGCCCTTTCCGTTTCCCAGCGGAGTCACCCGGGCCACGTCCCCCACCAGGGGCGTCAGACCCCGGAAGCGCAGATTTCCCCGCGCCCGACATTCCAGGATCCCTTCCGCCGTATGGACGTACCAGAAGCCGCTGAGCGCTTTCAGGATTCTGCCCTCAAGCGTCTCCGCCATTCTCCCCCTCCTGGCCGCCGTTCTCTTCGGGCGCACCGTTTTCCTCGGGAGGCAGGCCTTCCTCGGTCCCGCCTTCCTCCCCCTCGGT
>CAMVBX010000061.1 GCA_947165825.1 uncultured Clostridia bacterium
CGTCAGCTTGCCGACTTTGAATCTGTTTGGCAATAGTCGTTTGCTTTTCAGGGTGCCCTTCGCCGCACCGGCGCAGAGATTCGACCTATCCCGCAGGCGGCTGCATCCCCGCACATGTCACCTGGTCCCGTTGTTTCGTGCAGAACTCCCGTCCCCCGTCCTACGTCTCCCGTTGTACGTCCCCCGTTGGGGTTCGAAGGGGGCGGAGCCCCTTTCGCCGTCGGGGAGGGATTCCAAAGGGGACCGCCTCGGAATAGGTCCCCTTTGGCGGCTTTCTTTCTCCGATTTCTTTCCCCGCCGGAAAGAAATCGGACCGCCGGAGGCATAAAACGTTTCAGAGGAGCAGCGGCTGGAAGCGGTCAGAGCGGACTAGTCCAGTATTCCACCGTATTTCCGTTCACATCGTAAAACGCAACAATTCCGGCATTTACGGGAAGGACGAGGGCAAAGGGCTTTCCGCTGTCCAGCTCCGTCACCTGAACGGAGTTGCCGTCGTTGATCTCCAATCGGCACACCTTCTGCTGATTCATGGAAATGAATGCGCGTTCCGAATACCCTTCAACGGTATACGCCAGGATTCCTCGGTCCACGCCGGAAAGGTTTCCGCCGCCCCGGAAGAAATAGCCGAAGGAGAGCCCAGGACGGTTCACATAGACGGAAAAACTGTGGTCCCTCCTGTCCTGGGGATAGGAGATATACGCAGCCATGGTATCGGAAATGTTCCCATCCACGGTCCAGTCCGCCAGAATTTTTTGGGAGGAGCGGATATCCGCTTCCAGCCGGGAAGAAGGCATGCCGATATCATGGTTGGCATAAAGAAATCCGACGAACACGGCACAGGCCAGAATGATTCCCAATGATATGCCCAGAACGGTCTTTTTCATACAAATTCCTCTTTTTTGATCCTCTATCCGGCTAAAGACCGAAAAGGGAAGAGAGAGGGGCTTCCTCCCTCGCTCTTCCCTCCGTATATCCGACGAAAAACCCTTAGATCTGTTCCATGACGAAGGCTTCCAGGATGTCCCCTTCCTTCAGATCGTTGAAGCGCTCGATGCTCATGCCGCATTCGTAGCCCTCGGCGACCTCCTTCACATCGTCCTTGAACCGGCGCAGGGAGGCCAGCTGGCCCTCGAAGACCACGATGCCGTCCCGCACCACCCGCACGCTAGCGTTCCGGGTGATCTTCCCGTCCTGCACATAGCAGCCGGCGATGGTGCCCACCTTGGACACATGGTAGAGCTGCCGCACCTGGGCGTGGCCGATGAGGCTTTCCTGGAACTTAGGTGCGAGCATGCCCTTGATGGCGGCCTCGATCTCCGCGATGCACTCGTAGATGATGCGGTACAGGCGGATGTCCACGCCGCTTCTCGCGGCGCTGTCCCGGGCGGCGGCTTCGGGCCGCACGTTGAAGCCCACGATGATGGCGTTGCTGGTGGCGGCCAGCATGACGTCGCTCTCGTTGATGGCGCCCACGGCGCCATGGATGACCCGCACCCGAACTTCGTCGTTGCTGAGCTTCTCCAGGCTGGATTTCACCGCCTCCACGGAGCCCTGCACGTCGGCCTTGACGATGAGGGTCAGCTCCTTCAGCTCGCCTTCCTTGATCTGGGCGAAGAGGTCGTTCAGGGTGACCTTCCGCTCGCCGCCGGTGCTGGCCTTCTTCTTTTCTTCCTTCCGCTGCTCCACCAGGACCCGGGCCATGCGCTCATCCGCCACCACGTTGAACACGTCCCCGGCCTCCGGCGCTTCGCTGAGGCCCGTGACCTCCACGGGAACGCTGGGGCCCGCTTCGGTGATCCGCTGGCCCTTGTCGTTGATCATGGTCCGGATGCGGCCCACGGCGGTGCCCGCGATCACCACGTCGCCGGAGCGGAGGGTGCCGTTCTGCACCAGCACCGTGGCCACGGGGCCGCGGCCCTTGTCCAGCCGGGCTTCGATGACGGTGCCCCGGGCGGCCCGGTTGGGGTTCGCCTTCAGCTCCCGCATCTCCGCGCTCAGGGCGACCATCTCCAGAAGATTGTCGATGCCCTGACCCGTGCGGGCGGATACCTCGCAGATGACCGTGTCGCCACCCCACTCCTCGCTGAGCAGGTCGTACTTGGTGAGCTGCTGCTTGATGAGTCCGGGATTAGCTCCCGGCTTATCCATTTTGTTGATGGCCACCACGATGGGGATGTTGGCGGCCCGGGCATGGTTGATGGCCTCGACGGTCTGGGGCATGATGCCGTCGTCCGCTGCCACCACCAGGATGGCGATATCCGTCACCATGGCGCCTCTGGCCCGCATGGAGGTAAAGGCTTCATGGCCGGGCGTATCCAGGAAGGTGATGACCTTTCCGTTGATCTCCACCTGATAGGCGCCGATGGCCTGGGTGATGCCGCCGGCCTCCCCCTCCGCCACATGGGCGTGACGGATCTTGTCCAGCAGGGAGGTCTTGCCGTGGTCCACGTGGCCCATGACCACCACCACGGGGCTCCGGGGCTGCAGCTCTTCCGCCGTATCCTCCCGGTCGTCGATGAGCTGCTCCTCGATGGAGACGACCACCTCGTGCTCCACCTTGCAGCCCAGCTCCATGGCCACCAGGGCGGCGGTATCGTAATCGATCACGTCGGAGAGGGAGGCCATGACCTTCATCTTGATGAGGGTGCGGACCACCTCCGCGCCGGTCTTCTTCATGCGGCTGGCCAGCTCGCCCACGCTGATCTCATCGGGGATGGTGACCTTCACCGGGGCTTTCTTGGCGATCTCCAGCTGGAGCTTCTGCATCTGGGCCCGCTGCTCCTGCCGCCGCTTGGCACCGGAGGCCGCGGCGTTGGCGCCGGGGCGCTTATCCTTCCGGCCGCCGATCTTCTCCTTGCCCTGCCGGGCATTCTGAAGCTTCTCCGGTACGAATTTATCCAGTCGCTCGTCGTACTTCGCGGTGTTCAGCGTTGTGCTGCGGGTGTCGATGACCCGCTTCTGGGGCACCCGGGAGGACTGCTGGCCCTGCTGCGCCTGACCCTGCTGAGGCTTGCCGCCCTGCTGCTGGGGCTGGGGCTGCTTCTGTCCCTGGGGCTGGCCCTGCTGAGGCTTGCCGCCCTGCTGCTGGGGCTGAGGCTGCTTCTGCCCCTGGGGCTGGCCCTGCTGGGGTTTGCCGCCCTGCTGCTGAGGCTGGGGCTGCTTCTGTCCCTGGGGCGCCGGCTGGACCGGCTTCTGCGCAGGAACGGCCGCCGGCTTCTGGGGCTCCGGTGTCTTTTCCGGAGCGGGCTGCACCGGCTCCGGGGCCTTCTCCGGGGCTTTGGGCTGGGCGGGACGGCCTTCGGCGTAGATCTCGTCCAGACTGGCCACCTGATTATGGAAGGTCAGATAATCAAAAAGGATGTTCAGTTCCCGGTCCGTCAGCACCTGCATATGGTTTTTCGGCGTTTCGGAATACTTGGTCAGGATCTCCGCCAGCGCCTTGTACGTGGTGCCGAAGTCCTTGGCCACCTCATGCACGCGGTATTTGATCATTGCTCTGTCCTCCCTTTTCCGGTCTTATCCGCTTCAGGTTCCGCCGCCCGCCCGGGGAGGGCGTTCAGCTTCTTCTGCAGGGCGGCGGCAAGACCCTTGTCCGTCAGCGCCAGGATGGCGCATACCCGCTTATCCAGCAGCTCGCCCAGGGTGTCCTTGTCCCAGGGGAGCTCGGCGAGGGGGCTCCCGTACCAGCGGCTCAGGTTCCCCGCCTTCTTCCTTGTGTTGTCCGCGGTGTCCGATGCCACCATGAGCAGAACGGCCTGCCCGCTTCGGGCGGCGCCGGAGACGCCGTCTTCCCCGATCAGGAGCTTGCCGGCTCTGCGGCAGAGTCCAAGAAAGCTCAGGGCCTTATCCATCCCCGGTCACCTCCTCCGGCGGCGGAGGCAGGGACGCCAGTTCCGCGGCCAGCTTATCGTAAAGCGCCTCCGGTACGCTGGTATTCAGCGCCCGGTCCAGGGCTTTGGTTTTCTTCGCTTTCCGGAAGCAGTCGGGCCGGGTGCACAGATAAGCCCCCCGGCCGGAGAGTTTCCCCGTCCGGTCCAGGCGCAGCTCCCCTTCGGGGGTGCGGACCACCCGCACCAGCTCCCGCTTGGGCTTGTGTTCCCGGCAGCCCAGGCATTGACGCAGCGGTACATGCTTCGGCATACTGTTCTGCTTCCTCCCAGCTCCGATTATTCTTCCTCTTCCGCAGCGGGCTCCGCCGCGTTGGGTTCAAGATCCAGCTTATCCAGATCGATGCTGATGCGGCTGTGCTCCATCATCTCCGAGGCGGGGCGGATATCGATGCGGCAGCCCGTGAGCTTGGCGGCCAGACGGGCGTTCTTCCCCTCCTTGCCGATGGCCAGGCTGAGCTGATTATCCGGCACCACAGCCCGGAAGCTGTGGTCGTTCTCCAGTCGGGATACGCTGTATACCTCCGCGGGAGCCAGGGCTGCGGCGACGAAGTCCTCCGTGCTCTCGCTCCATTTCACGATGTCGATCTTCTCTCCCCGGAGCTCCTCCACCACGGCGTTTACGCGGCTGCTCTTGGGGCCGACGCAGGCGCCGATGGGATCCACCTGGGGATCGGAGCTCCATACGGCGATCTTGCTGCGGGTGCCCGCCTCCCGGGCGATGCTGCGGATCTCCACGATACCGTCCGCGATCTCCGGCACCTCCTGCTCGAAGAGGCGCTTCACCAGACCGGGATGGGTGCGGGATACCATCACCTGGGGGCCGCGGGTGGGCCGGCGGACCTCCACCACGTAAACCTTCAGATGGTCCCCCTCCCGGATCAGCTCGCCCTTGACCCGCTCGGCCTGGGGCATGACGCCCTCCGTTACGCCGCTGGCGGTGGTGAGCTTCACGTAGACGTTGCCGGTTTTGGGGTCGATGCGGCTCACCAGGCCGGTGAGGACCTCGTGCTCCTTGGAGGCGAAGCGATCGAACACCATGCCCCGCTCCGCTTCCCGGATGCCCTGGATGATGACCTGCTTCGCGGCCTGGGCGGCGATGCGGCCGAATTTCTTGGTTTCCATATCCACGGGGATCTTGGTGCCGATCTCCGCCTTCCGGTCCAGCTTCCGGCCCTGCTCCAGGGTGAGCTCCAGCTCGGGATTGGTGACTTCCTCCACCACGGTCTTTTCGATATAAATGCGGACCTTCCGCTTTTCCACGTCGGTCTCCACCACCACGCCGTCCGCGGCGGCGGGATTGTCCTTCTTCACCGCGGTGGTGAGGGCCTGGTTGATCTTCTCCAGCATATAGTCCCTGGAGATGCCCTTATCCCGCTCGATCTCGTCCAGAGCCAGGAAGAATTCGCTGTCCATGCTTCGTCGTTCCTTTCTTTTGCTTGGGCCGGGGGTTCGGCTCCCCTCAGCTTAGGAAAAGGTCACCCGCAGGCGGACCTGTGCCACTTCGTTTTTCCGGAAACGGGTGCCGTCCTCCAGCACCACGTCTCCCTCCTCCCAGGACTTCAGGACCCCGGAATATTCCTTCCTTCCGTTCCGGGCGCTGTACAGCTTCACGGAGACGGGGCTGCCCAGAAAACGGGCAAAATCCTCGGGCCGCTTCAGGATCCGCTCCGCGCCGGCGGAGCAGACCTCCAGAATATAGGGTTCCTGGATGGGATCCAGCTCATCCAGCTTCGCGTCCAGCGCCTTGCTTACCGCTTCGCACTGGTCGATATCCACCTGGGCCGCGTCGTTGTCGATGCTCACCCGGAGATAGCGTTCGCCGCCCTCCTTGACAAATTCCACGTCCCAGACGAAGCAGCCGACTTCCGCGGCGGGCTCCGCCGCCAGACCGGCCACCAGCTCCGTGATCTTCATGCGTACCTCCGACAGGGGCCACATGGGCCAGAAAAAAGAGTGGGAATCGACCCACTCTGTCCATACCTACTCTACTAACATGAGGAGTATACCACACGGCATGGCATATTGCAAGGGAAAATTTACAGGAAATGCCCCGCAGTTCCGGGAGGCGGCAATCCCCCCGGGGAAAGTCCCGCCCCCGGACCCGGCGGAGACGGGAAAGCTTGCAACCTTCCCCCCTCCGGCTTATAATGGAAGAAAAAATCCAATCAAGGAGGGCGAAATATGTACCAGTGTCCCTATCCCCGCCTGTTCACCCCCATCACCCTGGCGGGCACTCCGTTCCGGAACCGGATCTTTGCCTCCCCCACGGGAGGACAGCATACCCATTACGGAAACCATCCCATCAACGAGCTGATCTGCTACTATGAGCGGAAAGCTCAGGGCGGGGCGGCCAGCGTCTGCATCGGGGACGCGGTGGCGGACGGGGAACACGCCCAGTCTAACGGCAGCCATATCTGCCTGGACGATATCTCCGGCAAGCCCCATCTGAACAAGCTCTCCGGCTCCATCCGGCGGCATGGGGCGGTGGCGGCCATCGAGATCTCCCACGGGGGCAGCAGCGCCCGCATCTCCTACAGCCAGGGGCATAAGGTCTACGGCCCGGTGGAGTGCGATACCGAGGGCAGCTTCGGCCACCCGGTCCACGCCTACGCCATGGACGAGGAGATGATCCGCTACACCATCCGGAAGCACGCGGAGGCCGCCCGCTTTGCCAAGCAGTGCGGCTTCGGCATGATCACCCTCCATGGGGGCCACGGCTGGCTCATGCATCAGTTCATGCACCCCTACCAGAACACCCGGACGGACGAATGGGGCGGCAGCTTCGAGAAGCGCATGCGCTTTCCCCTGGCCCTCATCGCCGCGGTGCGGGAGGCGGTGGGGCCCAACTTCCCTATTGAGATCCGCATCAGCGGCTCCGAATGCTACGAGGGGGGCTACGATACGGACTACGGCATCCGCATCGCGGAAGCCCTGGACGGGAAGGTGGACCTGATCCACGTCTCCGCCGGGAGCCATGAGGTGGCGGAGGTTTTTACCGTCACCCATCCCAATATGTTCCTGCCCGACGGGGTGAACGTGAAATACGCCGCGGAGATCAAAAAGCACGTCAGGACCCCCGTGGCGACGGTGGGCGCCCTCTCCGATCCCGCCATGATGGAGGAGATCCTGGCATCCGGTCAGGCGGACGTGGTGGAGCTGGCCAGGGGCCTGATCTGCGACCCCGACCTTCCCCGGAAGGCCCGGGAGGGCCGGGAGGAGGACATCACCCACTGCATGCGCTGCTTCACCTGCTTCTCCAGCCTCATCATGCGGGGCCAGTTCGCCTGCGCCCTGAACCCGGAGATCGGCAGCGAGCATGAGACGAAATTCGCCCCGCCCGCGACGGAGAGCAAGACCGTGCTGGTGGCCGGGGGCGGCGTCGGCGGCATGCAGGCGGCCCTCACCGCGGCAAAGCGGGGACATCGGGTCACCCTGTTCGAAAAGACGGATCGGCTGGGGGGCGTGCTCCTGTGCGAGGAGAAGGTCCCCTTCAAGAAGCATCTGGGCCAGTACCTGGCCCTTCAGGCGAGGCGGCTGGAAAAGGCGGGGATCCAGATCCGCCTGAATACCCCCCTCACCCCGGAGCTGGCCCGCAGCCTGGAGCCGGACGTGATCGTGGCCGCCCTGGGGGCGGACGCGGCTCTGCCCCCCATCCCCGGGCTCACCGGGGAGAACGTGATCCTGGCGGAGGACCTATATCCCGCCCCGGAAAAGGCGGGGAAGAAGGTGGTCATCCTGGGGGGCGGCCTGGTGGGCTGCGAGCTGGCCATCTATCTGGGGGACCTGGGGCATGAGGTGGAGATCCTGGAAATGGCCCCCATGCTGAATTCCGGCTCCAACATCCTCCAGGGCTCCAGCATCCAGCTTCAGCTCCGGCGGCTGGGGATCACTCCCAGGCTGAAGACCCGGGTGACGGAGATCACTCCGGAGGGCGTCAAAGCCGTGGGACCCGAGGGAGAGACGTTCATCCCCGGGGATACCGTGGCCGTGGCCCTGGGGCGGAAGCCCCGGCGGGAGGAGGCGGAGGCCCTGGGCTTCTGCGCTCCGGAATTCATTCAGCTGGGGGACTGCGTCAGCCCCGCCACCATCTGGCAGGCGACGGAGACCGCCTTCCATATGCTCACGGATATCTGAGGAACGGAGAGTTTTTTCTGATGAACTGCGGCGTTTTGTTTGATCTGGACGGGACCCTTTGGGACAGCGTCAACCGGATCACCCCCGCCTGGAACCGAGTGCTTTCGGCCTATGGGGTGCAGGTGACCGCGTCCCGGCTCCGGGCCCTGATGGGGAAGACGGCGGAGGAATTCGCCGCCGCCCTGCTGCCGGAGGAGACCCCGGCGAAGGGCCTGGAGGCGGTGGATGCCTGCTGTCGGGAGGAGCTGATCGACCTGGCGGCCCGGGGAGGCGAGCTGTACCCCAGGGTGCGGGAAACCCTGGAGGCCCTGAAGCCCGACTGGAGGCTCTATATCATCAGCAACTGTCAGGAGGGGTATATCGAAACCTTTCTGGACGCCCATGGGTTCCGGGACCTGTTCGACGGCTTCCTGGACCACAGCACCGGACTGAGCAAGGGGGGCAACATCCGCCTCCTCTGCGGCCGGGAAAAGCTGGACCGGGCGGTGTACGTGGGGGATACCCACGGGGATGAGCTCTCCGCCCGGGAGGCGGGGATCCCCTTCTTCCACGCGGCCTACGGCTTCGGCGCGGCGGAAGCCCCGGATCGGGTGCTGCAGACCCTGTCTGCGCTGCCGGAGCTGCTGGCAGAGTATTTCCGGGGCTGAGCCCCTGATATACGGAAGACCCGGCGGAGAAGATTCCGCCGGGTCTTCCTTTGCTCTTTCTCTTTT
The DNA here is from genome assembly GCA_947165825.1 of uncultured Clostridia bacterium. GTDB lineage: Bacteria > Bacillota > Clostridia > Oscillospirales > Oscillospiraceae > UBA1774. Next base: position 8,738 of record CAMVBX010000061.1, read on the forward strand.
CTTATTGCATATTGGCAAAACGCTCAATTGCTTTCGTGAAACTCTCCAGGGCCGCTTCGTCCCCACGGCTGACGGCCTCCCGGACACAGTGGCGGATGTGGCCCTCCAGCACCACCTGGCCCACCTTGTTCAGGGCGCTTTTGGCGGCGTTGAGCTGGGAGAGGATATCCTCGCAGGGAATATCCTCGTCCACCATCCGGTCAATGGCCTGGACCTGGCCCAGGATCTTGGCCAGGCGCCGATGGAGGTTGACTGCGTCCATACACTTTCTCATGCCCGTACCCCCTTCTCCCTGCCGGACGGAGACCTTCGGGCACGCATAACGGCGCACCCGGACCGGGTGCGCCGATTTCACGCAGACGGCGGTCGCTCCGGTTTCGGCAGAGAACCATACCCACGGAACGGGCCGTATCTGGCTTATCTGCCAAGGCAGCTTCACAGTGACCGACTCGCGGAGATTTGCACTCCATTCCGGTGATCCGTCCATGTACTTTTTAAGTTTACCATGGCTAACCGCCGGGCGTCAAGTGACAAAGCGGAAACGCGTCGTCGCAAATCTCGCGGGCGGCGCTTCCGTCGCCGGGCTGTGCCCGCCGCCGAAAGCTTGCAAGCGCTCGATTGCTCCTCCTTTTCCCGGCGAAGCGAGGCTTCGCCGGGAGGAACGGGGGATCGGGAGTTTCTGCAAGAGCCGGGAAAACTCGCGTATGTTCGGTCATTCCTCCTTTTCAAATCGGAGCCGCTTCGTTTATGGCACGGGATCGAAGGGGGAAGCGTGGGTGATGCCGTCTGCCCGGATAACGCCGTCCTTCACACTGCAGTCCCTTCCATAATAGGAGACGAAAACCAAATCGCCGGCCTCAAGGCCAAGGGTATCCAGAGGAGAATCCGCCGGGGGATAGACCGTTATGGTCCCGTCCGCGCCGAACCAGTTCATCGGTTTCCGGACGGTGCCGCGCAGGAAGGCGTCCTCAACCTGCACAACGGTCAGTTCCAGCCCGTACAGGCAATCTGCCCCCAGCCCGTCCTCGGTGACCTGCTCCTGTATCGTATCGTATACCGGCAGATCCCAGCCGGGAAAAAGCTCCGAAAAGGCGGGAAGGGTTTCAATGATCTCTCCGGTTTCTACGTCCCAAATGTTGCCGGAATACCCGTCCGCCACCCATCGGGAATGGAAGATGATGACCTCCCGGGCGGCCAGGATCTTCTCCCGCATCTCCTCCGACGCGGAATCCAGGTCCAGATAGGCATACTCCTCGGCCTCTTCGAGGGTCATTTCGCCGGTCATTGTCCCCGGCGTCTCCCGGGGGGCGACATAAACGGCGACCTCCCGCGTCCCGGCTCCGTTGTGGGCTTCCTGCCAACCCGGCAGACAGACCCCCTGCTCTGCGGTGATCAGCCGGACGTGGGCGGGATCCCACCGCTCGTCCCCCAAGGGCTCGTTGATCAGCACGAACCGGTAAGCCCCGGCCGACGCCGGGGGAGAAAGCAGCTCAATGCCGCCGGAGGGGCTTCCACCGCGGACGGCGGCAAAAATGCCGAATCCCGCAAGACACAGGCAGGCGGCGGCAGCGGCCCATCGGATCCGCCGGGGCTTGGCGGGCTTCCTTGTCTCTGGCGCGGCTTCGGCGATATAGCGGTCGTCGATCTCTCCCATGAGCTTCAGCAGGCGTTGGGTTTTCATAGATGGATCCCCTCCTTTTCCAATACGGATCTCAGCTTCGTTCTGGTCCGCAGAAGGGAAACGGCGGCGCTTCCCTCGGATATGCCGTATTTCTCCGCGATCTCCTTCAGGGAGGACATATACCAATACCGGCGGACAAAGATCTTTCTGGTATCCGGAGGCAGCGCCTCCAGAAACCGGTCCAGCACATCCTTGATCAGAATGGACTCCGTGACGGCGTCCCCGTCCGGACCGTCCGGGATGCACTCCGCCAGCTCGTCCAGGATCAGGGGGATCTGCCCGGCCCCGCGTTTTTCCGCGGAGGCCTTCTCCCGCCGGTTCAGGGCCAGATTCCGGACGATCCTGCCGAGCCAGGTCTGCAGACGGGCCGGACGGGCGGGGGGGATGGCGTTCCAGGCCCGCAGATAGGCGTCGCTCACACATTCCTCCGCGTCCTCGTCGCTTTCCAGGATGCTCCGGGCGATGGCGAGACAGTATCTGCCGTATTTCCGGGCCGTCTCTGACAGGGCCTCCTCGGATCGGTCCCAATACAGGGTAATGATCTGGCTGTCCTCCATGCACACACCTCCTTTTTCTTGCCCTTCACCCTTATACACCGGATCCGCAGAGGGAAGATTACCGCTTTGAGGAAAGAAAAATCAAACAAGCTGACTCGCGATCAACACAAGTCAGCTTGATCCGCCTATCCTAAATCCCTAGTCCTGTCCGCCGGAATAGCGGAAGCTCCCCAGGTCCGGGGCGCTGTGGGTCCCGGCATAGGCCAGGAGCAGATCCCGCAGGTCCAGGGCCGCGGGAATTTCCCCCGCGGCCCGGAGCCCGGCCTCGTCCCGCGCCCACAGCAGCGCGATGATGCCCTCGTCCTCCACAGCCTTGCCTCCTTCTTTTTCGAAAGGCCCTTCTGCCTCTATAGACGGATTTCCCAGGAAAAGGTGACAGAAAAATCGGGAGCCCCCGAGATTGGGGACTCCCATGGTTCGGTTTTCTCAGACGCTCATTTCCGTCCTGCGGATCAGATCGTCCTGGGCGGCCTTGTACACCTCCACGAAGTAGGCGGAGAAGCCCGCCACCCGGACCACCAGGTCCTCGTATTCCTTGGGGTTCTCCTGGGCCTCACGGAGCATCTTCGCGGAGACGACGTTGATCTGCAGCTCCATGCCGCCGCCGGTGAAGTAGGCCTCCATGACGGCCCGGAGCTTCTGGTCCCCCGCCTCCCCCTGGAGGGCGGTGGGGTGGAACTTCATGTTGCAGAGGGTGCCGTTGGAATAGGTGCTCTGGTCGAACTTCAGGATGGAGTTGATGGTGGCGAAGGGGCCCTCCTTATCCATGGACTGCACCGGGGAGATGCCGTCGGAAAGGGGATCCCCGAATTTCCGTCCGTCGGGCGTGGCCCAGACCATGCCGCCGTACACCACGTTCAGGGTCACGGGCCAGCAGCCCGCGGTCCAGTGGTTGCCCCGGGGGCTGACGCCCCGGGTGATGCCCTCCACATAGGTATCCGCGGTGAACTTCAGATATTTGTCCGCCTCGGGGTCGTTGTTGCCGAAGTGGCTGCAGCGGCCCTGGATGATCTGGCGCAGCTCCTCGTAGCCCTCCCAGTTGTGCATCAGGGCGTCGTACAGCTCCCGGGTGGTGGCGATCTTATCCCGGAAGCAGACCTGGTCGATGATGTTCAGGCTGTCTGCCACGTTGCCGTGGCCGATGCTGGAGTTGCCGGTATTGGTGTATTTGGAGCCGCCCCAGAGCACGTCCAGGCCGCTTTCCATGCAGCCCTCCACCGTGGCGGAGACCAGGGGCATGGGCATGCGCTCGGCATAGAGGAACTCGTAGCAGTTTACCATGGTGACTTCCCATTTGGTGAAGTAGTCGATCTGCTTCCGGTAGGCCTCCAGAACCTCCTCCATGCTGTTCATCTCATAGAGATAACCCGTGGCCACGCCGGTGCGTCCCGGCTCCGGGGTGCCCGGGGCATGGTAGGGATTCACGCCGTTGTTGATGGCGCACCACAGGGCAGACGGGAGGATGGTGTAGCTGTTGGCCCCGTCGCCGCCGGAGTTGGCAAAGTCGCTGCCGCAGACGCAGGGTTCCACGCAGCCGATGAGGCAGTAGTTCCGGGCCTCCTCCAGGGGGATGCCCCGGCGCATGAGGCTCTTCTCCGCCGTCTCGTCCCATTCGAAGCAGGGTACGCCGCCCACCTGCTTGGTGGTCTCGATCCCCGCTTCCCACAGGGCGTCAGGGGTTCCGGAATGGAGCCGCAGGGCCAGGGGGGGATTATGGAGCTTCAGCCGGGCGGAGGCCTGGAGGACCATATAGGTCACGTCGTTGGTGGCGTCGTTCCCCGCTTTGTCCGTGCCCCCCAGGGTGATGAGCTGGCCGGAGGTATAGCCGGGGCTGGTGCGGGTGGCCCGCT